>CALWOL010000153.1 GCA_944383135.1 uncultured Flavonifractor sp.
TCTCGGCGATGAAGTGGTCCTCGTTGATGTGCATACCGGTCTGGGCGGAGCACTCGTAGGACACGCCGGGCCCGGACAGCTCGGTGAGGCCGTAGATATCATAGGCCTTGATGCCCAGGGTCTTTTCAATGTCCCGGCGCATCTCCTGGCTCCAGGCCTCGGCGCCGAAGATGCCCGCCTTCAGGGGAATTTCCTCCGG
Organism: uncultured Flavonifractor sp.; assembly: GCA_944383135.1. Lineage (GTDB taxonomy): Bacteria > Bacillota > Clostridia > Oscillospirales > Oscillospiraceae > Flavonifractor. Next base: position 200 of record CALWOL010000153.1, read on the forward strand.
AGTGAGGCCCATCTCCTTCATGCTCTCCGCCAGATAGGCGGCGTAGGAGGGGGTGCAGCACAGGATGGTGGCGTTCAGGTCCCGGATGAACATAATCTGCCGCTCGGTGTTGCCGGAGGAGGTAGGGATAGTGAGGCAGCCCACCTTGTGGGAGCCGCCGTTGAGGCCGGGGCCGCCGGTGAACAGGCCGTAGCCGTAGCTCACCTGGCACACGTCCTCATTGGTTCCGCCGGCGGCCATAATGGCCCGGGCGCAGCAGTCCTCCCACAGGTCAATGTCGTGCTGGGTGTAGAAGGCCACCACCCGCTTACCGGTGGTGCCGGAGGTGGACTGGATGCGCACGCAGTCCTTCAGAGGTCGGGCCAGCAGGCCGTAGGGGTAGGCCTGGCGCAAATCGTCCTTGGTGACAAAGGGCAGCTTGGATAGATCGTCCACGCTCCTGATGTCGTCGGGGGTAAGGCCCTTCTCCTCCATCTTTTTCCGGTAATAGGGCACGTTGTCCCACACATTATGTACCTGGCGCACCAGGCGCTCATCCTGCCAGGCCCGAATCTGCTCCCGGCTGGCGCACTCAATCTCTTTCTGGTAGTAACGCTCCATGTGTTTCCTCTCTCCTTGCACCTCAGGAATTTCTGCCCAGATGGAAGGCCATCCGGTTCAGCTCCAGGAATTTCTCCGGCACGCTCTTGGCAATGGCCTGCTGCCAGAGCTCCTCCGGCAAATCAAAGTACCGGGACAGCCGGCCCATGAGCACCAGGTTCACCGCCCGGCTGGAGCCCGCCTGCCCGGCCAGGGCCAGGGCGTCCATGGCGTCCACCCGGGCGCCGGAGGCGGCCAGCTTGGCCACCAAATCCTCGGGGTACTCCGCCGCGCCGGTAATCACCGGCATGGGGTTGATCTGCTGGGTGTTGGTGATAACCCGTCCGTCGGGGCGGAGGAACTCCAGCCACCGGGCGGCCTCCAGCAGCTCAAAGGAGACGATGAAGTCGGCCTCCCCCTTGTCGATGACGGGAGAGTAGACCTTGTCGCCGTAACGGACGTAGGTTACCACGCTGCCTCCCCGCTGGCTCATGCCGTGGACCTCGGATACCTTCACGTCATAGCCCTGGTCCAGCAGCAGACGGCCCAGCAGCTTGCTGGCCAGCAGAGTGCCCTGGCCTCCCACGCCCACAATCATAATGTTTTTCGTCTGCATACTCACACCTCCTGGGGCGCCTGGAGCGCATCGAACCTGCACAGCTGCTGGCACACGCCGCAGCCCACGCACAGGGTGGCGTCCACTCCGGCCTTGCCGTCCCGCACCGAAATGGCGGGGCAGCCGATCTTCATGCAGGCTTTGCAGCCCACACACTTGGCGGTATCCACCACCAGGGGGGCCTTGTGCTTGACGTACTTGAGCAGGGCGCAGGGCCGGCGGGAGATAATCACCGACGCCTCCCCGACGGCCAGCTCCTCCCGGATGGCCGTCTCACACTGGCCCAAATCATAGGGGTCCACCACCCGCACCCGGCGGATGCCCACCGCCCGGCACAGGCTCTCCAAATCAATCTTGGTGCAGGGGTCCCCCTTCAGGTTAAAGCCGGTGGTGGGATTCTGCTGGTGTCCGGTCATGCCGGTAATGGAGTTGTCCAGGATGATGACGGTGGCGTTGGACTCGTTGTAGGCGATGTTCACCAGCCCGGTGATGCCGGAGTGCATGAAGGTGGAGTCGCCGATGACCGCCACGGTTTTGCCGTCCCTCTCCCCGCCGGAGGCCTTCAGGAAGCCATGGATGCCGGATACGGAGGCCCCCATGCAGATGGTGGAGTCGATGGCCGCCAGGGGGGGAACCGCCCCCAGGGTGTAGCAGCCGATGTCGCCCAGCACGGTGAGCTTCAGCTTATTTAAGGTATAGAACAGGCCGCGGTGGGGGCAGCCGGCGCACATCACAGGAGGCCGGGCGGGGATATTCTCCTCCAGAGCCTTGCCGGAATCGGGCACCGCGCCCAGCTTTTCGGCCACCAGGTTCTGGCTCAGCTCTCCAATGGGAGAGAAGTAGTCCTTCCCCGCCAGAGCCAGTCCCAGGGCGCGGCAGTGGTCCTCAATGAAGCCGTCCAGCTCCTCCACCACCGTCAGCAGGTCCACGGAGGCGGCAAATTCCTTGATCTTCTGGTCCGGCATGGGCCAGATCATACCCAGCTTGAGCACCGGGTACTTGTCGCCGCAGACCTCCTTCACATACTGATAGCTGGTGGAGGAGGTGATGATGCCGATCTTGCGGTCGCTGCCCGCCTCCACCCGGTTGAGGGGGGTGGTCTCGGCGTATTCCGCCAGGGCGGCCAGCCGCTCCTCCACCACGGGGTGGCGCAGCTTGGCGTAGCCGGGCATCATAATGTACTTGGCGGGCTTTTTCTCATAGGGTACCGGGGCAGGCTCCGCACGCTCGCCGGTCTCCACCACGCTCTGGGAGTGGGACACCCGGGTGCACATCTTCAGCAGCACGGGGGTGTCAAACCGCTCGGAGAGCTCATAGGCCAGCTTGGTAAAGGCCAGGGCCTCGCCGGAATCGGCGGGCTCCAGCATAGGCAGCTTGGCGGCGCGGGCATAGTGGCGGGAGTCCTGCTCATTCTGGGAGGAATGCATTCCCGCGTCGTCGGCCACGCCGATAATCATGCCGGCGTTGACGCCGGTGTATGCGATGGTGAACAGGGGATCGGCGGCCACATTGAGGCCCACGTGCTTCATCCCGCAGAAGGAGCGCTTTCCCGCCAGGCAGGCGCCGAAGGCGGTCTCCATGGCCACCTTCTCGTTAGGAGCCCACTCGGCGTAAATTTCCGGGTATTTGGCCGCGGCTTCGGTAATCTCGGTGCTGGGGGTGGCGGGATAGCTGGAGACGACGGCGCAGCCCGCCTCATAGAGGCCCCGGGCCACGGCCTCGTTGCCGAGCATCAGGGTTTTCATGGTGCATCTCTCCTTTTCAGAGGCCGGGAAGATAAAAAACGTCCTCTGCACACATGCAGAGGACGAAAAATTTCCGGCGAAACTGCCTCTACCTGGTTCCGTTCCTGCAAAACTTTGAACGGAATTACTTTATCACTCTCTTACAATAAAGTCAACGTGTTTTTCCGGTTTTCTCCAGGGCGTTTCTGGGCCCAATGGAGTCGGTCACCGCCACGGTGACAGTGCGGCGGTAGCAGGCGAAGATCTCCTCCACCCACTCTTCCTTGGGGGCTGGGGTAATCAGGCTCACCACCGGTACAATCACCAGCCCCGCCACCATGCAGAAGGCGCCGGCGTTGATGGGCGACTGGAGCACGGCGGGAAAGGCGGAGCCCACAAAGATGTTGGCCAGCATCACCACGGTGGAGAACAGGAAGCTGCACACGCAGGCGATTTTGGTGGTGCGCTTCCAGTACAGCCCATAGAGGAAGGGGGCCAGGAAGCTGCCGGCCAGAGCGCCCCAGGACACGCCCATGAGCTGGGCGATGAAGGTGAGGCTGGAGCGGTACTGGATGATGGCCAGCACCACCGAAATGGCGATAAACACCACCACCAGGACCCGCATCCACCGCACCTGCCGCTTCTCGTCCATATCCTTGATGAGGTTCCCCTTGATAAAGTCCAGGGTGAGGGTGGAACTGGAGGCCAGCACCAGGGAGGACAGGGTGGACATGGAGGCGGAGAGCACCAGAATGACCACCACCGCGATGAGGATGGTGGGCAGGCCGGAGAGCATGGCGGGGATGATGGAATCGTAGCCGTTTTCCGCCACCAGCTCCGGGGTGGAGAACAGCCGGCCGAAGCCGCCCAGGAAGTAACAGCCTCCCGCCACGACGAGGGCAAAGGCGGTGGAGATGATGGTCCCCTGGGTGATGGCCTCCTCGCTTTTGATGGCGTAGAATTTCTGCACCATCTGGGGCAGGCCCCAGGTGCCCAGGCTGGTGAGCACCACCACGCCGATGAGGCTGAGCAAATCCGGGCCGAAGAAGGAGGCGAACACCCCCGGGGTGCCGGACACGGCGGGGTCACTCACCCGGGCCAGGGCATCCATGGCGGCGGCAAAGCCCCCCTGGGTGTTGAGCACCGCCAGGATAACGGCGATGATGCCGAAAATCATAATGATACCCTGGATAAAGTCGTTGATGGCGGTGGCCATATAGCCTCCGGCAATCACATAGATGCCGGTGAGCACCGCCATCACCACCACGCACACGGCGTAGTCGATGTCAAAGGCCATGGCAAACAGCCGGGAGAGGCCGTTGTACAGGCTGGCGGTGTAGGGAATCAGGAAGATAAAGATAATCACCGAGGCGGTGAGCTTCAGCTTCCGGCTGCCGAACCGCCGGCCGAAGAACTCCGGCATGGTGGCGCTGTCCAGGTGCTGGGTCATAATGCGGGTGCGCCGGCCCAGCACCACCCAGGCCAGCAGGGAGCCCAGGAAGGCGTTGCCCAGCCCCGCCCAGGTGGCGGCAATGCCGAAGCGCCAGCCGAATTGTCCGGCGTAGCCCACAAAGACCACGGCGGAAAAATAGCTTGTGCCGTAGGCAAAGGCGGTGAGCCAGGGCCCCACCGAGCGTCCGCCCAGCACGAAGCCGGTCACATCGGTGGCGTGGCGGCGGCAGTAAATGCCGATGCCCACCATCACCGCGAAGAAGATAAGCAGCAGGGACAGTTTGATCCATAAGTCGCTCACTTGGGTATGCTCCTCTCAGTGGGTAATCTGGGCCTCCACCAGCCGGCCGTGGCAGTATTTCTCCCGCAGGGCGGGCTTTTCAATCTTTCCGGTGGGGTTGCGTGGCACGTGGTCAAAGATAATCTTCCGGGGCCGCTTGTACCGGGGCAGCTCCTGGCAGAAGGCGTTGATTTCCGCCTCGGTGCAGGTCATGCCCTCCTTGACCTCCACAATGGCGGCGGCAATCTCTCCCAGCCGGGGATCGGGCAGGCCGATGACCGCCACGTCCTTGAGCTTGTCGAACTTCCGCAGAAAATCCTCAATCTGCACCGGATACAGGTTCTCGCCGCCGGAAATGACCACGTCCTTTTTCCGGTCCACCAGGTAGATGAAGCCGTCGGCGTCCACCTGGGCCATATCGCCGGTGTACAGCCAGTCGCCCTTGAGCACCTCGGCGGTGGCCTCCGGGTTCTTGTAGTAGCACTGCATTACGCCGGGGCCGCTGACCGCCAGCTCTCCCACCTGGCCCTGGGGCACCTCGCTGCCCTGCTCATCCACCACCTTGGCCGCCCACAGATAGCCCGGCTTACCGATGGCGCCCACCTTGTCGATGTGCTCCACCCCCAGGTGGACGCAGCCCGGCCCGATGGACTCGCTGAGGCCATAATTGGTGTCGTACAGGTGGTGGGGGAAGACCTTCTTCCACCGGTGGATGAGGCTGGGGGGCACCGGCTGGGCGCCGATGTGCATCAGCCGCCACTGGTCCAGCAGGTAGTCGTCCAGATTCACCCGGCCGCTGTCGATGGCGTCCAGAATATCCTGAGCCCAGGGCACCAGCAGCCAGACGATGGTGCACTTCTCCTCCGTCACCGCCCGGAGAATCCACTGGGGGGATACCCCCCGCAGGAGCACCGCCTTGCTGCCGCTGGCCAGGGAGCCGAACCAGTGCATCTTGGCTCCGGTGTGGTACAGGGGCGGGATGCACAGGAACACGTCCTCATGGGTCTGGCCGTGGTGGTGCTGCTCGGTGAGGCAGGCGGAGAGCAGGGCCTTGTGATTGTGCAGGATGGCCTTGGGGAAGCCGGTGGTGCCGGAGGAAAAGTAGATGGCCGCCAAATCACTGAGCTCCAGGTGAACCGGCGGATTTTCAAAGGAGCAGTACATCACCAGCTCCCGGTAGCTCTCGGCAAAGTCGGGAACGCGGTTGCCCACGTAAAAGCGCAGCTTCACCCGCCCCAGGTCGGGGAGGATGGGCACCAGCCGGTCAATGAACTCCGGGCCGAACACCAGCGCCTCCACATCCGCCAAATCCAGACAGTAGCGGATCTCCTCCGAGGAATAGCGGAAATTCAGGGGCACCGCCAGGCAGCCCGCCTTCAGGATGCCGAAATAGATGGGCAGCCACTCCAGGCAGTTCATCAGCAGGATCCCCACCTTGGTTCCCCGCTTCACTCCCCGGCTGAGCAGAAGGTTGGCAAAGCGGTTGGCCTTCTTGTCAAACTGGCCCCAGGTCATCTCCCGGCGGTAGGGCTCGTCGGGCCTGCTGCGCTCGATGAGGCTGAACTCCCGCCAGGTAACCGCCCGATCCCGCTCCTCCGAGGGGTTGATCTCCACCAGGGCCGTCTCATCCCGGTACAGCCGGGCGTTGCGCTCCAGAAATTCTGTGATTACCATTGCGTCCTCTCTTCCGCCCGCTCCGGCCGGCGGCCGGGCAGGGCTTGGATTTTCCATGTCGTTTATTTTATCGCTTTAAAGGACAAAAGTCAAGAACTGTCTGACCGGAATTTCCTCCCTTTTCCATTGTCAGAATCGCAGCCTCTTTGCCCGCTCTTTCTGTCCACATTGACGATTGACTTTCTGCACAAAGGGAAATACCATTCATGGTGCATTTTTCCCATACCCTCGAAAGGAGCGTGTACCATGAGCTATCATTTTCTCTTTGAGCTTGCGCTGATTTTGCTGAGCACCAAGGTGCTTGGCATTCTCACCAAGCGGTTTGCCCTGCCTCAGGTGGTGGGCGCCCTGCTGGCTGGTCTGGTCATGGGTCCCGCCATGCTGAATCTGCTGCAGGAGACCTCCCTGATGGACCAGCTGGCCGAGCTGGGCGTCATTGTTCTGATGTTCAACGCCGGCCTGGAGACCGACCTGGCGGAGCTGAAAAAGGCGGGCAGGTCCGCTTTCATCATCGCCCTGATCGGCGTGCTTGTCCCCCTGGCGGGCGGCTTCTTCCTCACTGCCGCCTTCAATCAGGGGCAGGATACCCTGCTCCAGAACTTCTTTATCGGCGTGGTGTTCACCGCCACCTCCGTGAGCATTACGGTGGAGACGCTGAAAGAAATCGGCAAGCTCTCCACCCGCTCGGGCAACGCCATCCTGGGCGCCGCCATCATTGACGATGTACTGGGCATCGTGGCCCTCACCATCATCACCAGTCTGGCGGGCACCGGAGCCAGCCTGCTGCTGGTGCTGATAAAGATTGCCGCCTTTTTTGCCGTCAGCGTGGTGGTATGGATGGTGCTCCACCGGGTGGTGGAGTGGTGGTTCCGGCGGTACGACCGGGACAAACGGCGCTTTGTGGTCATCTCCTTCGCCTTCTGCCTGCTGTACGCCTATGCGGCGGAGGCTTTCTTCGGTGTGGCCGATATCACTGGCGCCTACATTGCCGGCCTGATTTTCGCCAAGACGCCCCGTGTCACCTATCTCCAGGACCGGTTCGACACTCTTTCCTATACCCTTCTCTCCCCCGTTTTCTTCGCCAGCCTGGGTCTGAAGGTGGTGCTGCCCCAGATGAGCATGGCAATCGTGCTCTTCTCCCTCCTGCTTATTCTGTGGGCAGTGGCCTCCAAGGTCATCGGCTGCGGGCTGGGCGCCCGGCTGTGCGGCTACTCCGGGCAGGATTCCCTGCGCATCGGCGTGGGCATGATCTCCCGGGGCGAGGTGGCTCTGATTGTGGCCAATGACGGCATTGCCGCCGGGCTGATGCGGGAGGAGTTCTTCGGTCCCGTGGTACTGATGGTCATTGCCACCACCATTCTGACCCCCATCCTGCTGAAGCTGGTCTATAAGGGCAGGGAGAAGGATTACAGCGATCTGCAGGAGAGCGAGCTGGTCAACCGCTACGAGGATGCCCAGGCCTTTGATCTGGCCTCTCAGGCCCTGTTGGAGGACCACGAGCGGCTCCGCGGCAGCGAGACTCACCACCCCTGATTGGCAAAAAACAGGCGGACGGCTCAGCCGTCCGCCTGTTTTTTCTCTCAGTTGGCGCTCTGTTTCTGCGCCAAGTCCGCCCGCACCAAATCCACCAGCAGTACGGTCAGGGGAATCAGGGCGGCCCATACGGCCCGGCCCTGGAAGTGCCGGCACAGGATGGTGGAAAGGATACCGCCCACCACAAAGGCCGCAATCATCGCCAGGTGGCAGTACATCCGCCGCCGGTCCTTCGCGTCGCCGCTGCGGATGGCCTTGCAGCAGGCGATGCCTGTCTGCCGCACGTGGTTGGTGCAGAAGGTGGTGGCCATGGGAATTCCCTGGGCGGCCCGGAAGGTGTTGTACTGCATGGAGCACATGAAATTGACGATAATCTGGGAAATCTGATAGGGGGCGCTCTCCGGAATCAGGCCCAGTACCACCACAATGCCCATCTCAACGGCAATCAACGCCGTCTCCCAGTGGATGGGGAACTTCCATCTGGGAGAGGTAAAGGCCAGCTCCGTCAGAAAGGCACCCAAAAAATACGCCGCCATGGGAATCAGGTAGTACACCGCCTTGCTCCAGTGGGCGTCCCCCACCGCCATGGCAAAGAGTACGAAGTTGGCCGTCTGGGCGTTGCAGAACACGCCGCCCCGGATGCTGTACGTAAAGGCGCCGTAAAATCCGCCGATGGCCATTAAGGTGGTGTAGACCCACCACCGTTCGCTCTCCTGGTATTGTCCGTTGTCATCGGACAGCTGAAGCCGTATCATCTCTGCTCCGCCTCCATCTCTTTTCCGTCTATCTTAAACCCGGTGTCCTCCCTTTGTCAAAGAAAAAAGGCCGCCCGGCACGGCAAAAAATTCCCCGGACCTGGCGGTCCGGGGAATTTCACTCACTCTGATTAGCCGAAGTAACGCTTCAGCAGGCCCTCGAAAGCCTTGCCGTGGCGGGCCATCCCCATGGGACAGGTCCCATGGGGGCCCCGGTGATTTTATCTGCTCGGGCGGAGTGAATCCGCCCGGCATCGAGGTTTTGCCTCCGGCAAAACGCTCGGTGACGAGGCCCGCTACGGCAAAAAATTCCCCGGACCTGGCGGTCCGGGGAATTTTACTCACTCTGATTAGCCGAAGTACCGCTTCAGCAGGCCCTCGAAAGCCTTGCCGTGGCGGGCCTCGTCGCGGGCCATCTCATGGACGGTGTCGTGGATGGCGTCCAGGTTGAGCTCCTTGGCCTTCTTGGCCAGCTCGAACTTGCCGGCGGTAGCGCCGTTCTCGGCGTCCACACGCATCTCCAGGTTCTTCTTGGTGGAGTCGGTCAGCACCTCGCCCAGCAGCTCGGCGAACTTGGCGGCGTGCTCGGCCTCCTCCAGAGCGGCCTTCTCCCAGTACAGGCCGATCTCGGGATAGCCCT
>CALWOL010000154.1 GCA_944383135.1 uncultured Flavonifractor sp.
ATGGTCATGGAGCAGGGCCGCATCATCGAGCGGGGCACCCACGACGAGCTCATCGCCAAGAAGGGCAAGTACTATCAGCTCTACACCGGCAACTTCGCCGAGGAGTCCTGAGCTTCCCCCCAAACACAAAATCTCCGCCGCCCAGCGGGACGGCGGAGATTTTTTATGCCAGCAGCACCCGGCCCACAGCCGGAATCCGGGAGGCCGCCCAGGCGACGGCCAGGGAGATCCCCGCCGTGGCCGCCAGGCGCACCGCAACATACCCAAAGACCGTCAGGCCGCTCCCCGTCAGCCCGGAGACCACGTTCAGCACCAGAATGTGCGCCCAGTACACGCCGGACATCAGCCCGGAGAGCCGGGCCAGGCCCCCTGCCAGGGGGGCGAGGCGCGCCCTGTGTCTGGCAAAAAACGTCTTCACCCACACAAATACCGCCCCGCTGGTGAAATAGTGGTGGAGCAGATAGCCCCCGTTCCAGGGCAGGGAGATGGCCGCCGGGGAGGCGTCCAGCAGGTTCCCCAGAGTCCCCATCAGATAGGCCGCCGCCCCCAGGCCGTAGAGGACGTACCGCCCCCGGCCCAGATCCCGGCTCCCCAGCCAGAGGCCCGCCAGAAAATACCCCAGAAAGCCGCTCAGCAGCGGGTCGAACAGGTGGATATGCAGGTATAGGCACACGCCGCTGGGAAACGCCGCCAGAACAATGAGCAAAAGCTGCTGCCGGGGGGTGCACTGGCCGGCCATCCGCCGCAGAAAGGGGCACAGCAGGTAGATCCCCGCCAGGGTGTAGGCAAACCACATGTGGTAGCTGCACCCCTGGTCCAGCACCCCGGCCAGAAAGCCGGAGAGGCTGCGCGCCTCCCCGTACAGCAGGCCGTCCGCCAGATAGTAGATTCCGTTCCACGCCAGCAGCGGGACCAGCAGCTTGGGCAGCCTCCGGCCATAAAACGTCCGGAACTCCGCCGTCTCCGGCCGGCTGAGCATCAGATACCCGCTGAGCATGAAGAACAGCGGCACCCCCATCCGGGTCCCGGTATCCAGCAGCATACACGCCCGCCAGGAGGGCAGCCCGTAGTAGTCCGTGCAGATCAGCACCGGCGCCTGGGTGTGCAGCAGCACCACGCAGAACATGGCAAAGCACCGCAGCGCATCCAGATAGCTCTCCCGCTCCCGCACCGGCAATCCCCCCTTTCTATACAGCAGACGGGCTTTTGGGGGGGACTGCAACGCTGTGCGCAAAAAAATCTCCCGGTCCGCAGGCCGGGAGATTTTGCGCTTGGAAATTTTGGATCAGCCGCCGAAGACCTTGATCATGAAGCCAGCGGCCACAGCGGAGCCGATGACGCCGGCCACGTTGGGGCCCATGGCGTGCATCAGCAGGAAGTTGGCGGGGTTCTCCTTCTGGCCCACAACCTGAGACACGCGGGCGGCCATAGGCACGGCGGACACGCCGGCGGAGCCGATGAGGGGGTTCACCTTGCCCTTGGTGACAATGTACATCACATCGCCGAAGATCACGCCGCCGGCGGTGGACAGGCAGAAGGCGAACAGGCCCAGGAAGATAATCTTCAGGGTGTCGGCCGTCAGGAAGCTGTCGTAGGTGGCCTTGAAGCCCACGGACAGGCCCAGGGCGATGGTGACGATGTTCATCAGGGCGTTCTGAGCGGTGTCGGACAGGCGGTCGCACACGCCGCACTCACGGAACAGGTTGCCCAGCATGAGCATACCAATCAGGGGGGCGGTGTCGGGCACCAGGAGGATAACAAAGATTGTCACCAGGATGGGGAACACAATCTTCTCCGTCTTGGAGACGGTGCGCAGCTGGGTCATCTTGACCTTGCGCATCTCCTTGGTGGTGAGCAGCTTCATAATGGGGGGCTGAATCAGCGGAATCAGCGCCATGTACGAGTATGCCGCGATGGCGATGGCCGGCAGCAGCTCGGCGGCCAGCTTGGAGGAGGTGAGGATGGCGGTGGGGCCGTCGGCGCCGCCGATGACGCCGATGGCGGCGGCCTCGCAGGGCTCAAAGCCCAGCGCCAGGGCCACCAGGAAGGCGGTGAAAATGCCCAGCTGCGCGGCGGCGCCCAGCAGCAGGGACATGGGGTTGGCCAGCAGGGGACCGAAGTCCGTCATGGCGCCGATGCCCATAAAGATGATGGACGGGTAGATGGCGTACTGCACGCCCTGATAGACCACCCACATGAAGCCCACGCTTCCGGTGTGGCTGACCGCGTCGTACACCGGCTCGTTAAACAGGCCGGTGAGGGGCAGGTTGGCCAGCAGCATACCAAAGGCGATGGGGACCAGCAGCAGGGGCTCGAAGCCCTTGCCGATGCCCAGATACAGCAGCACGCAGGCCACCACGATCATAACCAGCTGACGCCAGTCGGTGGGGATGGCGGCAAAGCCAGAACCCTGCATGATTGCAACCATTACTTCAGTAAAGAAATTCATACTCTGTCACCCTCCTCTCAGCCCAGCGTGACCAGCAGGTCGTCGGTGTTCACTGTCTGACCGTTGGAGACGGCGATGGCCTTCACAGTTCCGTCCGCAGGGGCGGAGACCTCAATCTCCATCTTCATGGCCTCCAACACCACCAGCACGTCGCCGGCCTTCACCTTCTGGCCCACCGTGCACTCGATGCGGAAGATGGAGCCAGGCATGGGGCTGTTTACCGCGGTCTCGCCGGCGGCCACAGCCACAGGGGCGGCGGCAGGAGCGGGAGCCGGAGCGGCGGCAGGAGCGGGCGCAGCGGCGGGAGCCGGGGCGGGCGCGGCGGCCGGAGCCGGAGCAGGCGCAGCGGCGGGGGCGGCTGCGGGAGCCGGGGCGGCGCTCACATTGGTGATGCGGAAGGAGTTGGGGGACATGCCGGACTCCTCCGCGATGGCGGCCATCATGACGGCCACCAGCTCGCCCTCATCCACCGCGGGGGCGGCGGGGGCTGGAGCCGGAGCGGGCTTGGCCGGGGCCGGCTTGGCCGCGGGAGCCGCTTCCGCCTTGCCGCCGATGCCGCCCACGACCTTGGAGATGATCATAATGACCAGGGCCAGGATGACCAGCATCAGGAACACGACCACCATGCCGCACACGGCGACCATCAGGGCCTCTGTGGCAGTCAGCGGCTCAAAGGGATTTAAAATTGCGTTTTCAGGCTTTGGCATGGACTACGACCCCCTTAACCCAGGGTGACAAGCAGATCGTCGGTGTTCACCGTCTGACCGGCGGAGACGGCGATGGCCTTCACGGTGCCGTCCACGGGGGCGGAGACCTCGATCTCCATCTTCATAGCCTCCAGGACGATGAGCACGTCGCCGGCCTTCACGCTCTTGCCCACGGAGCACTCAATCTTGAAGATGCTGCCGGGCATGGGGCTGTTCACCGCGGTCTCGCCGGCGGCCACGGCCACAGGAGCGGCGGCGGG
>CALWOL010000155.1 GCA_944383135.1 uncultured Flavonifractor sp.
TAAATGGCGTAAAAATGGCGTAACCGTCAAAACGCCAAAGTGCGAAAAACCTTGTAAATACAGCATTTTTTAAGGAGATGTAGAGATATATGAAATTAGGGATCGTGGGTCTGCCCAACGTGGGCAAGAGCACCCTGTTCAACGCCATTACCAACGCCGGCGCGGAGAGCGCCAACTACCCCTTCTGCACCATTGACCCCAATGTGGGTGTGGTGGCGGTGCCGGACAGCCGGCTGGACGCCCTGAGCGAGATGTACCACCCCAAAAAGACCACCCCCGCCGTGGTGGAGTTTGTGGACATCGCCGGCCTGGTGAAGGGGGCCAGCCAGGGCCAGGGGCTGGGCAACAAGTTTTTGTCCAACATCCGGGCCTGCGACGCCATTGTCCATGTGGTGCGCTGCTTTGACGATGAGAACATCATGCACGTGGTGGCCGACACCAGCACCAACGTGCCGGTGGACCCGGCGGGGGACATCGGCGTCATCGACATCGAGCTCATCATGGCCGACGTGGAGATGGTGGAGCGGCGGATTGACAAGGCCCAGAAGGCCGCCAAGGGGGACAAGAAGTTTTTGCGGGAGGTGGAGGTGTTCACCGCCCTGCGGGACTGGCTCAACGACGGCAACTCCGCCCGCTCCTTTGCCTGTGACGAGGATGACGCCGCCCTCATCGCCACCGCAGAGCTCCTCAGCCTCAAGCCCATTATCTACGCCGCCAACCTGGACGAGGACGGCTTCGCCGACTGCCGCGGCAACGCCTATTACAGGATTGTGGAGGAGCTGGCCGCCAAGGAGGGGGCGCAGGTCATCCCCGTCTGCGCCAAGCTGGAGGCGGAGATTGCCGAGCTGGACGCCGAGGAGAAGAAGCTGTTTCTGGAGGAGCTGGGCATCGCCCAGTCCGGCCTGGACCGGCTCATCCAGGCCAGCTACGCCCTGCTGGGGCTCATCTCCTTCCTCACCTCCGGGGAGGACGAGTGTCGGGCCTGGACCATCAAGCGGGGCACCAAGGCCCCCCAGGCCGCCGGCAAAATCCACACCGACTTCGAGCGGGGCTTCATCCGGGCCGAGGTGGTCAATTTCGACGACCTGATGGCCTGCGGCTCCATGGCCGGGGCCAGGGAGAAGGGCCTGGTCCGCTCCGAGGGCAAGGAGTACGTGATGAAGGATGGGGACATCGTCCTCTTCCGGTTCAACGTGTAAGATGGCCCGCCGCGCGTCTCTCTCCCACCCGGAATGGCTGGACATTACCGGGCCGGACGGAGTGGTCACCCGGGGGGCGGACCAGGAGTGGTACCCCGACCCCTGGCGGCGGCGGGCGGGGTGCGGCCCCACCGCCGCGTCGGTCATCTGCGCCTATCTGGCCCGGACCCATCCGGAGCTGGGGGCCCTCTGTCCGGCGGGGGCGTCCAGCCGGCCGGAGTTTCTGGCGCTGATGGAGCGGATGTGGGACTATGTCACCCCCGTCTCCCACGGCCTGAACCGGCCGGAGGGGATGGTAGACGGCCTGGCGGCCTACGGCAGGGCGGTGGGGCTGACCCTCTCCCCCGCCCTCTTCCCGGTGCCCGCCGCCCGGACCAAGCGCCCGCCCTATGAGGCGCTGGCCGCCTTTGTGGCGGCCAGTCTGGAGCGGGACTGTCCGGTGGCCTTCCTCAACCTCCACAACGGCCTGGAAAAGCGGCTGGACTGGTGGCACTGGGTGACCATCATCGCCCTGGACGGGGACGATGCCGCCATTCTGGACAGCGGGGCGGAGCTGGAAATCAACCTCCGGCTGTGGTATGAGACCAGCAAAAAAAGAGGCGGCCTGGTGGCCGCCTTGGGGGTGGAAGCATGCTGAAGTGGGTTTGGCTGTGGGTGCTTGCCCTCAGTATTCTGGACTTCTCCCTCATGGGGATTGACAAGCGAAAGGCCCGCCGGGGGGCCTGGCGGGTGCCGGAAAAGACCTTCTTTCTGGTGGCCCTGCTGGGGGGCTCCCCCGGGGCCATTCTGGGGATGCGGGTCTTTCACCACAAGACCCGCCACTGGTATTTCAAATGGGGCCTGCCGGCGATCCTCATCGCCCAGCTGGCCCTGGCTATCTGGCTTTTCTGGATATGGAACGGGCGGCCGTAAGGCCGCCCGTTTTCTTATGCCCTTTTCCAGCCGAACATGCCCCGGTTCCGCCGCAGCAGGAAAACGGACAGCGCGCAGCTCAGCCCCTCCGCCGCCGGCACCGCCAGCCACACGCCGGTCACCCCCAGCAGCCGGGGAAGTACCAGCAGTCCCGCCATGAGGAAGCCCAGGGTGCGGGCGAAGGAGATGAGGGCGGAGCGCCTGCCGTCCCCCAGGGCGGTAAACAGGGCGGAGGCGAAGATATTCACCCCGGCAAAGAGGAAGGCGGGGGAATAGAGGCGGAAGCCCTCCAGCGCCAGGCCGTAGACCTGGGAGCCGGGCGGGGAGAAGAGCCCCACAATCACCGGGGCCAGGGCCTGGGCCAGCAGGAGGATGGCCGCCGAGGCCAGCAGGATGAGCCGGGCGCAGTGGGTAAAGACCGTCCGCAGCCGGTCGTACCGCTCCGCCCCCAGGTTGAAGCTGAACACCGGGGCCGCCCCCATGGAGAAGCCCAGGAAGAGAGCCACCAGCAGGAACTGGGCGTAGAGGAGGATGGTGATGGCGGCCACGCCGGGAGCGCCCAGCAGCTCCAGCATAATGGCGTTGAAAAAGAAGGTGGTGACGGCGTTGGACAGGTTGGTGACCATCTCCGAGGAGCCGTTGAAGCAGGCCCGGCCCAGCAGCCGCCACCGGAGCTCCGGCCTGGCGAAGCCCAAGCCCTGCCGCCGCAGCAGGAAGAAGGCCACGCCGCACACCGCCGGAATGGCCGCCCCCGACACGGTGCCCGCCGCCGCCCCGGCGATGCCCAGCTCCATGGGTCCCATGAACAGCCAGTCCAGCACGGCGTTGGTGAGCCCGGCGGCCACCGTCAGCCCCAGGCCCAGGCCGGGCCGGCCGGCGGTGACAAAAAAGCTCTCAAACAGCAGCTGGAACATGACCACCGGCGCCAAAACCAGCTGGATGCGCAGATAGACGGCGGCATGGTCCGCCAGCTCCCCCGCCGCCCCCAGCAGCC
>CALWOL010000156.1 GCA_944383135.1 uncultured Flavonifractor sp.
ATACACAAGGAGCCGTTGGCTACCTGGAGCAAATGGCTGGTTCCCAGGCCCTGCAGGGAGTCAGACGCTTTTGTGAAAATGAGTCTGCCAATGTGGTACTCTCCGCCAAGGCTGAGGCCATGGAACAGGCGGGGATCACGGCAGACTTCGCCGTGTCTCTCCCAAGGGAACTTCCTGTAGCGGACATGGATTTGGCGGCCCTGCTGGGCAACGCTCTGGACAATGCCATGGAAGGCGTAAAGAACGCGGAGGAAAAGAGGATTACCCTCCGATGCAAGGCGAACAAAGGGATACTGATGCTCAGGGTAGAAAACCCCATAGGTGCTACGGTAAATCCGGATCTTGCCACCACCAAAGCGGACAAGTTTGCCCATGGTTTTGGCATCCCGGGAATGCGGGAAATCGCGGATAGGTACAATGGCACCATGGAAACAGGAATCAAGGATAACTGTTTTGTGCTTATGGTGTGTTTGTTGATACAAGGCAATGGATAATTCACGGGGCGACTGGGTTTCAGTACGCCCCGTCATTCTTGGATTGCTGACCTTGACTTACTCGACCCGCAGACGCTCTACCACGGAATAGCGCTGGGATGCCCGGCAGCTGAGTACCGGGATGAGGACGCCCAAGGCCCCGAACAGGGGCAGCACCACGGCGATGGGCCAGATGGTGAAGCGGTAGGTGAAGAACCAAATGAACCCACTAAGGCCGGGGCCCACAAAGGGGGCCGTGACAACGACCAGAATGAAAGCCAGTAGCGCCGCACCCAAAGTGTAGAACAGCCCCTCCAGGGCCAGCATGGTCCGCAGCTGCCGCCCCGTCATGCCGATGGACTGGAGCACCGCCAGCTCCCGGCGGCGGGCGGTAATACTGGTGAGGATGGCGTTGAAGAAATTCAACACACCTACCAGTCCCACGATAAAACTGAGAGCGCCCCCAAGCAGGAGGAACATGCCCCGGGTGCTCTCAAACTCCCCGGCATAGGTGGCCTTGCTCTCGTAGTCAAACTGGGGGCTCTCGTTCTCCGTGTAGTCCTTGAGAAAGACCTCCATGGCGGCGTTAGCCTCCTCCGTGGTGTCGAAGGCGTAGTACATGACGGAGTCGGTGCCTGTGTCCCGCATAAATGTCTCCGCTCCCAGAACGAACTCGTCCTGGCCGTAGTAGCGATAGCTGAGGGCGGAGGGCACCGTCACCAGGGCGGCCACAATGTAGTCCACATCCCGGTATTGTACCGCCCGCTCAGCAAAGACCGCGCCCTCCGGTATATTTTCCTGAGCGCCATAGACCTCACCGGTGGCGGGATTATAATATTCAAACTTCTCCACGTAGCGGATGGTCACCGTGTCCCCCAGCCGGGCCCAGTGGCTGTCCATCTCCGCCCTGCCGTAGTCATCGTCGCTGTACACGGCGGCAATGTAGTTTCCATCCGGGTCGTTCAGCTTGGAGAGGTCCCCCTCCAGCACGGTCAGATGCTCCAGGGCGAAGGGCTCCATGCCGTAGAGCTGCACCCAGTCCGCCAGCAGGCCGTCCGCAGTGCGGTCCATGAAGGCCACCATGCTGTCCAGCTGCTCCTGGGTGTTCCAGCGCCCCCATATGGCGCGGTAGTATTCCTCGGTGACGAATTCCAGGGCGGGAGCGGTCTTGCCGTAGACCCGGCCGCTGTCAGTGATGCCCCCCTGGGCATCCACGGCGGCGATGACCTCATCTGGCACCCTCATCTCGTCGTTGAAACTGTCCCCGCCGGTCTGGAACTGTCCCGCATCGGCCAGGATGAAGTCGCTGGCGGTAAAACTGGACACATATTTGTCCATGTCAAAACCGCCGGCGAAGGTGACGGTCAGGGTCAGCAGCACCACGGCCAGGGTCAGGGACAGCACCGTGACAAAGGTCTTGCCCCGGTTGCGGCCCAGGTTGGCCCAGGCCATGGAGAAAAGGGAGACCCCTTTGCCCTTTCGCCTGGACTTCTGTTTCAGGGCCTTGCCCTCGGTGTAGCGCACCGCCTCCACCGGGGAGACCTTACCGGCCAGACGGCCGGGGCGGCGGCAGGAGAGGAGTACCGTTGCCAGGGCAAAGAGGGCCGCGCCTGCAAAGAGAAGTGGACTGACTGAGATCACACTGGTTACTCCGTCCAGTCGGGCAACAATGACCGGGGTGAGCACGCTGCCCAGCAGCCAGCCCAGCAGCCAGCCCGTGGGGATGCCGATGAAGGAGAGCAGTAGCGCCTGGGTACGGATGATTCGCCGGAGTTGCCGGGGCGTGGTGCCGATGGTTTTCAAAAGGCCGTAGAAGCGGATGTCCCCAGCTACAGAGATCTGGAACACATTGTAGATAATGAGATACCCGGTGAGGAGGATGAGGAGTAGCACCCCCACGATGATAGCCGCCACAGTGAGGTCCAGCTTATCGGATAGCTGCGCCCCGGTGTAGCCCCAGTTGACGCCGGTGGAAATATAGGTTTCTCCAGGAGTTTCCGACTGATAGCCGTGGTCAGCCAGGATCTCCTCCAGATCAGAGGCAATGGAGCGGGCGCCGTTTTTGAGCATCACATCCAGATTCCAGCTGCCGGTCATGCCGTCGCTGCCCGGCGGGGTCACCCCCACCTCGGCCAGGATGGCGTCCACCCGGCTCTCGGGGATCAGAATATGGTTGGCCACGACGGCCTCATCGTACTCCCACCAGCCGCACAGAGTAAAGCTCTGGGTGGTGGTATGGCCGTCCACCTCAAAGGTAACGGTGAACTCCGCGCCGAGTTCCGGTTTCACACCCAGCAACGCCAGCACATGGGTGTCGGTGGCAGCCTCGTTGGTCCCCTCCTGGGGCAGACGCCCCTCCACTGGGTCGCAGTAGCTCCAGTGGGCCTCATTGGCGTCAGAATAGCCGATCTCCACATGGGATTTGTTGAAGGGCACCTCTGTGGGCATACCTAAAAATCGGCGCAGGCCCCACTGGTCAATGAGAGGATCGTCCTTCAATTCCTCGAACTGCCCCTCAGTGAGGTATTTGAAGGAGCCGTGGGACCAGCCTCCAGCCTGGCGGAAGTTGTTCTGCTGGATTCCCTCGTTGATGGAGAGGGCGATGGTGAAGAGGGAGGTAAACAGCACCGCCGTCAGGGCGATGGCCAGCACCGCCACGAGATTCCGTGTCCGATTGGCAAGGAGGCTTTTCAGGCTCAGGCGGCGGATGCAGCCCCGGTTGGAGACATTCATGTTCTTCGCCTCCTTACCGCGTCACGATACGCCCGTCCTCGATGCGGACGATGCGGTCGGCCATCTGGGCGATCTCCTCGTTATGGGTGATCATCACCATGGTCTGGGCAAACTTCTGCCCGGTCACCTTCATAAGGCCCAGCACATCCTGGCTGGTACGGCTATCCAGGTTGCCGGTGGGTTCATCGGCCAGAAGAATGGCGGGCTTGGTGGCCAGGGCCCGGGCGATGGCCACCCGCTGCTGCTGGCCGCCGGAGAGCTGGTTGGGGAGATTGGCGAGTTTCTTTTCCAGCCCCAGGGTGGCGATGACCTCCTGAACATAGGCCTCATCCACCTTGCCCCCATCCAACTGAATGGGCAGGACGATATTCTCCCACACGCTGAGCACCGGTACCAGATTATAGGACTGGAATACGAAACCTATCTTCCGGCGGCGGAAGATGGTGAGGGCCTCGTCCTTCAGGCCAAAGATGTCCCTGCCGTCAACGGTGACGGTGCCGGAGGTGGGCCGGTCCAACCCGCCCAGCATGTGAAGCAGGGTGGACTTGCCGGAGCCGGAGGTGCCCACAATGGCCACAAACTCGCCCTGCTGGATGCTCAGATCCACGCCGTCCAGAGCCTTCACCTGGGTGTCCCCGGCGCCGTAGTATTTTTTCAGATCGCGGGTCTCTAAAATCGTCATACGATGTTCCTCCAAAGAAAAAGTCTGTACCGTCTTTTGACAATACAGACTTTAGCATGGAAATCTGTCCTGGTACTTTCGAGAATGTGACAGTTTTGAAAGAAAGCCATTAGGGCCGCGGAAGAAACAGAGAAAATGTACTCCCTTTCTCAGCGGCACTTTCCACCTTCACATAGCCGCCCTGCTTTTCGGCGATCTGTCGGGTGAGGTAAAGGCCGATACCCACGCCCTCGGCCTGATAAGCACCGGGGGCACGATAAAAGCGCCCGAAAATCTTGGCCTGCTCCCCCTCGGGGATACCCGGTCCGGTATCACTCACCCGGATAGCGGAGAACAGCTCGTAGTTTTTGACCTCCACGGTTACCGTTCCGCCGGAGGGCGTGTACTTTATGGCGTTGTCCAGGAGATTGCACACCGCCTCCTCCGTCCATTTGGGATCCAAGACAGCGGAGCCTTCGGTCTGCCGGACAGTCAGCATGATGCCTTTTTCCGCCGCTTTGGGCGCATACTGGGCGGTAGAGCACTCCACCACCGGGGCGATCTCACCGGGCTGGGGGTGGAGGGCCAGAATTCCCGTCTCCAGCCGGGAGGTCTTGACCAGAGCCTCGATGAGGGTCTGGAGCTTGTCCGCCTGAGCGGAGATGGCGGCGGCGCAGTCCTTCCCCTGGGGCGTGAGGGGCTGCTCGGAGAGCAGCTGGGCGTAGAGCTGAAGGTTGGCCACCGGGGTCTTGGTCTGGTGGGAGATGTCGGAGATCAGGGCGCTGATCTGATCCTTCTGCTCCCGTATGTTCCGCTCCGACAGGGCGCTGGCCGCCAGGTACCGGACCAATCGGCTCTCCAGAGCGGAGAGGCGGCTCTCGTCAAAGGTTTTTTCGGAAAAGCTGCCGTCTATGGCCGCGGTGAGCATGTCGTCCAGCCGCCTCATGGTGCGGGCGGTGCGCCAACGGTCATAGACGACCACAGCCAGGGCCAGCAGTACCGCTGCACCTGCAATCACATATCCCGTCATGGCTTCACCGCCCAAATGTAGCCGATGCCGTACACCGTTTTCAGGTATTCAGGCTTTCCGGGGTCGGCCTCCAGCTTGCTCCGCAGCCGCTTGACCGTGACGGACAGGGCGTTTTCTTCCACAAATTCCGCGCCGTCCGTCCACACCCGGTCCACCAGGGTGGCACGGGACACGGCGTGGCCTCGATTCTCCACCAGCACCCGCAGGAGTTTCTGTTCCGTCTTGCTCAGTTCCACCGCCACCCCATCTCGGCGGAAGTCCATCCGGTCAAAATCGAAAGTGAAGGGACCCATGGATATCGTTTGAGAAACCGTGGGAGCGCCCCGCCGGAGCTGGGCGTTCACTCTGGCCCGGAGCACCGCCAGTGCAGATTGTCACCGCAACGGGCCAGCGGGGCCTTAATTCCGGGCCAGTCCGGGCCATGGACTCGGGCCAGCTGAGGACATAATTTCCGTCCAGTTATGGAGCCTTCTCCTATAATGAAACTACCT
>CALWOL010000157.1 GCA_944383135.1 uncultured Flavonifractor sp.
TGTCCAACTGGATCATCCCCGGCAAGAAGATGCCCGGCATGGGCGGCGCCATGGACCTGCTGGTGGGCGCCAAGGAAGTCATCGTGGCCATGGAGCACACCGCCAAGGGCAATCCCAAGATCCTGAAAAAGTGCCGGCTGCCCTACACCGCCGTCCACTGCATCACCAAGATCATCACCGAGATGTGCGTGATCAACGTCACCGACAAGGGCCTGGAGCTGGTGGAAATCAACCCCGAGTTCACCGTGGAGCAGGTGCAGGCCGCTACCGAGGCCACCCTGATTGTCTCCCCCAACCTGAAGCCCATGTGCTAATCTGACAAAAAAAGACCTGCGGCATTGCGCCGCAGGTCTTTTTTTGCCGTTTTACTCCTCTTTGCCCACAAATTTGTGGGCCTCCTGCACCGCCCGCTCCACGGCGTTGAGGATGTTCTCATAGCCGGTGCAGCGGCACAGGTGGCCGGAGATGAGCTTGCGCAGCTCCTCCCGGGTATACAGCTTGCCGGAGCCCACAATCTCCACCGCCGACATGATGATGCCGGGGGTGCAGAAGCCGCACTGGACGGCGGCCTCCTCCACGAAGGCCTTCTGGAGGGGGGTGAGCTCCCCGTTTTCGTCCCGGAGCCCCTCCACGGTGAGGATGGTCTTGCCCTGGGCCCAGACGGACAGGTAGATGCAGGAGTCGATGGCCACCCCGTCCACCAGGACGGTGCAGGCCCCGCACTCCCCCACCTCGCAGCCCTTTTTCACGCTGGTGAGGCCCAGCCGCTGCCGCAGGGTGTCCGCCAGGGATTCCCGGGGGTCAATGCCCACCTCCACCGGCTTGTTGTTCACGGTACAGCGCAGAATTTCCATCATACGGCAGCGCCTCCTTTCCGGGCGGCTTCCCGCAGGGCCCGGCCGGACAGCTCCTCCACCAGCTGGAGGCGGAACTCCCGGGACGCCCGCCAGCTGGTGCGGGGGTTCACGTCCTGGAGGGCGGCCTTTCCAATTTGCGCAATGGCCTCCTCAAGGGGCAGGCCGGCCACCGCCGCCTCGGCGGCGGGGGAGCGCATGGGCACCGGATTGGCCACGCCGAAGGCCAGCTTCACCTGCCGGACCAGCCGCTTGTCCTCGCTCAGCTTCACCAGGCAGCTCACCCCCAGGGTGGCGATGTCCATGGCGGAGCGCTGGGCGTACTTGATGTAGTGGCCGGTAAACCCGTCGTAGTTTTCCCGGGGAATGAGGAGCTTTACCAGCAGCTCGTCATGGGCCAGGTTCACCTGGTGCACCCCCTTGTACCACTGGGAGATGGGCACCCGCCGCTCCCCCGCCGGGCCCCGGACCACCAGCACCGCGTCCAGGGCCATCAGGGTGGAGGCGGAGTCGGCGGAGGTGACGCCGTTGCACACGTTGCCGCCGATGGTGCCCACCGCCCGGAGCTGGGGCCCGCCGGCCATGTCGGTGGCCTCCCCCAGCACGGGAATGTGCTGACGGATGATGGGGCTGAAGGTCACGTCCCGGAAGGTGGACAGGGGCCCGATCTCCACGTCGCCGTTTGGGGCCAGGGCAATGCCCCTCAGCTCCTCCCCCAGCTCATGGATGGACACCAGGGAGCAGCCCGGCAGCCTTCCCTCCCGGATTTTGATGAGCACGTCGGTGCCCCCGGCGATAAGGATGGCCTTGGGGTCCGCCTGGAGGGCCCGGATGGCGTCGGCCACCGACGTGGCCTGATAAAGGGAGGAGATATCATACATGGCCAATCAGCCCTCCTTTCGTAAATTCCTCCACCAGCTTCTGGGGAGACAGGGGCAGGGTGTTTACCGCCACGCCGGTGGCGTTGAGCACCGCGTTGCGGATGGCGGGGGCCACCGGGATGGCCGGGGGCTCCCCCAGAGCCTTGTTGCCGAAGGGGCCGGAGGGGTCGTCGGTCTCCACAAACAGGGCGGTGAGGTCCGGGTGGTCCATGGAGGTGGGCATCTTATAGTCCAGCAGATTGCCGTTGAGCAGCCTGCCGGTCTTGGGGTCAAGCTTCATCTCCTCGCTGAGGGCGTAGCCCATGCCCATGGACATGCCGCCGTGGACCTGGGCCGCCGCCAGGGAGGGGTTGATGAGCCTGCCCGAGTCGTGGACGTTGATGAGCCGCAGCACCTTCACCTTGCCCACGGGGATGTCCACCTCCACCTGGGCAAAGCAGCAGCCGAAGGCGAAGGTGTTCTCCTTGCAGTGGTTGGTGCCCTCGGCGGTGATGTGGACGGAGTGCTCCAGGGAGTAGAAGGCGGTGGTGGCCAGGTCCTCCAGGGAGATCAGCCGCTCCCCCGTCTCATCCGCAATTGCCCGGCCGTCAATGGTCAGCTCCCCGGCCTGGGGGAAGAGCTCGGCGGCGTAGGAGAGCAGCTTCTGCCGGAACTCCAGGCCCACCTTCTTGATGGCCTTGCCGGTGACGTAGGTCTGGCGGGAGGCGTAGGCCCCGGTGTCAAAGGGGGCGGTGTCGGTGTCCTGGAAGGAGACGATATGCACATCCTCGGTGGGGATGCCGATGGCCTCCGCCGCCATCTGGGAAAAGACGGTGTCGCCCCCCTGGCCGATTTCGGTGGCACCCAGCTGGAGCTGCACCGTGCCGTCCTGGTTGAGCACCATCCGGGCGGAGGCGGTCTCCAGGGAGATGGGATACACGCCGGTCTTGTAGGAGAAGCAGGCCATGCCCACCCCCCGGCGCACCGGTCCGGTCTGGTTCCGGTACTGCGCCCGCAGCTCGTCCCAGCCCATGGCCTCCGCCCCCTTCAGGATGCACTCCCGCAGGCCGGTGGAGTGGCAGGTGATGCCGTTGAAGGGGTCCACATATCCCAGGGGCATGATGTTCTTCAGCCGCAGCTCAATGGGGTCAAAGCCGAATTTTTGGGCGATGTCCTCCATCATGCACTCGGCGGCGAAGTTGCACTGGGGGATGCCGTAGCCCCGCATGGCGCCGGGGGCGGGGCGGTTGGTGTACACCGTGCAGGCGGTGGAGTGGTGGCCCACCCGGTCCGGATAGAGCTGCCGGAAGCCGGTAATGGCGTTGGCCACAATGGCGTTGCCGTGGGAGGCGTAGCCCCCCTGGTTGGAGATGGCGGTGCAGGAGCGGGCCATCAGGTTCCCCTCCCGGTCCACCGCCGCCGCCACGTCGAAGGAGATGGGGTGGCGGGATCGGGTGTTCTGGAAGGTCTCCTCCCGGCTCACGTCCAGCCGGACGCAGCGCCCCCCCACCTGGGTGGTGAGCCAGGCGTTCAGAGGCTCATAGAGCACCTCCTGCTTGTTGCCGAAGCCGCCGCCGATGTAGGGCTTGATGACCTGAATCCGGCCCCAGCCGATGCCCAGGGCCTGCCCGATGACCCGGCGGACGATGTGGGGAATCTGGGTGGAGGTAACCACGTGGATGCGCCCGGCCTCCATCCAGGCGAAGGAGACGGGGTTTTCAATGTGGCAGTGCTGGACCTGCTGGGTCTCATAATGGCCCCGGAACTGATACAGCTGCGGGTCGTCCAGCACCTGCTCCACCGTCTCGTACCGGGGATCGGTGATGGGGGTACGCAAATCCATTTTGGCCAGAATGTTGTCCGGATGTTCCTCATGGATGGCCCCGGCGCCGGGGGCCATGGCCTGCCCCGGCTCCAGCAGCACGGGGTATTCCTCGTACTCCACCCGGATGAGCTCCAGGGCGTGCAGGGCGGTAATCTCGTCCTCCGCCACCACGGCGGCAATGTCCTCCCCGTAGATCCGCACCCGCCGGCTGAGCAGCTTCCGGTCCGCCACGTCCTGGTGGCCCTTTTCCACGCTCCAGGGGTGGCCGGGGGTGGGATACTGGATGTCCGGCACGTCAAAGCAGGTCAGCACCTTCACCACCCCGGGCAGGGCCTGGGCGGCGGAGATATCCATGGACTTGACCCAGCCGTTGGCGATGGTGCTGTGGAGAATCTTGGCCTCCAGCACGGGCCGGGGACAGAGATCGTCGGTGTATTTGGCGCGGCCGGTGACTTTATCGGCGGCATCCACACGGGGGATGCTTCTCCCGACTTCCATAAAACGCACCTCCTTTATCTGCCTCCAGTATACCCTACCCGGAGGCAAAAGGAAAGAGCGGTTTTGCTTGATTTCCGCCCGTCTTGTGTTATCATGGAGGTAAGCATTCTGCCGTGTGAAGGAGGGCGTTTCCATGATTGATTTGCGCATAAACCGGGAGGCTCTGGCCCGCAATATTCAGAAGGCCCGGGAAAACAAGGTCATCCTCCCCACCTTTGAGAACATGAAGCATCCGGAGACCGTGCCGGAGGTCATCCAGCAGCGGCTGAAGGGGGTGGGTCTGTGGGATGTGGACTCGGCCAACCTCTTCCGCATCACCTGGAAGAACCAGCCCGTCCAGTCCGGCGGGCTGTACCAGGCGATTCCCAACTACATCGAGCTGCCCTCCGCCCTCACCGGCGTGAAGGCCCGCATCGTGGCCCTGGTGGGCAAGTGGTTCCCCACCGGCTGTCACAAGGTGGGCGCCTCCATCGGCTGCCTGCTCCCCCGGCTGGTCACCGGCCAGTTTGACGCCACCTACCACCGGGCGGTGTGGCCCTCCACCGGCAACTACTGCCGGGGCGGCGCCTTCAACTCCAAGCTGCTGGGGGTCAAGTCGGTGGCCATTCTCCCCGCCGGCATGAGCCGGGAGCGGTTTGAGTGGCTCAGCCAGATTGCCGGGGAGGTCATCGCCACCCCCGGCTGTGAGTCCAACGTGAAGGAGATCTTTGACAAGACCTGGGAGCTGCGGCAGGAGCCGGACTGCATGATCTTCAACCAGTTTGAGGAGATGGGCAACCACCTGTGGCACTAGCAGGTCACCGGCAGCGCCATTGCCGAGACCTTTGAGGCCATCCGCCGCCCCGGCGACAGGCTGGCGGGGGCCTGCTTCACCTCCGGCTCCGCCGGCACCATCGGCTGCGGGGACTACCTGAAGGAGGTCTATCCCCGGATGAAGCTGG
Source organism: uncultured Flavonifractor sp. (assembly GCA_944383135.1). Taxonomy (GTDB): domain Bacteria; phylum Bacillota; class Clostridia; order Oscillospirales; family Oscillospiraceae; genus Flavonifractor. The sequence goes on from CALWOL010000157.1 coordinate 4,979, forward strand.
CGGTGGGCGAGGCTCTCCAGTGCCCCACCATTCTGGAGAACGGCTTTGGGGACCACCGGATTGAGGGCATCGGCGACAAGCACATCCCCTGGATTCACAATGTGAAGAACACCGACATGGTCATCGACATCGACGACGAGGACTCCCAGCGGCTGCTGCGGCTGTTCAACGACCCGGCGGGGCTTTCCTACCTGCGGAGCGCCGGGGTGGGGGAGGACACCCTCCGGACCCTCTCCTGGCTGGGCATCAGCGGCATCGCCAACGTCCTGTGCTGCGTCAAGATGGCCAAGTATTACGAGTTCACCGGCCGGGACGTGGTCTTCACCGTCCTCACCGACTCGGCGGC
>CALWOL010000158.1 GCA_944383135.1 uncultured Flavonifractor sp.
CGGGCGGCAAGTAACAGTCCTCACGCAGCTGGCAGACCGTATTACGCGTTGCACGCGTCCGCGAGGAACAAAGGGCTATGCCCGCATAGTGACAACCACCAGCTTCGCTGGTGGATGTGTTCATTGCGCAATTTGTACCACTTCGGTGAAAAAGCAGCCTGGAATCTTGGTTTGACAAACACCGGGAATAGCTTTAGAATCGGAAGCTGAACTTGATGTGCGGAGGCGAAACCCAGTGAAAATCATCATCCAGATTGCCATCCTGTTTTCCATCTGCTGGCTCAGCCAGATTGTGGAAGCCCTGCTCCCCATCGCCTTTCCCGCCAGCGTCATCGGCATGGTGCTGCTGCTCCTGCTGCTCCTCTTTCGGGTGCTGCGGGTGGACCATATCCGGGAGAAATCCGACTTTCTCCTGTCCAATATGGCCTTTTTCTTTATCCCGGCCGGAGTGAGCATCATCAATTACTTTGATGTGCTGGCCAGCAGCCTGCTGCCCTTCCTGGTGGTGTGCGTGGTGAGCACGGTGCTTACCTTTGCCGTTACGGCCTGGGCGGTGCGGCTTACCCGTATTCTGCTGGAGAGGAGGGAAAAGTGATGTCTGAGCTGTTTGCCTCCCCCTTTTTTGGCATTGCCCTGAGTATTCTGGCCTTCCTGGTGGGAGTGGAAATCCGGAAACGCACCGGCCTGGAGCTGTGCAACCCCCTGCTCATTGCCATCGTGCTGGTGTCCGCCGTGCTGCTGGTGTGCCGCATTCCCTATGACGATTACAATCAGGGGGGCGCGGTCATCAACATGTTCCTGGCCCCTGCCACCGCCTGCCTGGCGGTGTCCATCTATACCCGCATCCAACTGCTGAAGGAGAACTGGCTGCCCATTTTGGCGGGCTGCACCGCCGGTTCCCTCACCTCCATGGGCAGCATCTACGCCCTGTGCCGCCTGTTCCGCCTGGATGAGGCGGTTACCGCCTCCCTGCTGCCCAAATCGGTGACCACCCCCATTGCCATCGAGGTATCCCAGAGCCTGGGGGGTATTCAGGCCATTACCGTGGTAGCGGTCATTTTTACCGGTATCCTGGGCAGTATCTTTGCCCCTATTTTAATCAAGGTATTCCGGATCAAGGACCCGGTGGCCGCCGGTCTGGCCATCGGCGCCTGCTCCCACGCGGTGGGGACCTCCAAGGCCCTGGAGCTGGGGGAGACGGAGGGCGCCATGAGCGGCCTGGCCATTGGAGTGTGCGGGATTCTGACCGTGCTGTTCTCCCTGCTTCTGACGGCGTAACAGGTTTTATTGCAGCTCCGTCAAATCGTAGGGCGTGGTCTGATACACGTAGTAATTGAGCCAGTTGGTGTAGAGCAGCTGTCCGGCGCTGCGCCAGCGGACTACCGGCACCTTTGTGGGGTCATCTCCGGGGAAGTAGTTGGCGGGCACGGCAATCTCCAGCCCCTTGTTGATATCCCGCCAGTATTCCCGGGAGAGAGTGTCCGGGTCATATTCCGGGTGGCCCATCACGAAAAACTGGCGGCTGTCCTCGGTCTTGACGGCGTATACCCCCGCGTCGGCGGAGACCGCTACCAGCTCCAGACCGGGCGCCCGGCGGATATCCTCCTCCCACACCTCGGTATATCGGGAGTGGGGGGCGTAAAACACATCGTCAAAGCCTCGGAAGAGGGGAGAGCTGGGCTTGAGCACCCGGTGCTCATATACCCCAAAGAGCTTTTTGGGCAGGGAGCGCTTCTCAATCCCGTGGTGGAAGTACAGCCCCGCCTGGGCGCCCCAGCAGATATGTAAGGTGGAGTGGACGTGGGTGCGGCTCCAGGCCATGATCTCGCACAGCTCCGGCCAGTACTCCACCTGGTCGAATTCCAGATTCTCCACCGGCGCGCCGGTGATAATCATGCCGTCGAAATTCCGTCCCTTGATTTGGTCAAAGGTGGTATAGAAGGAGGCCAGATGGTCCTCGTCAGTGTGCTGAGACTGGTAGCTGGCCGTCCGCAGCAGCTCCACCTCAATCTGTACGGGAGTGTTGGACAGCTTGCGGAGAATCTGGGTCTCCGTGACAATTTTGGTGGGCATCAGATTGAGAATGAGCACATTCAGGGGCCGGATGTCCTGGTGCATGGCCCGGTACTCGGTCATTACAAAGATGTTCTCACTCTCCAAAACGGCGGTGGCCGGTAAAGAATCCGGTATTTTAATAGGCATAACGCCCCTCCTTTTTCCAAAGAACTCCGCTCTTAGAGTAACATATTTTCCCTCCTGCCGCAACCGGGGAATCCACCCGCGAAAAAACTTGGAAAAATCGCGAAAAAGGTGTTGACAAACAGGGGTTTGGATGGTATTCTATCTGAGCGCCTTACGAGAGGGCACAAAATCAGCGGAAGTTCAGGCTGGAGACCGGGCGGAAGCCGGACGGACCAGCGAAAAGAAACTGAAAAAAGTGCTTGACAAACGTGAGTGCGCATGGTAAACTAAATGAGTTCGCGCCGGAAGGCGGGAACGAGCTTGAAAGAGAACGGAATCAAGGGCTGGGGGCCGAAAAGCT
>CALWOL010000159.1 GCA_944383135.1 uncultured Flavonifractor sp.
CCACCCGGTGGCCCTCCAGCAGCCAGGCCTTGACAATCTTCTTCTGGAACTTGTAGGTAATCTCCTCCAGGTACTTGTCCATCTCGGGATAGTCCTCCAGGAAGAGCTCATGCCAGTGCTCGATGAGGGCGTTCCACCGCTCCTCCCGCACATTCTTGTCGTCGGTATCCATGGCGGCCTTGGCCTCGTCCATGGTGGCGGCCACAATCTTGTCAAACAGCTCCTGGTCAAAGTCGGCGTGGTCGTAGCTCATCTTCTCCCGGCCAATCTCCGCCACAATCTGGTTGATGAAGGCCACCTGGCTCTTAATCTCCTCGTGGGCCTTCACAATGGCGTCGTACATGATGTCGTCGGGCAGTTCCTTGGCGCCGGCCTCAATCATAATGACCTTCTTGTCGGTGGCGGCCACGGTCAGATCCAGCTGGGAGTTGTGCTTCTGCTCGTTGGTGGGGTTCATCACAATCTGGCCGTCCACATAGCCCACCTCCAGGCAGCCGATGGGGCCGGCCCAGGGAATGCAGGAGTAGGCCAGGCAGGCGGACACGCCGATCATGGCGGTGACCTCGGGAGAGCAGTCCCGGTCCACGCTCATCACGGTGGCGGTCACCACCACGTCGTTGCGGAAGTCGTAGGGGAACAGGGGCCGGATGGAGCGGTCAATGACCCGGCTGGCCAGCACGGCGGGCAGAGAGGGCTGGCCCTCCCGGCGCATGAAGGAGCCGGGAATCCGGCCCACGGCGTACAGCTTCTCCTCAAAGTCCACGGAGAGGGGGAAGAAGTCCACCCCGTCCCGGGGACGGGGGGACACGGTGACGGCCACCAGCACGGTGGTCTCGCCGTAGGTCACCATGGCGGACGCGGTGGCCAGCTCCGCCACCTTGCCCACGTCGATGGTCAGGGGACGGCCGGCCACCTCCGTCTTGTACACCTTGCGGTTGGTGAATTCCTTGTGCTTGATGATGGTTGACATGTGAGTGCTGCCTCCTTTTCCTTGGTGTTTCCCACACATCAGAGCCGGGCTCTTTTTAGCACTTGAACCCATGTCCGGTCCTCCAGGCTCAGGTTCAACTGCTAAAAAGCGCGCTCTGACGGAAGGGAAGAAGGGGTGGCACGGTGTTCCGCGCCACCCCTATCACATACAAATTACTTACGAATGCCCAGCTTGGCAATGATGGCACGATACCGCTCGATATCCTTGTCCATCAGGTAGTCCAGCATCTTGCGGCGCTTACCGACCATCTTCAGCAGGCCCCGGCGGCTGTGGTTGTCGTGCTTGTGCACCTTCAGGTGCTCGGTCAGCTCCTGGATGCGGGCGGTGAGAATGGCAATCTGCACCTCGGGAGAGCCGGTGTCCGTGGGGTGGGTACGGTTGGCCTCAATAACGGCGGTCTTTTCGTCCTTACGAATCATGGTTGGGTTTCCACCTTTCTTGTAATATGCCCGCGGGCTGCGTGACCGGCCGGTGTAAGCCGGGAGACGAAGTCCGGGGTAGCGCCTGCTTCACACAGGCTATGATAGACTATCACATTTTTCCCCGATTGTAAAGTCTCATACGGAAATTTCCCCGGATTTTTCCCCAATCAGCGGACGTAATACACATAATTTTCCTTTCGGGGGGCGGGGGCGGGCACGGCGTCCGCCCGGTAGCCCAGCACACAGTGGCCGATGCCCTCATAGTCCCCCTGGATGCCCCACCGCTCCAGCAGGGCCTTGCCCTCGGGGGAGTCAAACTCCTCCTTGGCCCGGTGAATCCAGCAGGCCCCCAGACCCACCGCCTGAGCGGCGTTGAGCAGGTTATCCATCACGCAGCTGCCGTCGTACAGGTAGGTGGGGCGGCTCCTGTCCGCCAGCACGATAAGCACGGTGGGGGCGCCGTAGAAGGGGTCCGCCTCCGGATTGCCCAGAATGGTGGCGTTCTGCCTGCGCAGGGCGTCTATGGTCTCCCGGTCCTGCACCACCACGATGACGGGCGCCTGGGCGCCCCGGCCGGTGGGGGCGTACATCCCCGCCTCCAGCACCTGCTGCAGCTCCTCCTCCGCAATCTGCCGGGGCTGATAGCTGCGGCAGCTGCGGCGGTTTTTCAAATCCTCCAATGTGGTTGCCATGGCTCAGGTCTCCTTCCCTTTTTCCTTGTCCTTGGGGGCGTCCTCCTCCTCGGGACGGACCACCACTCGGATTTCCAGCACCCGGCGGTGATCCACCCGGGTCACGGTTACGTCCAGGCCGTCGGAGGTAAACTGGTCCCCCTCCTCCGGGATGCGGCCGATCTGCTCCATCACCCAGCCGGAGATGGTGTTGGCGTCGCACTCTCCCTTGATGGAGAACAGGTCGAACAGATCGGTGAGGTCGGCGGAGCAGGAGATGAGGTAGCTGCCGTCCTCCTGCTTTTTGAATTCCTCAATGACCTCATCGTGCTCGTCCCAGATCTCCCCCACCAACTCTTCCACGATGTCCTCCAGGGTGACCAGGCCCTCGGTGCCTCCGTACTCGTCCACCACCACCACCATATGGGCCTTCTCCCGCTGGAGGATGCGCAGCAGCTCGGAAATCTTGGTGTTGCCGGTGGTGTAGAGCATGGGGCCCATAATGGCCTTGATGTCCTCCATCCCCCGGTAGCGGGCGGCGTGGAAGTCCTTTTCGTGGATGACGCCCACAATGTCGTCAATGTCCTCGTGGTACACCGGCAGGCGGGAATAGCCGCTCTCGGCAAAGGCCTGGGCGATGTCGTCCATGGTGTCGGTGTCCTCCACCGCCACAATGTCCACCCGGGGGGTGAGGATCTCATCCACCTCCAGGTCGTTGAACTCGATGGCGGAGCGGATGAGCTTGCTCTCATGCTGGTCCAGGCCGCCCTCGCTCTCCGCCTGGTCCACCATGGTCACCAGCTCCTCCTCGGTGATGCCGCTGTCGTCCGATTTATGGAAGGCCTTGGACAGCAGCTTCTTCCACTGGCTGAAGAGGAAATTCAGGGGGGTGAGGATGGCCCGGAACACCGACAGCAGCGGGGTGGCAAACATGGCAAACCGCTCCGGGGACTCCTTGGCCAGGCTCTTGGGGGAGACCTCGCCGAAAATCAGGATCACCGCCGTCAGCACGGCGGCGGACACCGTGGGTCCCCGCACATCGTCAATCAAGCGGATAAACAGCACCGCGCCGATGGTGGTGGCCACGTTGTTGACGATGTTGTTGCCGATGAGCAGGGTGGAGAGCAGCTTGTCAAAATCCTCCGCCAAAACCAGGGTACGGGCCGCCCGCTGGTCCCCGTTCTCCGCCCAGCTCTTCAGCCGGACCCGGTTGAGGGAGGTAAAGGCGGTCTCGGTGGCGGAAAAATAGCCTGACATGACGATGCAGATGACAAGGCCCACAATCATGGCGATACTGGCACTATCCAACATAAATTTACAATCAACTCCAACTGTTGTTTTTGATAGGAACGCGCAAAAGGACACCCCTATCCCACCGGGATAAGGCTGTCCTGCCTGCTTTTCTCTGTGTACTTGTGACTAGGCGGAGGTTCGTCCACGAGGGCTCACCGTCTCCTTTATCCAGTATTGGTGTGTAGTATACCACAGCCCCGGGGAAAATGCAAGGAGAGAATGTCCGCCCCGCGCCGGTCTCACCAGTCCCGCAGGGGCACGCCGTGGGCGTCGGTATTGATGACGCTGGCCAGAATCAGAATTCCCTCAATCAGGCCCCAGATGGCCCCGATGCCGAAGCAGAAGGAGAGCACAATCTGGGCAATCCCCTTCCCCACGTAGCCCAGGTAGAAGCTGTGCACCCCCAGGCCTCCCAGGAAAATACCGAACAGACCGGCGGCCAGCCGGGACTTCTGGCCGGGAATGTACTGGGGATTTCCCCCTCCCAGGGGGGCGCCGCATTTGGAGCAGAAGGAGGCGTGGTCATCCAGTTGCTGTCCGCAGTGGGGGCAATACATAGCAGTTCTTCCTCTCTCTTTCAGTCTGCCCGTCAGAGGGCTTGCAGGAGCACGGCGGCATAGTGGGCCCCAAAGCCCAGGGCCAGGACACCGTGCAGAAGGAGATTGACGTTCGCATTGCCGGTAAGCCGGCCGTTCTTCCAGACGGACAGGGCCAGTACCGGCAGAGACCAGAACATGGGGTGCAGGCGGAAGGCTTCCCCAAGGTTCAGGGACAGGGCGGCCGCCAGGGCCCGCCGCATGCCGCAGCCGGGGCAGGGGACGCCCAGGCAGGCGGCAAATAGGCAGGGCGCGTCCAGCAGGAGCAGGATTCCGTAAGACAGGCACGCCGCCAGCAGCAGCCGGCGGCCCTCCAGCACGCGTCTCAACCGCTCCACCGCCGCGCCCCCTTCCATCGGTCCGATGTTTGCATTATAAAATGGGGCGGCCCCCTCTGTCAAGCGGGCCGTCCCTTTCCCCGGCAGGCAGAATTTGGCAAACAAAAAAGGATGTGCCCGAGGCACATCCTTTTTTTGCTTACACCAGCTGGACAATGGCCATCTCAGCGGCGTCGCCCCGGCGGGGGCCAATCTTCACCACGCGGGTGTAGCCGCCGTTGCGGGTGGCGTACTTGGGGCCAATCTCGTCAAACAGCTTCTTGGCCACATCCTCCTTGGTCAGGTAGGACAGGGCCTTGCGGTAGTTGGCCAGGCTGGGGTTCTTGGCCAGGGTAATCATCTTCTCGGCCATGGGAGCCACTTCCTTGGCGCGGGAGACGGTGGTCTTGATCTGGCCGTTCTCCAGCAGGTAGGTGGTCATGGCGCGCAGCATGGCAATGCGCTGGTCAGTGGGCTTGCCCAGTTTACGATAATGAGACATGGTTTCCAACTCCTATGGCGATTCAGATTCGTCCGGAGGGAGCCTGGCTCCCCGGAACGGGCGCCTGCCGGCCGCCGGGCCCGGGAGGGGACGTTACGTGCCCCCGGACCGCCCGTTTCCCCTGGCCTCAGTTTTCCTCGTCGGCCAGGTGCAGGCCCATCATGGCCAGCTTGTTGATGACCTCCTCCAGGCTCTTCCGGCCCAGATTGCGCACCTTCATCATCTCGTCCTCGGTCTTGGAGATCAGGTCCTCCACCGTGTTGATGTTGGCGCGCTTGAGGCAGTTGAAGGAACGGACGGAGAGGTCCAGCTCCTCAATGGTCAGCTCCAGCACCTTGTCCCGCTGGGCCTCCGCCTTCTCCACCACCGTGGACTTGGAGCCCATGGTCTCGCTCAGATCGGTGAAGAGGACGAAGTGGTCGCAGAGGATGCGGGCGCCCAGGCTGACCGCGTCCCGGGCGGTAATGGTACCGTTGGTCCACACCTCCAGGGTCAGCTTGTCGAAGTCGGTCAGGTCCCCCACACGGGTGTTCTCCACCGTGTAGTTGACCTTCCGCACCGGCGTATAGATGGAGTCCACCGGAATGAGCCCGATGATGGTCTGAGCCGGCTTGTTCCGGTCGGCGGGGACATAGCCCCGACCGTGGGACAGGGTCAGCTCCATATTCAGGCTGGCGTCGGGGCCCAGGGTTGCGATGTGCAGGTCGGGGTTGAGTACCTCAACCTCGCCGTCGGCCTTGATGTCGCCGGCTGTCACCTCGCACTCGCCGCTGGCCTCGATATAGACCGTCTTTACGCCCTCGGAGTGAAGCTTGGCAATGATACTCTTGACGTTCAGGACAATCTCCGTCACGTCCTCCTTCACGCCGGGGATGGTGGAGAACTCGTGCTGCACGCCGGCAATCTTGATGGAGGTAACCGCCGTGCCGGGCAGGGACGAGAGCAGGATGCGCCGCAGAGAGTTGCCCAGAGTGGTGCCGTAGCCGCGCTCCAGGGGCTCTACCACGTATTTGCCGTAAGAACCGTCGCCGGGGTTCTCCACACATTCGATGCGGGGCTTCTCGATTTCTACCATGTGTTACCCTCCTTTTCGCGGCTGCGGGCGCCGGCCCGCAGCCTTATACAGCTCACCAATAATCGAGGGTACAATCAGACTTACTTGGAGTACAGCTCGACGATCAGGTGCTCCTCCACGGGCAGATCCACGTCCTCGCGGACGGGCAGCTTGGTCACGGTGCCCTTCAGGGAGTTCTTCTCCCGCTCCAGCCACTGGGGCAGCAGCACGGTGGGAGCGTCCTCGCCAGTCAGCTTCTTGAACTTGACGGAGGAACGGCTGGCCTCGCGGACCTCAATGACGTCGCCCGCCTTCACCAGGAAGGAGGGGATGTCCACCCGCTGGCCGTTGACGGTAAAGTGGCCGTGGCTCACCAGCTGGCGGGCCTCACGCCGGGTGGCGGCGAAGCCCAGGCGGTACACCACGTTGTCCAGACGGCGCTCCACCAGGATGAGCAGGTTGTCGCCGGTCTTGCCGGGCATCCGGGCGGCCTTCTCATAGTACATCCGGAACTGCTTCTCCATCACGCCGTAGACAAACTTGACCTTCTGCTTCTCGGTGAGCTGCAGGGCATACTCACTCTTCTTCTTTCTCATCTGGCCGCCGGGATTGCGGTTGGACTCCTGCTTGCTCTTTCCCGCATAGCCCATGGCGGCAGGAGAAATGCCCAGAGCGCGGCAGCGCTTCACAATGGGCTGCATGTTCTTAGCCATTTGTTCTTCCTCCTTCTCTTACACGCGGCGGCGCTTCGGCGGACGGCAGCCGTTGTGGGGGATGGGGGTCACGTCCTTGATGAGGGTGACCTCCAGGCCCACGGCCTGCAGGGCGCGGATGGCGGCCTCACGGCCGGCGCCGGGACCCTTCACGTACACCTCCACGGTCTTCAGGCCGTGCTCCATGGCAGCCTTGGCGGCAGTCTCGG
>CALWOL010000160.1 GCA_944383135.1 uncultured Flavonifractor sp.
ATAACCAAAACGCCTGCCGGCCGGCAGGCGTTCTGTTACAGCAGTTGTTTCAGCTTGTCTTGCCGGTCCGGCAGGTCCTCACTGACGATTTCCCATACCAGCATCAGATTGACACCTTGACACCCTCGTAATCGTGGACAATGCGATTGTGCAGGCCATACATCTCCCGTCAAGGGATTTCCGGGTGAGCTTTGGTAAAAGCGTCGTCGGCCACGCGGCACAGTTCACCAAGCTGACTGAGGTTGAACACGTCCACTTTCAGGCCGCGCAGCTTGCTGTCCACCAGCAGGTCCAGGTCGCTTTTCGCCGTCGCTGTGCCTTTGGCAACAGAGACGAACAGGACTGCGCGTGAAATGCCATAGCGGTCAAAGATGGGCGTCAGAACAGACTGCACACTGATACACGAGAATAAAAAACGTAAACGAAAAAAGAAAATCACTCAGAAAAATGACGTTCGGAACAGCTTCGGGTAGTCCGATGCCCCATGGGGAATATGATACACAAATATGGTATCTCCCAGGAGCCGATAAATCACCAGGTACGAATCAGCGAGAATATACCGATACCCGGCAGCCCGGAGCTGTTCGTCCCGGACAGGCGGCCCGGACAGTGGGAAGCGGGTCAACTGCTCCATGGCATCGTAAATTTTATCCGTAATCCGCCGGGCGGACTGGGGGCCGGAGAGCGCCATGTGTACCCGAGCGATTTCCTCCAGTTCCGCCTGGGCGGATGGTAGAATCTCCAATTTACAGCTCTTGTCCATAGATTGCCTCCAGCCGCTTCCGGGATTCCTCGATGGAATAGGCCGGCTGGCCGGACAGCCTGGCTTGCTCCGCCGCCTCCAGCTTGGCCCGCAGCTTTAGCACTTCCTCCCGGCGCTCAAAGGCGTCAATGCTCATAATCACCAAGTCCCCTTCTCCGTTCTTGGTGATGTAGATGGGCACGTCCTCTGTATGGGCCAGTTCTGAGATGGAGCCGTAATCATTCCGTAGCGCGGTGGATGGCTTGATGATCATAGCAGAACCTCCATTCCACATTTCTGATAGTATTCTATCATCATTATACAGAATGTACAAGGATTTTATGCCGTACCCAACTTTCAATTTCGATTTCTGAGAAGGAGTGTGAACTTGTGTATCGGTTGGTGATTGCCGAGAAGCCCTCGGTGGCCCAAAGCCTGGCCGCCGTGCTGGGGGCAAATCAGCGGAGGGTTGGTTATTTGGAAGGAGGAGGCTGGCTGGTGAGCTGGTGCCTGGGGCATCTGGCGGAGTTGGCGGATGCCGCCGCCTACGACCCGGCTTACGTCAAGTGGCGGCTGGAGGACCTGCCCATCCTGCCGGGGAGCTGGCGGTTTGCTGTCGCCAGGGACAAGCGGGACCAGTTTGATGTGCTACGGACCCTTTTGCGCCGGGAGGACGTGTCCGAGGTGGTCAACGCCTGCGACGCCGGACGGGAGGGGGAGCTGATCTTCCGTACCATCTACGCCCTGGCCGGATGCGCCAAGCCCATCTCCCGGCTGTGGATTAGCAGCATGGAGGACGCCGCCATCCGGGAGGGCCTTGCCAACCTCCGCCCAGGCCGGGACTATGACGGACTCCACCAGGCGGCCCTCTGCCGAGTCAAGGCGGACTGGCTGGTGGGCATCAACGCCACCCGGCTGTTCTCTCTGCTCTACGGCCGTACCCTCAACATTGGCCGGGTGATGTCGCCCACCCTGGCCCTTATCGTCCAGCGGGAGGCGGAGATTGCCGCCTTTCAGCCAAAACCCTTCTACACGGTGGAGCTGGACTGCGGCGGTCTCACCCTCTCCGGGGAGCGGCTGGACAGCAGGCAGGCGGCCCAGGAGGCCGCCGCCCGGTGCCATGGCAACGCCGCCGTGGTCCAGTCGGTGGAGCGGCGGGAGAAAACGGAGCAGCCCCCCGCCCTCTATGACCTGACCACCCTCCAGCGGGAGGCCAACCGGATCCTGGACTACACCGCCCAGCAGACCTTGGACTACGCCCAAAGTCTCTATGAAAAGAAGCTGCTCACCTATCCCCGGACGGACAGCCGGTATCTGACGGACGATGTGGAGGCCGGAGTCCCGGCGCTGGCCACTGTGGCCGCCACAATCTGCGGCGTGGGTGCGCCGGAGGAGGTGCTGGCCGGGCCGGTCTGCAACGGCGCCAAAGTCAGCGATCACCATGCCATCGTCCCCACGACCAGCGCGAACAAGGTGGACCTGGAGGCCCTGCCCATTGGGGAGCGGGAGGTGCTGCGTCTAGCCGCCCTGGGGCTGCTGCGGGCGGTCTCTCCTCCGCATCGCTATGCGGAGACCTGTATCACCGTCCAATGCGGTGGCCAGACCTATGCCGCCAAGGGAAGGCTGGTTCTGGAGCCTGGCTGGAGGGCCTACGTCCAGTCGGAGACGGGCCAGACTCTGCCAGAGGACTTGTTTGAGAGTCAGTCCCTCTTGGTGGTCTCCGCCCAAGTCAAGGCAGGCAAGACCACACCGCCCAAGCACTACACGGAGGACACCCTGCTCTCCGCCATGGAGACCGCCGGGGCCGGGGATATGCCGGAAGATGCCGAAAGACGCGGCATCGGCACCCCGGCCACCCGGGCCGCCACCCTGGAGAAGCTGGTGTCCGCCGGTTTTGTCCAGCGGAAAAAGGCCAAGAAGGTGGTCTCCCTCCTGCCCACCGCCACCGGCACCGCCCTCATCACGGTGCTGCCCGAGTCCCTGCAAGCCCCGGCCCTCACTGCCGAATGGGAGTACCGGCTGAAGGAGGTGGAGCGGGGCAAATTGGCCCCGGAGGATTTTATGGCGGAGATCTCCACCATGCTGCGGGAGCTGGTTGGACGCACCCGCCCGGTGGAGGGCGGGGATGTGCTGTTTCCCCCGGAGCACCAGGTGGTGGGCCGGTGCCCCAGGTGCGGCAGGGCTGTCACGGAGCGCCGACAGGGCTTTTTCTGTGAGGACCGGGCCTGCGGGTTTGCTATTTGGAAAAACAGCAAATGGTGGCAGAACAAAAAGAAACAGCCCACCAGAGCCATTGTAGCCGCGCTGCTGAAGGATGGAAAAGCCCCCGTCTCCGGCCTGTGGTCTGAGAAAGCAGGCAAAACCTACGATGCCGTGGTGGAGCTCTCGGATGATGAGACGCGGGTTAGCTTCCGTCTGGTGTTTGACCCATGAGCCAGCTTCTCCGCATGACCGATGCCCAGCTGCACTGGGCCAGGTACCTCATCCGCGCCCTGTGCGCCAACTGTGACCACAACAGAAAAAGGAGTGAGATAGAACGATGAAGGGCTTTACCTATGAGGAACAGGAGCTTATGAGCATCTATGACCCCGGCACCAGGGAAGGTCTGATCGCCAACCTGGAGGAGATGCAGGGGTATCTGGAGCCGGACGAGGGGGAGCTGCGGGAGCTGACAGACAGCGCTCTGGAGAAGCTGCGGGACACCAGCGATGCCGAGTATGAGCGGCTGGCGCTGTTCCCGGATTTTGAGGGCTGAGGGTCAGCGTGGGGCGGCCACTGTGCCGCCCCATCTACCATTTGAACATGGAAGGAGGAGATGACCATGGCGGTAAAAGCCCAATTTTATGCGCAGCTGGCAGACCAGACCGCCCGGCAGATCACCGGCAGCTACCGGGCGTGGACGGCCTTTCTCACCACCGCTGCCCGGCTCTATAAATACCCCTACCATGAGCAGCTGATGATCTATGCCCAGCGCCCGGAGGCCACCGCCTGCGCCGAGTATGACTTCTGGAATCAGCGGATGGGCCGGTACGTCCGTCGGGGGGCCAAGGGCATTGCCCTGGTGGACAGCCGGGGCGGGCGGCCGCGGCTGCGTTACGTGTTTGATGTCGCGGACACAGGTGGCGGAGAACAGGCCCGCCGCCCCTATCTCTGGCAGCTCCAGCCCGAGTACGATCCGACGGTGCGGCAGGCTCTGGAGGACGCCTTTGGCGTGGATGGGGCGCAGGCCCTCCCAGACCAGCTGGAGGAGCTGTCGGAGCAGCTGGCGGCAGACTACTGGGCGGAGCACCAGAGGGAGATCCTTGCCATCATTGACGGTTCCTTTTTGGAGGAGTATGATGCGTTCAACATCGGGGCGGCGT
>CALWOL010000161.1 GCA_944383135.1 uncultured Flavonifractor sp.
GAGGGAGGCGGGGATGCAGCCGCCGGAGGGGCCGCCGGTCTGGGCGGCCTTGAACTTCTTGCCGCCGGGGACGCCGCCGCCGATGTCCTCCACCACGGTGCGCAGGGTGGTGCCCATGGGGATCTCCACCAGGCCGGTATTGGTGATCTTGCCCCCCAGGGCAAACACCTTGGTGCCCTTGCTCTTCTCGGTGCCGATGGCGGCAAACTTCTCCGGGCCGTTGTTGAAGATCCAGGTGATGTTGGCGTAGGTCTCCACGTTGTTCAGCAGGGTGGGCCGGTCAAACAGGCCCTTCACCGCCGGGAAGGGGGGGCGGGTCTTGGGCTCGCCCCGGTGACCCTCGATGGAGCGCATGAGGGCGGTCTCCTCGCCGCAGACGAAGGCGCCGGCGCCCAGCCGCAGCTCCAAATCAAAGTCGAAGCCGGACTCAAAGATGTTTTCCCCCAGCAGGCCGTAGCCCTTGGCCTGCTCGATGGCGGTCTCCAGCCGCTTGACGGCGATGGGGTACTCCGCCCGGACGTAGATGTAGCCCTGGTGGGCCCCCACGGCGTAGCCGGCGATGGTCATGGCCTCAATGACGCTGAGGGGATCGCCCTCCAGCACCGAGCGGTCCATGAAGGCGCCGGGGTCACCCTCGTCGGCGTTGCAGCAGACGTACTTGATGCCGTCGGGGCTGACCGCATCAGCGGTGAACTGCCACTTCAGGCCGGTGGAGAAGCCGGCGCCGCCCCGGCCCCGGAGGCCGGAGGCCTTCACCACGTCAATGACCTGCTGGGGCGGAATCTTTTCGGTCAAAATTTTGCCCAGGGCCTCATAGCCCCCCACGCCAATGTACTCGTCGATGCTCTCCGGGTTGATGACGCCGCAGTTGCGCAGGGCGATGCGGTACTGGTGCTTATAGAAGTTGGTCTCCGCCAGGGAGGTGGCCGGACCTTCCCCGCCGGCGTTCTTGTTCAGCAGGCGCTGGACAATGCGGCCCTTGACGATGTGCTCGGAGACAATCTCCTCCACGTCGTCCACAGTGACATGGGTGTAGCAGGCTCCCTCGGGATAGACGGTGACGATGGGCCCCAGGGCGCACAGGCCAAAGCACCCGGTGCGCACCACCTTGGCCTCCTTGTCCATGCCCTGAGCCACAAGCTGCTTCTCAAACTCCGCAATAATCTTGGGGCTCTCCGAGGAGGAGCAGCCGGTGCCGGTACACACCAGAATATGGGAACGAACCAAGCTCATCTCTCTGCCCTCCCCTTATTCCGCCGCGCCGATGGTGTACTCTTCCACCACCCGGCCGTTCACCAGATGCTCACTGACGATGGAGGCCACCTTATCCGGGGTCATCTTCACGTAGGTGACCTTCTCCTGCCCGGGGACATAGATCTCCACAATGGGCTCCAGCCGGCACACGCCGATACAGCCCGTCTGAGACACCGTCACGTTCTTCAGGTCCCGCTTGTTCACTTCCTCCAGGAAGGCGTTGAGCACCGGGCGGGCGCCCGCCGCGATGCCGCAGGTGGCCATACCCACCACCACCCGGATGCGGTCATCGTTGGATTCCCGCAAATCAATCTGCTTCTCCATCCGCTCCCGGATGGCCCGCAGTTCTGCCAGACTTTTCATGCTTTCATCCCCTTATTCTCTCGTAACAGTGCTTCCTGCTCCTGCAAATAATCCCGAATCCAGAGAATAACCTCCGGCTCCGCCAGGGAAATTTCCTCTCCCAGCTCCTCCCGCAGCTCCCGGGTGGACAAGGTAAACCGCCGCTCCTCCACCTGATGGGTGTAGGTCAGCTCCACCTCCGGCGCGCCCTGGAGCAGCAGGGTGATGGTGCCCGCCATATCCCCCACCGGGGGGCAGTCGATATGCGCAGCCCCAAATCGCGCGGTGACGGTGGTGCCCACGCCCAGGGCGCTCTCAATGGACAGGGCGCCGCCGGTCTGCTCCGCCGCCAGGCGCAGCAGGGGCAGACCCAGCCCCATTTTCCGGGTGGTACGGGTGGTGGTGAAGGGATCGCTGACCGTGGCCAGCAGCTCCGGGCTCATCCCCTTCCCGTTGTCGGCAATGGTGAGGGTCAGGGTCTCCCCCTCCTCCGCCAGGGTAATCTCCAGGCGCCGGGCCCGGGCGGCAAGGGAGTTCTGGGCAATGTCCAGAATATGGAGGGCTATTTCTTTCATAAGGCCGTCCTTATTTATACATGTCCAAAATCGGCCCCACCTGGTCCGGGGTAAGGCGGCCGTACACGTCATTGTTCACCATCATCACCGGGGCCAGACCGCAGGCGCCCACGCAGCGGCAGGAGTCCAGCGAAAACCGCCCATCGGGGGTAATGGCGCCGGGGGCAATCCCCAACTTCTGCTCCACGGCGTTGAGAATGGCCGCCGCCCCCTTGACATAACAGGCGGTGCCAAGACAGATGGAAATCTGATACCTCCCCTTGGGATTCAGGGTGAACTGTGCGTAGAACGAAGCCACTCCGTATACCTCGGACAGGGGAATGTCCAGTCCTTGGGCCACCATAATTTGGACCTCCTCCGGCAGATACCCGAAAATCTCCTGGGCGGCCTGGAGTACCGGCATGGTGGCGCCGGGCTGTCCCTTGTGCTGGGCGATCACCTGCCGCAGGCGCTCCTCCTGCTCAGGGGTCCCCCGGTAGGGAACGACGGTCTTGCAGTTTGGCATGGATGGGACCTTCCTTTCCGAACTTTTCAGTTCAATTTTTGCGTTTTCGCCGCTTACAATATCTGCTGCATCGTCCCAAGGGCGATGCAGCAGAAGTTGTCTGTTTCATTTGTCAGGATAATCTTTCCTGGTTTAACTAAGATTTAATGTCATAACATTTCAGCAGTTTAAAGTATACCATGTTCCCCAGGTGTTGTAAAGAAAAATTTAGGCAGTTTCACTTTTTTCCCTTCCAGCCAGCCAAGCCAGCACCGCCTGGGGCGTCCGCTCCGGCACCTCCATGCTGTGCTCCGCCCCCCACACCTGGTCCAGGTAATGGGCGTCGGAGTCGGTGACAAAGCGCACCCCCGCCAGGTCGGGCCGGCTTGTGAACTCCGGCGGACAGCGGTGGGACAGCTCCGCCAGGGGAAAGCCCAGGGAGGGGTCCCACAGGCCCAGTACCCCCAACAGAGAGTAGGAGGACCGGTCGATGTGAGCGGGAAAGGCAAACCCGCCGAAGGACGAAACCAGGGCGGGCACCTCCTCCAGGGGAAGGTCGGTGCTGCCCGCCAGCATCCGCTCCTCCTCCCCCAGCACACGGTCCGCCTCGTCCATGTAGAGCTGCCGCCCAAAAATCTCCGGGTCGTTGGCAAAGGGGGCCAGGTGCTCCGCCACATGGCGCTGAAAGCGGCCGGCCTCCTCCAGTCCGGGAAAGAGGCAGACCACATGGATATCCTCCTGGGTACACAGCTCCATCCCCGGCAGGGCCAGCAGGCCGTGGGCCTGAGCGGCCCGGCAGAAGGGGGCGCAGTTGCCGCAGGTGTTGTGGTCCGTGAGGGCCACAACGTCCAAGCCTGCCAGTGCGCACATGGCCGCCAGGTCCCCGGGGGTCATTTCGTCGCTGCCGCAGGGGGAGAGGCACGAATGAAGATGCAAATCATAATAGAGTTTCACCGCGGCCTCTCTCCTTCCGTACCGTCAGCTAGGTCAGGCAGCGGTGGAGGCGGCAGGCGGCCGTATAGGTGTCCTCCCCGGTGCCCAGCAGATTCACTTCCTTCTCCTCCGCCCGGCGGAGCAAATCGCCGTCGGGCTCCACCCCTTCGGTGAGCACCACGCAGGCCACATCGGCCATCAGGGCCACCGCCGCCACGTTCTGGTTGGACATAATGGTAAACCAGGCGCAGTCCTGTCCCGCCCGGCCCATCACCCAGCTCAGCAAATCCCCGGCGTACCCGCCGGTCACCCTCCGGTCCGGGTCCGCCGTGTGAAAGGCCTTCCAGCCCAGGGCCTCCCGCACTTCACCCACCGTCATTTCTCATTCCTCCCCGCTGTGGTAGCACACAGGCCGCCGTGACGCTCTGCGCTCCGGCGGCCTGGCTGTCTATCTTCTGGATGTATCGGTCTGGCACCGCCGGAAGGGGGGCGGCAGATAGTCGTCCGCCTCCGCCTTGCCCCCCGCCATGGTCCGCATCCGCTCCCGCACCTTGAAGATGCAGTCGTCCACCGAGGCCCGGCCCAGCACCACGTCCTCGGCAAAGGCGTGGCAGGAGGGGGCCCCGCAGGAGCCGCAGTGGAGGCCGGGCAGATGGGCCTCCAGCTCCTGAATCCGGCGCTGCTTGCTGATGGCCATCTCCCGGTCGTGGTCCAGCACAAAGGTGGGCAGGTATTGCAGCTGCTTGTCCCTCCGGACCAGGTTCCTCTCCTCCCCCTCCAGGGTGAAGCGGTTGCGGGACACCGGCTGGCCCTTCATCAGGCCCTTGATGCGCATCTTGGCCCCGTAGGGATTCTCCACTGTGAAGCAGCCCCCCACACACCCCTGGGTGCAGGCGGACAGCTCCAGAAAATCCGCCTCCGGCAGGCGGCCGTCCTCAATCTCCTCCAGCATCTGAATGACATTCTCAATGCCGTCCACCGCCACGCAGCGCTCCCCCAGCCGTGCAGTGCTCTCCCCGCCGCAGGAGGCCCAGCCGAGGCCCATAATGCCGGCGGAGGCCATGGGCTCCACCTCCTCCAGCTCCCGCATGGGATTGAGCAGCCGCAGATAGATGTCCCGGATGGCAAACGCCCCGTCCAGCACCGGCTGGCTCAGCCCCTCGGACACCCGGGCTGCGGTGACCTTGGAGGAGCAGGGCACAATAGCGAATACCCCAATCCGCTCCGGAGGCAGGCCGGTCTCCTCCGCCGCCTCCCGCCGGGCCAGAATGGCCGCCAGCTCCATGGGGAGAATGGTATCCGCCACATGGTCCATCAGCTTGGGGAAGCGCATGCGGATGAGCCGCAGCACCGTGGGGCAGGAGGAGGAAATCTGGGGCGTCACCGGGGGCGGTCCCTGCTTGATGGTCTGCCGCTCGTAGTCGGAAAGCATTTCAGCGGCCTTTGCCACCTCGTACACCTTGTGGAAGCCAATTTTCAGCAGGGCGTTGAGCACCACGTCCACGTTGTCCAGGTGGTGGAACTGGCCGTACAGCGCCGGCTCCGGCAGAGCCACGCAGTAGGCATACTCCTTCAGAATGGAAAGGCTGTCCCCCACCGACTTGATGGCCTTGTGGGGGCACGCCCGGATGCAGTTGCCGCAGTCGATACACCGGTCGGGCAGAATGGTGGCCTTGCGGCCCCGGACCCGGATGGCCTCGGTGGGGCAGCCCTTGATGCAGGAGGTGCAGCCCCGGCAGCGCTTATGGTCCATGACCACGGAATGTCTCATCGCCACAGGCCGCACCCCCTTCCTCTTTGCATTCGCTCACTGGGGAATTTTGATGCGTACCGTGACGGTGGTTCCCTTCCCCAGCTCGGTCTCAATTTTCATCTCATCAGAATAGCGCTTGATATTGGGCAGTCCCATACCCGCGCCGAAGCCCAGCTCCCGGGCGGTCTGTCCGGCGGTGGAAAAGCCCTCCTGCATGGCCTGGGCCACATCCGGGATACCGGGGCCGGTGTCCCGCATACGGATGATAATCTGGTCCGTGTCCACCTCCACCTGGGCCTCGCCGCCGTCGGCATGGATGACCATGTTGATTTCACCCTCGTACATGCAGATGGACGCCCGGCGGATGATGTCCTGGGGCAGACCCAGCTTCTTCAGAGTCAGCTTCATCTTGCTGGAGGCCTCTCCCGCTTCAATGAGGTCCCCGCCCTCCACAGGGTATACCAGTTTAATCGTCTCCATCGCAGTTCCCTCGCAATCCGTTGTAGTAAAGCAGGCCGCAGGCCTCGTACATCCGCTTGGGGCTGGTCATCACCACGATGTCCCGCTCTCTGGCCAAATCCACAATGCTCTGTCCGGGCACCTTGCCCCGGACAAAAATGATGCACTTCATCTCCAGCATGTCCGCGGTGCGGACCACCTGGGGATTCACCAGCCCCGTGAGCAGCAGCGCCTGGTTCTTCACAAAAGCCAGCACATCGCTCATAAAATCGCTGCCGCAGGCGGAAATCACCTCCCGGTCCAGCCGGTCCTCCCCCCACAACACCTCGGCGTTCAAAATTCGCTTGATTTCGGACAGCCGCATTCGTCTCTCTCCTCTCCCCCATGGGGAAACTAAACCCTTAATTCATAGGCATTGTACCATAAAACCCCCCTCAGTGCAAAGGGTTCGTTGAAACATTCACAAAGTTTTTCCCCCAGGGCCTCCGCTTTTGGTTATTCCACGCTATTGACAGAGGCACACTTTGTTGTCTATAATATACTTTATTCAAGTAAAGTGTGTTCGTCCCACGTGGAAAACAAATCATCGAGGAGGCCATCATCATGGGAAACCAGCGCGTGTACAATTTTTCCGCAGGTCCGTCTATGCTGCCCCTGGAGGTGCTGGAGCGTGCCGGCGCCGAAATCACCAACTATCAGGGCTCCGGCATGTCCGTGATGGAGATGAGTCATCGCTCCAAGGTGTTTCAGAAGATCTTTGACGACACCCAGGCCAAGTTCCGCCAGCTGCTGAACGTGCCTGAGGGATATAAGGTCCTCTTTCTTCAGGGCGGCGCCTCCAGCCAGTTCTCCATGGCGCCCCTGAACCTCATCGGCAAAACCGGCAAGGCCGACTACGCCGTCACCGGCAACTTCTCCAACATCGCCTATAAGGAGGCCAAGAAGTACGGCACCATCAACCTGGCCGTCTCCTCCGCCGACAAAAACCACACCTATATCCCCACCCAGGATCAGATCAGCCTGGACCCCGAGGCCAGCTATTTCTACTACTGCGCCAACAACACCATTTACGGCACCGAGTGGCAGTATGTCCCCGAGACCAACGGGGTGCCCATCGTGTGCGACATGTCCTCCGATATCCTGTCCCGGCCGGTGGACGTGAGCAAGTACGGCATCATCTTCGCCGGCGCCCAGAAGAACATGGCGCCCGCCGGCCTCACCGTGGTCATCATCAAGGAGGAGCTGGCCGGCCATGAGCTGCCCTACACCCCGCTGATGATGAACTACAAGACCATGATTGACAAGGATTCCATGTACAACACCCCGCCCTGCTGGTGCATTTACATGCTGGGCCTGGTGCTGGACTGGCTGGAGTCCAAGGGCGGTATTCCCGGCATGGAGGCCATCAAGCACGCCAAGGCCCAGATGCTCTACGACGTGGTGGACAACTCCCGGCTGTTTACCTGCGCGGTGGAGCCTGGCTCCCGCTCCGACATGAATGTGGTGTTCCGCACCGCCAGCGAGGAGCTGGACGCCAAATTTGTCAAGGAGAGTGTGGAGGCCGGCTTCACCAACCTGAAGGGCCACCGCTCCGTGGGCGGCATGCGCGCCTCCATCTACAACGCCATGCCCACCGAGGGCGTGGAAAAGCTGTGCGACTTTATCAAGGCGTTTGACAAGAACAATTAAGGCCGGGCGGCCGGTGGCCGCCCCTACACAAAAGCCGGGCAGGGGCCGATGCCCACATCGGCCCGCCTTCCATTCTGCTGCAAAGGAGGAACCCCTTCATGTTCCGTATCAAGACCCTGAATAAAATCTCTCCCGCCGGGCTGTCCGTGCTGGACCAGACCCGTTATTCCATCAGCGGCGACGTGGAGAACGAGGACGGCATCCTGGTCCGCTCCGCCGACATGCATGAGTATGAATTCCCCGACGCCCTGCGGGCCATCGCCCGGGCAGGCGCCGGCACCAACAACATCCCCATTGAGCGCTGCTCCGAGGCCGGTATCGTAGTGTTCAACACCCCCGGCGCCAACGCCAACGCGGTGAAGGAGCTGGCGGTGTGCGGCATGCTGCTGGCCTCCCGGAAGATCACCCAGGGCGCCGCCTGGGTGAAGGAGCAGGCCGGCGCCGGCGCCGACGTGGAAAAGGTGGTGGAGAAGGGCAAGAGCCAGTTTGTGGGCCCGGAGCTGTCCGGCAAGATGCTGGGCGTCATCGGCCTGGGCGCCATCGGTGTGCAGGTGGCCAACATTGCCACCAAGCTGGGCATGACCGTGTTCGGCTATGACCCCTTCCTCAGCGTGGACGCCGCCCTCTCCCTGTCCCGTCTGGTCCACCGTGCCATGGATTTGGACACCATTTATAAAAACTGCGACTACATCACTCTTCACGTGCCTCAGACCCCCGAGACCCGCGGCATGATTAACGAGGGCGCCATTCACATGATGAAGGGCGGCGTGCGCATCCTCAACCTGGCCCGGGGCGGGCTGGTCAATGACGACGATATGCTGGCCGCGCTGGAGTCCGGCAAGGTGGCCGCCTATGTCACCGACTTCCCCAACAACAAGATCCTCCAGGGCAAAAATGTCATCGCCATCCCCCACCTGGGCGCCTCCACGCCGGAGAGCGAAGAAAACTGCGCCGTCATGGCCGCCCAGGAGCTGAAGGACTATCTGGAGAACGGCAACATCAAAAACTCCGTCAACCTGCCCACCCTGGTGCAGGAGTGGAGCGGCGTGTGCCGGCTGTGCATCATCCACAAGAACATCCCCGGCGCCATCGCCAGCATCACCGGTATTCTGTCCAAGGACGGGGTAAACGTGGAGAACATGACCAACAAGTCCAAGAAGGACTATGCCTACACCGTGGTGGATGTGGGCAGCCGGGTGGGCGACGACGTGGCCAACGAGATCCGCGCCCTGGACGGGGTGCTCCGGGTCCGTCTGCTCAACCACTGATACGCCTAGAGAACAGCAGAAGGGGCGCCGCTTTCGCGGCGCCCCTTCCCTTTTTCCGGCTTACGCGGCCAGGAACTTGTCAAAGTTCATCAGCAGCTGGGCAAACTCAGCGCGGCTCAGCTGGCTGGTGGGCATCAGCTCATGCTTCTCGTTGCCGGTCATCAGCTTGGCGTAGTAACAGAAGGTCATGCCCTCCAAATCCTCCGCGGGGATGGAGGCGTAGTCGGGCACCTTGTCGTCCATGGAGCCGTCGTCCACAGGCTGCTCCACGCCCTTCCACTGGGAGTAAGCGGCAAAGATGCTGGCAATGGCGGAGCGGGTAATGGCACTGTCACCGCTGAAGCTGTCGCCGCCCAGGTACAGGTCCTCAGAAGCGGCCCAGTTGATGCAGTCGGTGTACCAGCCGCCCTCGCTGCCGGAGACGGTAATCTCCTCCACAGCGGGGTTGCCCTCCATGTTGTAGAGCATCTGATACACGCTGGCCACCGTGACGTTGGCGGCGGGGCTGAAGCTGCTGCCGTTGGTGGTGCTCATCAGGCCCTCACCGGTGACGTACCGGACGGCCTCGGCATACCAGGCGGCAAAGTCGGTGTCGGCATACAGCACCTTAATGCGGCCGGCGGGGGCGGCATAGCCGGTAATCTCACCGTTGGCAAAGGACTTGACGTAGTTGGCCAGGACCATGTAGTCCTCCATCACGTAGTCCAGCACATTGACGGCGCCGTCAAACATGGCAAAGCCGTCGCCCAGATCCCGCAGGGTGTAGTTGTAACCCGCCAGGTTGTAGGAGGCGGTCAGATCCAGAGCCTCGTACGCGCCGGTCTCGTTGTTGAGCACCTGCACGTCCTTCACCCGGTACGCGCCGGTGGGTCCGCCGGTCCACACGCCCTTATCGTCCTGCTGGACGGTGGAGGGGATGGAGGTGTCGATGGTATACTTCAGGCCGGAGACATGGAGGAAGCCGCCGTTCTCCGCGGGGGCGTCCTTGGCGCCCCACTCCAGGGCGTCCAGCAGCTGCTGGCCGGTAACGGTCTGGAGACAGGCCACGTTGCCGAAGGTGTGGATTTCCTTGCAGGTCTTGTAGGAGATGTCGCCGGTAATGGCGCCGTTGCGGACACCGCCGCCGTTCATCACGGCCACGTCCACGTCCATATCCATGTTGTCAAAGAGGTAGTACAGGGCATCGGCGGCAAAGTCACCGGTGTTGGTCTCCTGGCTGCGCACCAGACGGGTGCCGTCGGCGGCGTAGTTGTCCAGGGTGTCGGAGATATGGCCGATGACCTCACCCAGCTGGGTGTCCACCTGCGTAACCCAGGCATCCTCAACGGCCTTCACGTCAGCATCGGGAGTGATGTCCGCCAAATCCTCGGCGGAGAGGAGCTCGGTGGTGATGGTGCCGTCGGCGGCAATGGTCATCTTGCCCACCGCGTTCAGGTACTCGCCGGTCTGGGTGAGCACCACGGTGTTGCCGCTCTTGTCGGTGACTTCCCTGCGCTCCACGGTGGTGTGGGAGTGGCCGTCAATAAAGGCGTCCAGGCCGGTGGTGTTGGCAATCACTTCTTCAGAGGTCCAGGGCTTGGAGGAGGGGTCCACACCCAGATGGCCCAGGCCGATCACATAGTCGGCCTCCTTGGAGGCGGCGTCCACCGCCTTCTGCACCGCGGCATACAGCGCGGAGCCGTCCTCGCCGCCGGCAATCCCATAGATGTAGTTGCCGTCCTCATCCTGGAAGTAGGCGGGGGTGGACTTGGTGAAGGACTCGGGCGTGGTGACGCCCACGAAGGCAATCTTCACGCCGCCCACCTCAAAGACCTTATAGCTGTCCAGCACCGTGTCACCAACCACGCCATTCTTCTCGTGGTAGAAGTTGCAGGACAGATAGGGGAAGTTGGCCCATTCGATGGCCTGCATGCAGCCTTCCATCCCGTAGTCAAACTCATGGTTGCCCAGGGTGGCCGCGTCATAGCCCGCGGCATTCATCAGCTTGATGATGGTCTCGCCCTTGTCCAGGGAGCCGTAGGCCGTGCCCTGAATATGGTCGCCGGCGTCCACCAGCAGCGCGTTGTCATAGCTGTCCTTCAGAGCCGCCACCTTGGAATAGGTAAGCTCCTGGTCCACGTAGGTGTGCACGTCATTGGTATACAGCACCACTACGCCGTCTTCGCTTCCAGCCTCTTCCGTCGCGGATGCGGGAAGCATCATCGCGCACAGCATGGCTGCAGCCAGAAGCAGCGACAAAATTTTGCCCGAGGTTTTTTTCATCGTTCGTACCGCCTTTCCTGTTTTTATTTCGGGGTCTGATTGATGCAAGCTAATGGTAACAAATTGTAACCAAAATTACAAGCGTTTTCCCCCAAAAGATGGGATGGATTTCTATATATTTTGTAGG
Source organism: uncultured Flavonifractor sp. (assembly GCA_944383135.1). Classification (GTDB taxonomy): domain Bacteria; phylum Bacillota; class Clostridia; order Oscillospirales; family Oscillospiraceae; genus Flavonifractor. The sequence goes on from CALWOL010000161.1 coordinate 11,147, forward strand.
GATATGACATAAAGGGCCGGGATATGCTGTCCCGGCCCTTTATGATTTCCATATTTTATTTTTCCGCCCAATTTCCGGTAGCTTCCGCTTTCAGATAAGCGTTGATAAATCCGTCCAAATCCCCGTCCATGACGGCGTTGACGTTGCTGGTCTCATACCCGGTGCGGTTGTCCTTCACCAGCTGATAGGGCATAAATACGTAGGAGCGAATCTGGCTGCCCCACTCAATCTTCAGCTGGACGCCCTTGATATCGGAAATTTTCTCGGCATGCTGCTGCATTTTCAGCTCCACCAGTTTGGCCCGCAGCATCCGCAGGCAGGTGTCCTTGTTCTGGAACTGGCTGCGCTCGGTCTGGCAGGACACCACAATACCGGTGGCGTGGTGGATGAGCCGTACGGCGGAGGAGGTCTTGTTGATGTGCTGGCCGCCGGCTCCGGAAGAGCGGAACACCTGCATCTCGTAGTCCTCCGGGCGGATTTCCACATCGGCGTCCTCCGGCAGGTCGGGCATAACCTCCAGCGCGGCAAAGGAGGTCTGCCGCCGGGCATTGGCGTCAAAGGGAGACACCCGCACCAGCCGGTGGACTCCGTGCTCACTGCGCAGATGGCCGTAGGCGTTCTCCCCTTCAATCAGGATGGTGGCGCTCTTCAGCCCTGCCTCGTCTCCGTCCAGATAGTCCAGAGTCTTGCAGGTAAAGCCGTGGCGCTCCGCCCAGCGGGTGTACATGCGGAAGAGCATCTGGGCCCAGTCCTGGGCCTCGGTGCCGCCGGCTCCGGCGTGGAAGGTGAGAATGGCGTTGGAGTTATCGTACTCCCCGGTGAACAGGGTGGACAGCTTGGCCTCCTCCACGGCGGCCTCCAGCTTGGCAAAGCCCTCCTCCACCTCAGGCACCAGGCTCTCGTCCTCCATCTCGTTGCCCAGCTCGCACAGGGTCATCAAATCCTCCCACTGCCCCTTGCGCTTCTCCTGGCCCTCAATCTTGTCCCGCAGGTTCTTCACTCGCTGCTGCACCTTCTGGGCCTTCTCCAGGTTGTCCCAAAAGCCGTCGGAGGCACTCTCCGACTCCAGCATCTCCGCCTCCCTGCGGGCGGCCTCCAGCCCCAGGGCCTGCTCCAAATCATCCAGCTCAGGGCGGAGATTGTTGAGCTTTACCTTATATTCATCAAACTGCAACATGGTTTTCCACACTCATTTCCATAAAATAGCCCTATTATTATATCCAACCCCGACATCAATGTAAAGGGAGACATACAAAAAACCGCCCGTAGGCGGGCGGTTTTTATCGGCTGCTCACCGGCCAGCCCTGGTCGGCGCAGAAGATCAAATCGTCTACGTCCCCCTTGGGCTCAACGGGCCGGCGGCTATCGTCATACAGCTGCCTGGGCACGGGGTTTCCTCCTTCCGGTGTGATGTACAGACCAGTATATGCCAACCCTCCGGCAGATGTGCCCGCATCCTGTCGGCAGAAAAGAAAAATTCTGGCTTGACAATGACAGTCTGCTGTGCTATTCTATTTAAGCGCACTACGAGACGGGAGCCCTCCGAGCCGGAGTGGCGGAATTGGCAGACGCCCGGGACTTAAAATCCCGTGGGAGTAATCCCGTGCCGGTTCGATCCCGGTCTCCGGCACCATATCGCGGGGTAGAGCAGTTTGGTAGCTCGTCGGGCTCAT
>CALWOL010000162.1 GCA_944383135.1 uncultured Flavonifractor sp.
AGGTGCGCTCGTAGAGGTCGAAAAGTGGGTTGAGGTGTAGTTGGTTATAACCGTCTGGGGCGCTGTTGTTGCAGACATAGCTGGGGGCATTCGGGTTGCGTGCCATATTGATTGCCGTCCCATCCCCAGCGAGGACGCGGTAGCCCTTGTAGCCGCTCTTGGGCCGTCCATACACGCTTGAGGCATTGAAGCGTGCAAAGACTTCCTGGAACACTTCGGGCGGGATCTGTGCGCGGCGCTGTGTGATGGCGGCAGGGGTCGCGTCGATCTTAGCGCGATGAAGCTCCTTTGCCAGCGAGCCGCCCTCTGCCGCGATAAGGAAACGAATTAAAGCGGCGGGCGGTAGCTTCTGGCTCCGGGCCGCATGGCCCAGGGAGAGGCATAACGCTTCCCCCTGTTGGGCCGCGCGGTTAAGGCTCCGGCGTAATGCTTCGACGGGTGACAGCATAGCCGTTCCCCTCCCCTCCGTCAGTGTCCTCGGAATGGGAGGCGGCGAGGGCTTTCAGCATTTCGGAAATGTCCGCACGCACATCATCCAAAAAGCGGTAAATGTACCGCTCAACTTCAGGCGAATACGCGCAGATTGCCGCAGGCTCCGGGTCAGTTTCTACCGCTGTGTCCATTGGAAACGCGGTGCGGGACAGTGTTGCCGTGTGGGTACTGGCTTCGGCGCGGACTTCAACATCGAGCGTAGACACCGCATGATTGTTGCGAGGATTAGCGAGGACAAACAGCAAAGCTTCATACAGGGCACTTGCGATGGCGTTGGCGACGTGGTAGGACGCCTCCGTGGCACTGGCCTGCATATCCTCCCCGTGGATATTCACCCAAACAGTACGGATAAACGAGTCGTAATCATTTATCGTGACAGAAACCCACAAAATAATACTAAAAACGCTGAAATTATTCATTTTTTCTCCTTTTTGTGTCAGGCTTTGAAGTATGGTCGCCCGTCCTATTTATGCCGCCTGTAACACAACGCGGACGCCACCGGAAAAATGCAAAAAGAAAACCGCGCACAACGAACAACCCCCTTCCGGCGGCAAGTTTGTTCATTGTGCGCGGAACAGTCACCCTTCAATATGACTGTAAGCCTAACGCATTGTAAAACTAAAATTAAAAAAAACTAATTGAGAATTGTGTGTCATGTGTTGTAACGGGTAGCCCTGGGCAACTACGGCCAACTACCACTGTTACTATACCACCTTCTGAACCACTGGTCAATACTATTTGTTAATAAAATCTTATTTATTATACAACCAGTTATTTAAAAAATTGTATTTGCATTTGACATGATTAAATGAGCGGAGGTGCTTTTCTCCGCTCATTTAATGACATTGGGCGGAAGCCGGGACGTTTTTTCCCCAAACCGCCGGAATTTTTCCCCAAAACCCTCTTGACTTTCGCCGCCGGGACTTGCATGATAATAGATGGAATTTTTCGTTTCCTTCCTTCTTTTTACCCTGCCAAAAACCGCATTTCAGAACAAGGAGTGAGCGATATGCAAGAGACCATGCTGCAGGAAGTAATGACTGCACCCAAGCAGATTCGGTTTGACACCGTGCCCGTGCCCCAGGCCGGTCCCGGCCAGGTGCTGGTGAAGATTAAGCGCATCGGCATCTGCGGTTCCGATATCCACGTCTATCACGGCAAGCACCCCTACACCAAGTACCCCGTGACCCAGGGCCATGAGGTTTCCGGCCAGGTGGCCGCCCTGGGGGAGGGCGTGACCCAGTTCCAGGTGGGCCAGCGGGTGACCATCGAGCCCCAGGTCTACTGCGGCAAGTGCTACCCCTGCACCCACGGCAAGTACAACCTGTGCGAGGAGCTGAAGGTCATGGGCTTCCAGACCACCGGCACCGCCAGCGAGTACTTTGCGGTGGACGCCTCCAAGGTGACCCCCCTGCCCGAGGGGATGAGCTATGACGAGGGCGCCATGCTGGAGCCCCTGGCCGTCACCGTCCACGCCGCCAAGCGGGCGGGGGACATTGCCGGCAAGAAGGTCTGCGTGCTGGGCTGCGGCCCCATCGGCATCCTGCTGATTCAGTCCCTGAAGGCCTTCGGCGCGGCGGAGGTCATGGCCACCGACATCTCCGACTACCGGCTGGAGCTGGCCAAGAGCTGCGGCGCCGACCATGTGATCAACACCAAGAACAACGACTTCGGCAAGGCCCTGGTGGACTGCTTCGGCCCCGACAAGGCGGACGTCATCTACGACTGCGCCGGCAACGACATCACCATGGATCAGGCCATCCAGAATGCCCGGAAGGGCAGCATCATCATCCTGGTGGCGGTGTACGCCGGACTGGCCCACTGCGATCTGGCCAAGCTCAACGACTCCGAGCTGGATCTGAACACCACCATGATGTACCGCCACGAGGACTATGTGGACGCCATCCGCTTTGTCAACGAGGGCAAGATTCAGCTCAAGCCCCTGATGAGCAAGCACTTCGCCTTCCAGGACTACCTGGCGGCCTATGAGTACATCGACACCCACCAGGAGACCACCATGAAGGTCCTCATTGACGTGGACCCCAGCGACGACTGAGGAGGGAGCGCAATGAGCGGCATCGGCAAGCATGTAACCGGACTGCAGCACATCGGCCTGCCCACCAATGACATGGCCCAGACCCTGGCTTTTTACGAGAAGCTGGGCTTTTCCGTGGCCTATGAGACGGTGAACAACGGGGAGCGGGTCTGCTTCCTGAAGCTGGCCAACGTGTGCATCGAGAGCTATGAGAACGGCCAGGCGGTGGGGAAGGCGGGAGCCATTGACCACATCGCCCTGGATGTGGACGACGTGGAGGCCGCCTGGGCGGCGGTGAAGGCCGCCGGCTTCCTCCCCCTGGAGAGCGAAATCCAGGCCCTGCCCTTCTGGGCCAACGGCGTGCGCTACTTCAATATCCTGGGTCCCAACGGCGAAAAAGTGGAATTCAGCCAAATGCTGTAACAAACCAACATGGCCACCCCTTTCGGCCTTGTCAAACTTGTCCGTTATATACACATTTCTTTGTGCAGGATTAGAGAATTTGCATGAAAGACTTGCAAACATAATGCCTGTATACTATAATGTGTATATGTTACGACAATGTGCGTGCGCACAGGCGAGGATGAAAGGGGTGGCACTATGTTAGAGGGAAAACGGCTGGACAAGGATGTGCCCATTCCCCTCTACTTTCAGCTGGAGAAATTGATTCTGGAGGAGATTGAGTGCGGCAATTATCCCGTGGGCAGCACCATTCCCACGGAGAAGGAGCTCAGTGAAATCTTCAACATCAGCCGCACCACCGTGCGCCAGGCCATCTCCGACCTGGTGCGGGAGGAGCATCTGTACCGCATCAAGAGCAAAGGGACCTTTGTCTCCCACCCCAAGCTGAACCAGGGCTTTATCCAGAGCATCCGCTCCTTTAATGACGATGTGATCAGCGCCGGCCGGGTGCCCAGCACCCAGGTACTGGACTTCCGGGTCATTGAGCTGGAGCCGGAGATTGCCCTGCTGATGGACCGGCCGGAGGGGAGCAAGACCATCTACCTCTACCGCAAGCGGATGGCCGACGGGGAGCCCATTGTTCGGGTGGAGACCTATCTGCCCTATGACGAGTGCGGCTTTGTGCTGGACCACGACTTGAACAAGGAATCCCTGTACGAGGTGCTGGCCACCCGCAGCAACACCCAGATTACCCACATGGTGCGTATCTGCGAGGCCAGGGCGGCGGACGGGGAGGACGAGGCGGTGCTGGGCCTGAAGCGGGGCCGCCCCATCCACTACTTCCAGTCCATGGGCTACAACCGCGCCCGCAAGCTGCTGGAGCTGTCCATTGCCCGGTACCGGGGGGACCAGAGCCGCTTCCGGGTGGAGGTTAACCGGGAATAAGCCAGAGAGAAAACCGCTCCGCCGGCGGAGGGGGGTTTCTCTTTGCCATGTTATGTAGTAACATAGTAACAATCCTACTAGAAAGGAGGAGAGGGCGATGGGGTCCATTCAGACCGTGCTGGGTCCGGCGGAGGCGGATTCACTGGGCCACAGCCAGATCCACGAGCACCTTTTTGTCCGGCATACGCCCATGGCGGACAAAAACCCCGCCCTGCGGATGGAGGAGGAGGAGCTGTCCCTGGCGGAGCTGAAGGACTACCGCCGGGCGGGAGGCGCCTTCCTGGCCGACGCCCAGCCGGTGGCGGCGGGACGGGACGCGCTGGTGCTGGAGCGGCTGAGCCGGGAGAGCGGGGTGGCAATCATGGCCTCCACCGGCTATCACCTGCTGGGCTTCTATCCGGAGAGCTGCTGGGTCCACGCCCTGGACGAGGAGGGGCTGTACCGCCTCTACCGCGGCGAGCTGGAGGAGGGCATGCTCCCCTGGAGCGCCGACCCGGCCCGGCGGCCGGAGGAGGTCACCGGCGTAAGGGCCGGACTGGTAAAGGCGGCCATCCCGGCGGAGGGGGCGGTGGGCCGGTATGAGACCCTGCTCCGGGCGGCGGCCCGGGCGGCGGCGGCCTGCGGCGTGCCATTGATGCTTCACACCGAGAAGGGAGCCCACGCCCCGGAGGCGGTGCGCCTGTGCTTCGGGCTGGGGGTGCCCCCGGAAAAGCTGGTGGTGTGCCATGTGGACCGGCAGGCCGCCGACTTCGCACCCCATGAGGCGGTGGCCCGGCTGGGAGTTTATCTGGATTACGACACCGTGGGCCGCTTCAAGTACCACTCCGACGGGGAGGAGGCGGCCCTGCTCCGCCACATGGCGGACAAGGGCTGGGGGGACCGGCTGCTGCTGGCCCTGGACACCACCGCCCAGCGTCTGGCCGCCTACGGCGGAGAAATCGGTCTGACCTACATTCTGGAGACCTTTTTGCCCCTGCTGGCCGGCGCCGGATTTACGCCGGAGGAGCGGGAACGCTTTACCGTCCGCAATTGCCGGCGCTTGTTCGCGGGCTGAGATATGATATAATATTTTTTGTGAAAGGAAGCGTCTCATCATGATCAAGCTGCCTGAACCTGCCAAACGTCCCACCATGTATTTTGTCGGCGTCACCACCGGCCAGTCCTCCATTATGAAGATGTTCCCCATCTGGGCCAAGGAGCTGGGCCTGGACGCGGAGATCAAGGGCATTGACCTGCCCATCCACGCCCCGGCGGAGTATTACCGGGAGGTGGTCCAGTTCTTCAGGGAGGATCCCCTTTCCCTGGGCGCCCTGGTGACCACCCACAAGATTGACATGTACAACGCCGCCAAGGACATGTTCGACTACCTGGACCCCTATGCCCAGCGGTTCGGGGAGCTGTCCTCCATCTCCAAGCTGGACGGCCAGCTCCGGGCCCACGCCAAGGACCCCATCTCCTCCGGCCTGGCCCTGGACGCCTTTGTGCCCGAGGGACACTGGGCCGGCGGCGGCGAGGTGTGCGTGCTGGGCGCCGGCGGCTCCGCCCTGTCCATCTCCGCCTACCTGGCCAATGAGGACCGCCACGGCAGCGACCTGCCCGCCCGCATTCACCTGAACAACCGCTCCGCCCCCCGCCTGGCCGAGGCGGTGCGCATTCTGGAGTACCTGAATGTGCCCATGAGCTATCACCTGTGCAAGACCCCGGAGCTCAACGACCGCATTGTGGAGAAGCTGCCCGCCGGCTCCCTGGTCATCAACGCCACCGGCCTGGGCAAGGACCGGCCCGGCTCCCCCCTCACCGACCACTGCAAATTCCCCGAAAACGGCCTGGTGTGGGAGCTGAACTACCGGGGTACCCTGGAATTCATGCACCAGGCGGAGGCCCAGAAGGACAGCCGGAACCTGACCGTCGAGGACGGCTGGACCTACTTCATCCACGGCTGGACCCAGGTGATCGCCGAGGTGTTCCACATCGACATCACCGGGGACCGGCTGGCCGCCTGCGACCGGCTGGCCCGGGAAATGCGGAAGTAAGGAGGACACGGCCACATGAAAGTACTTACCACACCCCGTTCCTACGGGAAAACCGATCCCCAGGTCTTTGACATGCTCCGGGACGCCGGACTGGAGGTGGTGCGCAACGAGACCGGCGGGATTCTGGACAAGGAGGGCATGAAGGCCCTGCTGGCCGACTGCGACGGCATCATCGTGGGGGTGGACCCCATGGATGCCGAGGTCATTGCCGCCGCGCCCAAGCTGAAGGCCATCGCCAAGTACGGCGTGGGGGTGGACAACATTGACCTGGAGGCCGCCAAGGCCCGGGGCATCAAGGTGTCCCGCACCGTGGGGGCCAACTCCGAGGCGGTGGCGGACTACGCCATGGCCCTCATCCTGGCGGTGGCCCGCAAGACGGTGCTCATCGACAGCCGCTGCCGCCAGAAGGACTGGAAGAAGATTACCACCCGGGATGTGACGGGAGCCACCATCGGGATTCTGGGTCTGGGCGCCATCGGCCGCAACGTGGCCCAGCGGGCCCAGGGCTTCGGCATGACGGTGCTGGCCCACGACCCCTTCTGGAATGAGGAGTACGCCGCGGCCCACCACATCACCAAAGCCGCCCCGGAGGAGATCTTCCGCCAGTGCGACATCATCTCCCTCCACCTGCCCCTGATGCCGGAGACGGAGAACTTCATCGGTGCGGCGGAGCTGGCCATGATGAAGCCCGACGCCATTCTGGTAAACACCGCCCGGGGCGGCCTCATTGACGAGAGCGCCCTGCTGGACGCCCTGGAGGCCGGGAAGCTGTACGGCGCCGGCATCGACGCCTTCTCCTCCGAGCCCCCCAAGGACCCCCGCTGGTTCACTCTGGACAACGTGGTGCTGGGCTCCCACTGCGCCGCCTCCACCTCCGGGGCCGCCCGGAACATGGGGCGGATGGCCACCGAGAACCTGATCCGCGATTTGGGACTGTAAGAAGGGAGGCGCGCTATGAAGTATATTCTGGCCCACGACCTGGGCACCTCCGGCAACAAGGCCACCCTCTTCAATGAGGAGGGACGCATGGTTACCAGCGAGGTGTTCAGCTACGGCTGCCACTACTTCAACGGCAACTGGGCCGAGCAGGATTCGGAGGACTGGTGGCAGGCCATCTGCGTCACCAGCAAAAATCTCATTGACAAGGCGGGCATTTCCGCCGGAGAGATTGCCGCCGTCTCCTTTTCCGGCCAGATGATGGGCTGCCTGTGCGTGGATAAACAGGGCAACCCCCTGCGCCCCTCCATCATCTGGGCGGACCAGCGGGCCCAGGCCCAGGCCGCCGCGCTGGGGGAGCACATCTCCCTGCGGGACTTCTACCACATTGCCGGCCACCGCAACAGCGCCTCCTACGGCCTGCAGAAGCTGATGTGGGTGCGGGACAACGAGCCGGAAATTTACGCCAAGACCTACAAGACCTTCAACGCCAAGGATTTTATCGTCCTGCGGCTCACCGGGAAGTTCTATACCGAGCCCTCCGACGCCACCTCCAACGCCTGCATTGATCTGAACACCCTCCAGTGGTCCGAGAAGATTGTCTCCGCCTCCGGCATTGACGGCGACAAGCTGCCGGAGATCGTCCCCTCCACCACCGTGGCGGGAGAGGTCACCCCCTGGGCGGCGGAGCAGACCGGCCTGAAGGCGGGTACCCCCGTGGTCATGGGGGGCGGAGACGGCCTGTGCTCCAACGTGGGCGCCGGCTCCATCAGCCCGGGCCGCACCTTCAGCTGCGTGGGCTCCTCCGCCTGGGTGGCCACCACCAGCGAAAAGCCCCTCTTTGACGAGGAGATGCGCACCTTCACCTGGGCCCACATTGTCCCCGGCCTGTATTCCCCCACCGGCACCATGCAGGCCGGCGGCAGCTCCTACAACTGGCTCAAGGGCCAGGTGGCCAAGTACGAGACCGCCGTGGCCAAGGAGCAGGGCATCAGCCCCTATGACCTCATCAATCAGGAGGTGGCCAAAAGCCCGGTGGGCTCCAACGGCGTCATCTTCCTGCCCTACCTGCTGGGAGAGCGGGCGCCCCGCTGGAACCCCAACGCCACCGCCGCCTGGCTGGGCCTGAAGATGGAGAATCAGCGCTGCGACCTGTTCCGGGCGGTGCTGGAGGGCGTCACCATGAACCTGAACATCATCCTGGAGTCCTTCCGCAAGAGCATCCCCATCGACGAGCTGCTGGTGGTGGGCGGCGGCGCCAAGGGCCCGGTGTGGTGCCAGATGATGGCCAACGTCTACAACGCCCGCATCAAGGTCCCCGCCCTGCTGGAGGAGGCCACCTCCATGGGCGCCGCGGTCACCGGCGGCGTGGGCGTGGGCGTATTCAAGGACTTCACCGCCATTGACCAGATGCTGGAAATCAACCAGGTGATTGAGCCCGATCCCGCCGCCGTGGCGGCCTACCAGCCGGTGAAGGAGACCTTCGAGCTGTGCTACCAGTCCCTGCTGCCTGTGTACGAGCACATGGCGGCCCAAAAATAACGGAAATCATCGGATTTAGGAGGAGATTACCATGAAAAAGGAACAAGTGCTGGCCAAGCTGCGGGAGTGCGGCCTGGTGGCGGTGGTCCGTGCCAAGGACGCCGACGACGCCAAGCGGATTGCCCAGGCCTGCATTGAGGGCGGCTGCGCCGGCATCGAGCTGACCTACACCACCCCCGGCGTCAACGCCATCATTGAGCAGATGGCCAGGGAGTACGACGGCACCGACTTCGTCATCGGCGCCGGCACCGTCATGGACCCGGAGACCGCCCGCATGGCCATCCTCTCCGGCGCCCAGTATGTGGTGAGCCCCTACTTCAACGCCGGCACCGTCCGCCTGTGCAACCGCTACCGGGTGGCCTGCATGCCCGGCGCCATGAGCATTGCCGAGGTGGTCTCCGGCATGGAGGCGGGCGCCGACATCATCAAGGTGTTCCCCGGCGAACTGTTTGGACCCAAGATCATCAAGTCCATCCACGGTCCCATTCCCCAGGCGGAGCTGATGCCCACCGGCGGCGTGTCCGTGGACAACGTGGAGGAGTGGATCAAGGCGGGCGCCGTGGCCGTGGGAGCCGGCGGCAGCCTGACCGCCGGGGCCAAGACCGGCGATTACGGCAAGATTACCGAGACCGCCAAGCTCTTTGTGGAGAAGATTAAAGCCGCCCGGGCGGGCTGAAAAAAGGAGGGTACATATGAACCCCATCGGCATGCATTATGGCTTCTGGAGCCACAACTGGGACGAAATTCAGTACATTCCCCTGATTGAAAAGATTGCCAGGCTGGGCTTTGACGTGTGCGAGGTGGCCTCCGCCGAGTTCGCCTATTACAGCGACGACAAGCTGAAGGAGCTGAAGGCCTGCGCCGACGACCACGGCCTCACCTTCACCTACTCCATCGGCCTGGAGCCCAAGTACGACCTGGCCAGCGACGACCCCGCCGTGCGGGAGAACGGCATCCGCCACGTCACCCGGATTCTGGAGAGCATGCCCAAGGTGGGCGCCACCATCCTCAACGGCGTGTCCTACGCCGGCTGGCAGTCCATGCCCGACCACGGCATCACCATGGAGGAAAAGCGCCGCAAGGAGGATTTGGCGGTGGACTCCATGAAGAAGCTGATGAAGGTGGCGGAGGACAACGGAGCCATTTACTGCTGCGAGGTGGTCAACCGCTTTGAGCAGTACCTGCTGAACACCGCCGCCGAGGGCGTGGCCTTTGTCAAGCGGCTGGAGAGCCCCAACGCCAAGGTGCTGCTGGATACCTTCCACATGAACATTGAAGAGGACGATATGGTCCAGGCCATTCTGGATACCGGCGATCTGCTGGGCCACTTCCACACGGGAGAGCGCAACCGGATGCCCCCCGGCTCCACCCGCAGCCTGCCCTGGGAGGCCATGGCCGATGCCCTGAAGAAAATCAACTACCAGGGCGCCATCGTCATGGAGCCCTTCGTCCTCATGGGCGGCTCCATTGCCTACGACATCAAGGTGTGGCGGGACCTGGTGCCCGGCGCCGACGAGGCCGTGCTGGACAAAATGGCCGCCGACGCCTGCCGCTTCCTCAAGAACCTCACCGCCTGAAAGGAGGGTAGTGCCTGATGCAGACTTCCAAGCTCTTTACCCTGCTGCCGGAGGATTTGGCCTGCACCCCCGACGGCATGGCCATCGACAAAAACGGCGATTTGATTCTCTCCTGTCCCAACTTTGCCGACCTGTCCATGCCCAGCTGCGTGCTGCGCATCGACAAGGAGCGCAACATCAAAAAGTGGTTTGACGTGCCCCTCAACGAGTACAGCGGCGAGGCCCGGGCTATGGGCATCGAATTCGGCCCCGACGGGGACTTGTACATGGTGGACAACGCCGGCTGGACCGGGGAGCCCCACATGGTGTTCACCGGCCGCATCCTCCGGCTGAAGCTGGACGAGGCGGGCGTGGTCAAATGCACCGTGGTGGCCGACAACATGGAGCACCCCAACGGCATCCGCATCTGGGGGGACTACATGTACGTCACCCAGAGCTGCATGACCCGGCAGAAAACCGACAGCGGCAAGCTGATGAGCTGCGTCTACCGCTTCCCTCTGGACGCCCAGGGCATCCACTGCACCAACACCCTGGCCGACCCGGACATCTTCCTCACCTTTATCACGGAAAACCCCAAGTGCCAGTATGGCGTGGACGGCATCGTCTTTGACCACGACGGCAACCTGTACGTGGGCAACTTCGGCGACGGGGTGGTCCACAAGATCACCTTCAACCCCGACGGCTCGGTGAAGGAGAACCTCAAGTGGGCCCAGGACCCGGACAACCTGAAATCCACCGATGGCATGTCCATCGACCGGTACGGCAACATCTATGTGGCCGACTTCTCCGCCAACGCCATTGCCAAGATTACCCCCGACGGCACGGTGAAGCGCATCGCCGTCTCCCCGGACACCGACGGCTTCCACGGGGAGCTGGACGAGCCCGGCGAGCCCTGCGTGTGGGGAGACAAGATCATCATCTCCTGCTTTGACCTGGTCACCGACGAGGAGAAGGTGAACACCGCCCACGAAATGCCCGCCACCATGGCCATGCTGGACGTGGAGCCCTGATACCTGCAAAAAAGGAGCGCTGCCGCGGCAGCGCTCCTTTTTTCCTGCTTGCTCAGTCGGGGATGTAGGCCCGGATGCGGAGGGTGACTCCCAGCTCTTCCGTAATGGCCCGGCAGCGGGCGATGTCCGCCGCGCTCTTGTCCTTGTCCACAATGGTCATCACCACATGGGGCACATAGGCCCGGCACCTTTTGGCAAAGTCCAGCATGTCCTCCCAGGCCTTCGCTCCCGAGCGGGGCCGGGTGACGGCGCAGTACTCCTCCGGCGTGGAGCCGTTGAGGGAGATGGAGATGGTGTCAATGCGCCCGGCCAGCTCCGGCGTCACGTCCCGGCCCAGAATGGCGTTGGCGTGGCCGTTGGTGTTGATGCGCACCGGGGGCAGGTTGGGTACCCGCCGCTTCAGCTCATCCACCAGCCACAAAATATCGTCGGTGCGGTACATGGGCTCCCCAAAGCCGCAGAACACCAGCTCCCGGTAATTTGCGTAGTCCCGGGCCAGCAGATCCTCGAGCGCCTCCTGCCGGGTGGGCTCGTGCTCCAGCCACAGGTCGTCGGCGTAGATGGAGCCCTTGTGGCCGTTGTGCCGCAGGCAGAACACACAGGAGCAGTCGCAGCGGTTGGTCAGGTTGACATAAAGCGAACCTTCATATTCGTAGGAAATGGTCTCCATACAGATGCCTCCTTTATGGGATACCAAAAAAGCGTTTTCCGTTTTCCAGGGTGAGGTCCAGGACCTCCTGGGTGGTCAGCCCCTTGAGCTGGGCCACCGTCTGGGCGGTGAGGGGGATGAGGGAGGAGTCGCACCGCCGGCCCCGATAGGGCTCGGGGGCCATATAGGGGGCGTCGGTCTCCAGCATGATGCGCTCCATGGGCAGCCAGCGGATGACCTCCGGGGCCCGCCTGGCCTTAGGGAAGGTGATGTTGCCGGTGAAGGAGAACATCCAGCCCCAGTCCGCCGCCCGCTTCACATCCTCCATCCCCAGGGCGCAGCAGTGGAACACCCCCCGGACATTGGGGTGGGCCCGGACGATGTCCAGGCAGTCCCTGTGGGCGTCCCGGTCGTGGACGATGACGGGCAGGTCCAGCTCCTCCGCCAGAGAGAGCTGGGCGTCAAAGAAGTCCCGGGACCGGGCCCGCTCCTCCGGGGTTTTCACCCAGTAGTAGTCCAGGCCGATTTCCCCCACCGCCACGCATTTGGGGTGGGCCCACAGGGGCCGGAGCCCCTCCAAATCGGCCAGGGCGGCCCCCTCCAGATTTTCCGGGTGGAAGCCGGCGGCAAACGAGAGGAACGCATATTGCTCCGCCAGGGACATGGACTGCCGGGAGCTCTCCCCGTCGCAGCCGGGGCAGACCACCAGCGCCACCCCCTGCCCGGGCAGGGCGGAGAGCAGGGCGTCCCGGTCGCCGTCAAAGGCGGAATCGTAATAATGGGCGTGGGTGTCAAAGATCATAGGGGGCCTCCCGCTGTCTTTTTTTCCATCATACTCCCTTTTCTCCCCGTTGACAAGGGGCGGGGGCTGTGGTATACTGCCCCCGTAATACGGGGATGAGGTCCGCCCGGGGCATGTGCCCGAACCGCCGCATGGCTGATGACTTCTGCAAGTTTGCAGGGGGCATCGGTCTTTTTTTGCCCATTGCCCCCGGAGAGGATGGTTTTTATGCTGACAAGCGTGGCCTATGTGCTGCTGCTGGGTCTGGGCCTGGGGGCCCTGGCCCGGCTGGTCCGTCTGCCCCCTCTGGTGGGGATGCTGGCGGCGGGGATTGTGCTGGGTCCCTGTGTGCTGAATCTGCTTTCGCCCCAGCTGCTGGACAGCTCCGCCGATTTGCGGCAGCTGGCCCTGATTATCATTCTCACCCGGGCGGGACTGAGCCTGGAGCTGGACGATCTGCGCCGGGCGGGCCGCCCGGCGGTGCTGCTGTGCTTTGTGCCCGCCAGCTTCGAGGTGCTGGGCATGGTGCTGCTGGCTCCCCGGCTGCTGGGGGTGAGCCTGCTGGACGCCGCCATCATGGGAACGGTGGTGGGGGCGGTGTCCCCCGCCGTCATCGTCCCCCGGATGCTGAAGCTCATGGCGGAGGGGTACGGCACCGAGAAGGGGATTCCCCAGATGATTCTGGCCGGCGCCTCGGTGGACGACGTGTATGTCATCGTCCTGTTCACCTCCTTCACCGCCATGGCCCAGGGGGGCTCCTTCTCCCTGTCCTCCCTGGCGGGAGTGCCGGTGTCCATTGTGCTGGGCGCCGCCCTGGGGCTGGGGGTGGGCTTTGGACTGTCCCGGTTTTTTGCGGCGCTCCACATGCGGGATTCGGTGAAGGTGGTGCTCCTGCTGGCCCTGGCCTTCCTGCTGGTGGCCCTGGAGGACGTGGTGCCGGTGCCCTGCTCCGGCCTGCTGGCGGTGCTGGGGATGGGTCTGGGTCTGCGCCGGTGGCGGCTGCCCGCGGCGGAGCGGCTCACCGCCAAGTTCGGCAAGCTGTGGGTGTGGGCGGAGGTCATGCTCTTTGTTCTGGTGGGGGCGGAGGTGGACTTGCGCTACGCCGCCGCCGCCGGCCTGGCCGCGGTGGCCACGGTGCTGGGGGTGCTGTGCTTCCGGGCCCTGGGGGTGCTCCTGTGCGTGGCGGGGAGCAGGCTCACCGGAAAGGAGCGGCTCTTTGCCGTCTTTGCCTACCTGCCCAAGGCCACCGTCCAGGCCGCCATCGGCGGCGTGCCCCTGGCCATGGGCCTGGCCTGCGGCCGGACGGTGCTCACCGTGGCGGTGGTGGCCATCCTGGTCACCGCGCCCCTGGGCGCCCTGGCCATCGACGCCTCCTACCGCCGCCTGCTGAAAAAGGCGGGACCCCCTTGCCAAGATGAGGAAAATGTGTTATAAAAGTCTGAACTGGTGATTTTAGTTTTTGAGGAGAGGGGGGAGCGGAGTGGAGCTGAACCTGCTGGCGGAATTTGTACAGCTGGCCCGATACCTGAATTTCAGCCGCACCGCCCAGGAGCTCAACCTGACCCAGCCCACCCTCAGCCGCCACATTGTTCAGCTGGAGGAGGAGCTGGGAATGCAGCTCTTCCGCCGGGATAAGCAGTCGGTGACCCTGACCGAGGCGGGGGCCCTGTTCCTGCCGGAGGCGGGGGCGGTGCTGGCCCGGTACGAGGCCGCCCGGCGGCGGCTCCAGGAGTACCGGGACGGCATGGCGGGCAGCCTGATTCTGGGCTACCGCTGGATTTACGGCGGCGGGCCCTGGCCCAGGGTGCTCCAGAAATTCCGGGAGAACTATCCGCTGATTTCGGTGCGCCTGGTGGCGGTGCAGCAGGGGGAGTCCCTTCAGGACGCGGTGGCGGAGGGGATGCTGGACGCGGCGGTGACCCTGTGCGCCGGGGAGCCCCTCTCCGCCTGCTTTCAGGGGGCCACCCTGTGCCCCGTTCCTCTGGTGGCCGCCGTGGGGGAGAACCATCCCCTGGCGGGCCGGGCGGCGGTTACCCCGGCGGAGCTGGCCCGGGAGCGGCTGCTGGTGCCCCAGACCCGGGGAAGCATCGGGTTTCCCGCCCTGACGACCGCCCTCTTCCACTCCTGCCGGGTGAGTCCGGCCATTACCTATTCCGGGGAGCGGGTGGAGGAGGCCCTGCTGCGGGTGCAGCTGGACGACCAGGTGGCTCTGATTCCCCAGTGCTATTATCCCGATACCCCTCAGCCCGGTCTGTGGGCCGCCCAGGTGGCTGGCACTACCGGCCTGTTCCGCCTCACCGCCCTGGCCCGGGCGGACAGCCCCAACCCCGCGGTGAGCCTCTTCCTCCGCCTGTGCCGGGCGGAGAGCAAGCAGCGGCACATGAGCCAGCTCTCCGCACCGGAATAAGCCGTCTGGTTTTCTGAACCGGGCGGTTTATTTGTTTTTTGTATTACGGCGCCAAAAAACGAATTTCCCTTTCCAGGAAAGATGTGGTAGCCTGTGATTAGACTCCTCTTATTTTGTTAGAGAGGAAAAAATATTTTCAGGAAAACGAGGTGTTGAGGCATGTCTCAAAAGGCGACGGAGCGCCCGTGCACCTGCTGCTGCGGCTGCGGCGGGGAGAGTGAGGAGGTTCTGCAGGAACGCATCCGCACCCTGGCTCTGGAGTACCGGGGCAAGGAGGGCTCCCTCATTCAGGTGCTGCACATGGCCCAGACCATCTACGGGTATCTGCCCCTGGAGGTGCAGAAGATTGTGGCTGACGCCCTGGAGGTTCCCCTGTCCCAGGTGTCCGGGGTGGTAACCTTCTACTCCTTCTTCTCCACCCAGCCCAGGGGCAAGCACACCATCCGGGTGTGTCTGGGCACCGCCTGCTATGTGCGGGGGGGCAAGAAGA
Organism: uncultured Flavonifractor sp.; assembly: GCA_944383135.1. GTDB lineage: Bacteria > Bacillota > Clostridia > Oscillospirales > Oscillospiraceae > Flavonifractor. The sequence goes on from CALWOL010000162.1 coordinate 15,300, forward strand.
TTGTGGAGCGGCTTCAGGAGCTGCTGGACGTGAAGGTGGGGGACACCACCGCCGACCGGAAAGTCACCCTGGAGGTGGCCCGGTGCATCGGGGCCTGCGGCCTGGCCCCCGCCATGTCCATTGACGACACCGTGTACAAGCAGGTCAAGCCGGAGCGGCTGGAGAGTATTCTGGCCCGCTATGATGAGAATGGGGGGAATGAGCAGTGAGCCTGGTGCAATCGACAGCGGACCTCAGCCGCATCAAGGAGAGCTACCTGGCCCGCCAGAGCCAGTGTGCCTGGCAGGTGCTGGTGTGCGGCGGCGCGGGCTGCGTCTCCTCCCACTGCCAGGAGGTAAAGGAGGCGCTGGAGCAGGCCCTGGCGGACCACGGCCTGACCGACTCCGTCAGCGTGCTGGTCACCGGCTGCATGGGTACCTGCGCCGCCGGACCGGTGATGCTGGTGGAGCCCGACGGCATTTTCTACACCTCCATGGACGCCGAGAAGGTGCGCCAGGTGGTGGAGCGCCACCTCATCGCCGGTGAGGTGATTGAGGAATATACCTTCTGGGACAACTATCAGAAGAAGCGGGTGCCCAAGCTGGACGACATCAGCTTCTTCAAGGAGCAGGTGCGCATCGCCCTGCGCAACTGCGGCCGGATGGAGTACGCCTCCCTGGACGCCTACATCGCCCGGGACGGCTACGCCGCCGCCGCCAAGGCCCTGCTCACCATGACCCCGGAGCAGGTGGTGGAGGAGATGA
>CALWOL010000163.1 GCA_944383135.1 uncultured Flavonifractor sp.
AGAAGGCCGTGCCGCACACCGCCGGAATGGCCGCCACCCCCACGGTGCGCCCCACCGCCCCGGCGATGCCCAGCTCCAGAGAGCCGATAAACAGCCACTCCATCACAGCGCTGGAGAACCCGGCGGCCACCGTCAGCCCCAGGCCCAGGCCGGGCCGGCCGGCGGTGACGAAAAAGCTCTCAAAGAGCAGCTGAAGCATGACCACCGGGGCGAGGAGCAGCTGAATGCGCAGGTAGACGGCGGCGTGGGCGGCCAGCGTCCCCTCCGCCCCCAGCAGCCGGGCCAGCCCCTCCGCCCCCAGGCCCCCAACCAGGGAGAACAGGCCCCCGGCACACACCGCCGTCAGGGCCAGAAAGCCGAAGGTGCGCCGGGCCCCCTCCAGATCCCCCGCCCCCATCCGGTGACCCACCACGGCGCTGCCGCCGGTGCCCAGCATAATGCCCACCGCCAGCAGGGCGTTGAGGGCGGGATAGGCGATGTTGGCCGCCGCCAGGGCGGTCTCCCCCACCAGGCGGGAAATGAGGATGCCGTCCACAATGGTGTACAGGGAGGTGACCAGCATCATAAAGGTGGTGGGCAGGGCAAAGCGCAGCAGCCCGCCCAGGGTAAAGTCCTGGTCCAGCCGGTTTTTCACAGGTGTGCTGCCCCCTTTCCAATGTGCTTTGTTTATGATAATGTCTGCTGAATAAACCGAAAATCGGTTTATTCATGCGGCGGCAGCCGCGCAATTCCATAAGAACGGCCAAACGGGGCCGTTTTTATGGAATTCAGACATTGCTACAATGCGTATTTCCATTGGAACGCAAGGCGTTCCAATGGAAGTGCAAGGATTTTGGGCCGTATCGCCCAAAATCCTTGCACTTGAACAAAGCCAATCAGCCTTGTAAGCCTTGGCTTTCAAGGCTTGCAACTTTGTTCACTACGCATTATGATAAACTATCGGGTAACCCGAAAGTCAAGAGGGAGGATGGCACATGTATCGGGAAAAGATGGGCTTTACCACCGGGGAATTTGCCCGGCTGTGCGGGGTGAAGAAGCACACCCTGTTCCACTACGATGCAATCGGCATTTTTTCCCCCGCCCTCCGGGGAGAAAACGGCTACCGCTATTATGCCCCGGCGCAGATGGAAACCTTCAACGTCATTGCCGCCCTGAAGGAGCTGGGGGTGCCCCTGGCGGAAATCCGGGCCTACCTGGACCGGCGCAGTCCGGCGGAGCTGCTGGCCCTGCTGGAGCGGGAGCAGGCCGCCCTCACCCGGAAGCTGCTTCGGCTGGGGCACATCCGGCGGCTGATGGGCCGCAAGGCGGAGCTCACCCGCCAGGCCATGGCGGTGGTCCCCGGCCGGGTGGAGACGGAGGAGCAGCCGGAGCGGTGGTATGTCGTCACCCCCGCCGCCGGCATCACCGACCAGGAACGGTTTGTCCGGGTCATGGCCCGGCATCTGGAGTACTGCGCCGCCCACGGGGTGGACAGCCCCTACGCCCTGGGCACCCTGATGCCCACCGACGCCGCCCGCCGGGGGGACTGGGACGGCTACGTCAGCTGCTGTACCCAGGTGGATGTCCCCCCGGAGGGGGCGGAGCTGTTCACCGCCCCGGCGGGGCGCTACCTCACCTACTGCCACGCCGGCAGCTTTGACACCGTGCGGGAGGGGTATGTCCGCCTGCTGGCCTACGCCGACGCCCATGCCCTGACCCCCGGCCCCTGGGTGCTGGAGGACGTGCTGCTGGACGAGCTGTGCTGCAAGGGCTATGAGCAGTATTTGCTCAAGCTCTCCGTGCCGATTCTGGATGAAATTTAAAAATCATGCAAAGATTCTTCATGTTTTATACACAATTTGCGGTTATCCTAAGAACCGTTCCAAAGAGAAAAACCAAACCCGTCAAAGGAGCGAAGCGTCATGTATTACAGCGATTATAACAGACCCCCTGAGGAACGGGAGCCCATCATAGAGACCGAGCAGTTCCACGTGTACGAGGCCCAGCCCCCCAAAAAGAAAAAGGGCATGGCCGCCAAATTTGTGGCCCTTGGCCTGTGCTGCGCCATTGTGGGCGGCCTGGTGGGGGGCGGCGGCGTGTGGGCCGCCAGCCGGCTGAGCGGGGGCAGCACCACCATCTACCAAAGCAGCGGCACCACCACCGCCGTCACCCTGGCCAATGTGGACGGCCAGACCGTCCTCACCCCGGAGGAGATCTACGCCGCCAACCTGGGCGCCGTGGTGGGCGTCAACGGCAACGTGACCACCAACGTGTGGGGCTACACCGTGAAGAACGCCGTCTCCGGCTCCGGCTTTGTCATCAGCTCCAATTCCTCCGCCAGCTACATTCTGACCAACTACCACGTCATTGACGGCGTCAGCGACATCACCGTGTTCTTCTCCGACGGCAAGAGCTATGACGCCACCCTGGTGGGGGGCGAGGCGGACAACGACATCGCCGTGCTGAAAATCGACGCGGGGAATTTGCAGACCGTGGTGCTGGGGGACTCCGACGCCCTCAACGTGGGGGAGAACGTGTACGCCATCGGCAACCCCCTGGGTGAGCTGACCTTCACCTTCACCGGCGGCTATGTCTCCGCCAAGGACCGCTCCGTCACCATGAGCGACGGCACCGTGATGAACATGCTCCAGACCGACACCGCCATCAACTCCGGCAACTCCGGCGGCCCCCTGTTCAACGAGTACGGCCAGGTGGTGGGCATCGTCTCCGCCAAGCTGTCCTCCAGCTCCAGCTCGGAGGCCTCGGTGGAGGGCCTGGGCTTCGCCATCCCCATCAACGACGTGAGGGACATGGTCACCTCCATCATGGAGCACGGCTATGTCACCGGCAAGCCCAACGTGGGTATCCTGATGAACGACGTGAATGAGGCGGCCCAGCGCTACGGCGTCCCCGCCGGCGCTGAGGTGCTGGCGGTGCTGGAGAACTCCGGCGCCGACAAGGGCGGCCTCCAGGTGGGGGACATCATCACCGCCGTGGGCGGCCAGGCCGTGGAGAGCAGCGACGCCCTCAAGACCGCCGTCCAGGGCTTCAGGGCCGGGGACCAGGTCACCTTCACCGTCTACCGGGACGGGGACAGCGTGGATGTGACCGTCACCCTGGATGAGGATAACCAGACCACTCAGGAGGCCATGGACGCACTCCAGCAGGAGTACCAGGAACAGCAGCAGTCCCAGCAGCAGTCCCAGCAGGGGAATAACTTCTACTACAACTTCCCCTTCGGCTGGTAAGATGAGGAGAAAAAGGGCCTGTTGCAACATGCGCAGGCTGCACAAAACCCCGTCATTCCGAGAAAAACGGCCGCCCGGTGGGCGGCCGTTTTTCGTGGGAATCCGGATTGCCACGCCAGTGTGCGCACTGGCTCGCAATGACAGGCAGGTGCAAACTGTCCATTTTGCAACAGACCCTTTTTTACGGTTTTTTCCCCAGCCTGTGCCGGGTGCCGTCGGGCTCCACAATGACGGTGTGCTCCAGCTGGGCCACCAGATTGGCCCGGTAGGCGGCGATATACTCCTGCCGCAGCAGGTCCCGCTCCACCATCTCTTCCGGGGTAAGCCCCGCCTCGCTTTTGGCCTTTTTGGCCAGCGCATTGATGCGCGCAATCTTTTGCTCGTCCATTACAGATACCGCTCCAATACAATCAGAATACGCCCCTTTTTGGACGGGCCGCCCACTTCCCTCACCACGCACTTGCCCAGGCGCCGGCAGGAGATGGCGTCCCCCTCCTCCACGGGCCGGTCCGGCTTCAGGCACTCCTGATGGTTGAGCTGCACCTTCCCTGAGGTGATGAGGCCGGCGGCCTTCCCCCGGGACAGGGCGAAGCCGGAGGCGGCCACCGCGTCCAGCCGCAGGGAGCTCACCGTGTCCCGCACGGTTTTCACCTGCACCGCCGGCGGGGAGAGCTGCTCCAGGGCCAGGGGGCTCACCTTCAGGCGTGCCCGGCCCGCCTGCTCCAGGTGGAGGAGCAGGAAGGCGGCCACCTCCTCCAGCACCAGCACGTCGCAGGTGCCCTCCCCCACCAGAATGTCCCCCACCTTCTCCCGGTCCAGACCCAGGCCCAGAATGGCCCCCAGGAAGTCCCGATGGGTGAGGCTTCCCCCGGACCAGGCGCACCGCAGGGCCCGGATGGGGTTGTAGTCCGGCCCGCTGTGCCAGTCCGCCTCCTCCAGCCAGTCGGGGAGGAAGGCGCACACCGTCCGCTCCGCGTCGGGAAAGCCGCCGAAGAACAGGTGGGCCGGCCAGCCGGAGGCGCGGATCAGATCCTCCACCGCCGCGCGCTCATGGGGGGAGAGGAAGCCGGTGTGGCTGGGAACGCCTCGGCTCCGGGCCAGCTCCAGCTTGTCCAGGGCCCGGGCCAGGAGGATGCGCTCCTCCCCGTTCCCCGCCAGCCGGTTCAGCAAATCGGTTTTACTCATGGTCTCCCTCCTTTGAAAATTCAGTATAGCATATCCCGGCGGATTCGGGTATAATCGTTTTAAAAAAAGAAAAGGAGAACGCCAACCTTATGCCGGAACAGATTCTGCCCAACTTGTACCGCCTCCCCATTCCCCTGCCGGGCAACCCCCTGCGGGAGCTCAACGCCTACCTCATCCGGGGCGGCGACCGGGCCTTGCTGGTGGACACCGGCTTCCGTCAGGAGCCCTGCCGCCAGGCCCTCTTCTCCCAGCTGGCCGAGCTGGGGCTGGGGCCAGGCGATGTGGATGTGCTCCTCACCCACCTCCACTCGGACCACTCCGGCCTGGCCCCCGAGGCGGCGGGTGAGACGGGCACCATTTTCATCAGCGACGTGGACCGCCCCGCCCTGGACTGCACCCGGGAGGAAAAGACCGCCCGGTGGGCGGTTACCACCGCCCGCTTTGCCGCCGAGGGCTTTCCCACGGAACTGCTGGACAGCATGGAAAAGACCAACCCCGCCCGCTCCATGGCCCCGCCGGAGGGAGGGCACTACGAGAGCCTGACCGACGGCCAGGTGCTGGAGGCCGGCGGCTTCCGGCTCCGGGCCCTGCTCATGCCCGGCCACACCCCCGGTCAGATGTGCTTCTGGCTGGAGAAGGAGGGGCTGATGCTGCTGGGGGACCATGTGCTCTTTGACATTACCCCCAACATCACCGCCTGGACCGAACTGCCCGACGCCCTGGGCGCCTACCTGAACAGTTTGGACGCCATCCGGGCCTATGCCCCCGTGGGCGCCCTCCCCGGCCACCGGGCGCCGGGGGAGCTGGCCCCCCGGGTGGACGCCCTGAAGGAGCACCACCGCCAGCGGCTGGAGGAGGCCTTTCAGGCGGTGAAACACTACCCCGGCGCCGGCGCCTACGAGCTGGCGGGGTACATGACCTGGAAAATCCGGGCCAGGAACTGGGCGGAGTTCCCGGTGGCCCAGAAGTGGTTTGCCGTGGGGGAGTGCATGTCCCACCTGGACCACCTGATGGCCCAGGGCCGGATTGTCCGCAAAACAGAGGAGGGCTTCCACCGCTATCAGGCGGTCTGAAAAAGGGAGCGGCCGCGCGGCCGCTCCCTTTTTGCTATACGGAAACTGATTTTTGCAGGCTGTATAACCGGGCGTATTCGCCGCCCTTGGCCATCAGCTCCTCATGGGTGCCCTCCTCGGCGATGCCGCAGCCGTCAATGACGATGATATGTCCCGCCGAGCGGATGGTGGACAGCCGGTGGGCGATGATGAGGGTGGTGCGGCCCTGGGCCAGCTCCTCAAAGGCGGACTGAATGCGGGCCTCGGTGACGCTGTCCAGGGCGGAGGTGGCCTCGTCCAAAATGAGGATGGGCGGGTCCTTGAGGAAGATGCGGGCAATGGATACCCGCTGCTTCTGGCCGCCGGAGAGCAGCACCCCCCGCTCCCCCACCTGGGTCTGGAAGCCGTCGGGCATCTGCATGATGTCGTCGTAAATTTCCGCCCGGCGGGCGGCCTCCACCACCTCCGCCTCGGTGGCGTCGGGCCGGCCGTAGCGGATGTTATCATAGATGGTGCCGGCGAAGAGGAACACGTCCTGCTGCACAATGCCGATGTGCTCCCGCAGGGAGTGCTGCTGCAGCTCCCGCACGTCCTGGCCGTCCACCAGCACCCGGCCGGCGGTGACGTCGTAGAACCGGGGGATGAGCTGGCACAGGGTGGACTTGCCGCCGCCGGAGGGGCCCACCACCGCCACCGTCTCCCCGGGGCGGATGTGGAGGGTCACGTGGTCCAGCACCGGCTCGGGGGAGGACTCGTACCGGAAGGATACGTCGTCCACCAAAATGTCCCCCTTCACCTGGGTGAGGGGCCGGGCGTCGGGGGCGTCCTGAATGTCGGGCCGCACCCGCATCAGCTCCACAAACCGCTTGAACCCCGCCATGCCCTGCATGAACTGCTCCACAAAGGCGGAGAGCTTGCGGATGGGGGTGATGAAGGTGGTGACGTACAGGGCGAAGGTGGTCAGATCGATAAAGTCCATCCGTCCCACCATAATCAGCCACCCGCCGAAGGCGATGACCAGGGCGGAGAGGATGCCCATGAAGAACTCCATCCCCGACTGGTAGAAGGCCATGGTGCGGTAATAGCCCCGCTTAGCCCCCCGGAACTGGTCGTTGGCGGCGTTGAACTTGTCGCTCTCCGCCTGCTCGTTGGCAAAGGCCTTGGCGGTGCGCATCCCGGAGATGGAGGACTCCACCTCCCCGTTGATGCCCGCCAGCTTGGCCTTCACCTCGATGGAGGCCTGCATCATCCTTTTCCGGGTGAGGGCGGTGAAGGCGATGAAAATGGGGATGACGGCGAACACCACCAGGGCCAGCCGCCACTGGATGGTGAGCATGATGCCGAAAGCCCCCAGGATGGTCACCGAGGAGATGAACAAATCCTCCGGGCCGTGGTGGGCCAGCTCGGTAATCTCAAACAAATCCCCCGTCACCCGGCTCATCAGCTGGCCGGTGCGGTTCTTGTCATAAAAGGAGAAGGACAAATCCTGCATGTGGGCGAACAAATCCCGGCGGATGTCCGCCTCCATCCGCACCCCCAGCAGGTGGCCCCAGTAGGTGACGATGAAGTAGAGGGCCCCCTTGAGCACGTAGGCCCCCACCAGGGCGGCCATCACGGCGAAGAAGGCGGCGAAGAGCTTCTGGGGCAGCAGGGTCTGCATGGACCAGCGGGACACCAGGGGGAAGAGCAAATCCACCACGCAGATGCACAGGGCGCACACCATATCCAGCAGAAAGAGCTTCCAGTGGGGCTTATAGTAGGAGACAAAAATGCGCAGATATCCGTCCTTTTTCCCGGCCATGGGGCCCCCTCCTTTCCAATGCGGCAGTCTGCCTGTAAGGCAAGCATCAGTATAGCGCCCCCCGGAAGGCTTTGTCAACCTGTTTGCAATTTCCCGGGAAACCGCTATAATGGAAAGGTATGCAAAGGAGATGGTGTGCGTGGCGGACAATTTTTTGCTGGTGGCCTCCCAGGTGGGCACCCTGTTTGTGATGATGGGGGTGGGCTATGTGCTCACCAAACGGGGCCGGTTCAGCCGGGAGACCCTGTCCCAGGTGACCTACCTGCTGCTGTACGTGGTGGTGCCCTGCCTGATGATTGACACCCTGCAAATCCCCCGCACGGCCCATCTGATGGAGGTCATGGGCCTGTGCATGGCCCTCACCCTGGGGCTCTACCTGCTGATGGCCCTGGGAGTGAGTCTCCTCTTCCGGCGGCAGCCGGGGGATACCCGCTGCGTGCTGTGCTACGGCGTGATGTACGGCAACATCGGCTTTATGGGTCTGCCCCTCATCCAGGCGGTGCTGGGGGACGAGGGCATGGTGTTCGCCATCATGGGCCAGGTGGGCTTCACCATCTTCGCCTGGAGCCACGGGGTGTTCCTCATGGGGGGCAGGGAGGGCTTCTCCGTGAAAAAAATGTTCCTCAATCCCGGTATTTTCGGGGCGGTGGCCGGAGTGGGCCTGTTTCTGCTGGACCTCCGCCTGCCCGCCTTTGTGGGAGACGCCGTCGCCTTCCTGGGCAGCATGAACTCCCCCCTGGCCATGGTGGTCATCGGCTCCCAGATGGCGGGGGCGGACCTGGCGGCCACCTTCCGCAGCCCCCAGCTCTACTCCGCCGCCCTGGCCAAGCTGGCGGTCATCCCCCTGGCCACCGCCCTGATTCTCCTGCCCCTGGGGCTGGACGCCGCCATGTACACCACCCTGGTTATCCTGGCCGCCACCCCCACCGCGGGCTATACCTCTATTTTCGCCCAGCAGTACCGCCGGGACACTCCCGCCGCCGCCCGGCTGGTCACCCTCACCACGTTGTGCTGCATGCTCACCCTCCCCTGCTTCGCCGTGCTGGCGGGCGTGCTGGCCAAGCTCTGACCAAACAAAAAGCGGGCCGCGTGTGTCAAACACGCGGCCCGCTTTTTTACGGCCATTAGAAGGTGATGATGCCCTTCTTCATAATCTTGCGGCTGAGCAGCTTGTCATAGGCCTCCACAGACTGCTCGAAGGGGAAGTAGTCGGAGATGAAGTCCTTGATGTTCAGCTGGCCGGAGCGCATCCACGCCAGAATCTGGGCGTGGGCCTGGCCCTCCTCCCGCTTGCGGGGCATCTGCTGATAAATGACCCGCCAGTTGTAGTCGGCCTTGCTGAAGTCAATGGTGACCTCTTCCTTCTCGGGCACACCGTAGCACAGCACGCTGCCCCGGTCCTTGATGAGGGCCATGCCCTGGGTGACGATGGCGGGCACGCCGGCGGCGTCCAGCACGTAATCCACACCCTCGGGGAAGAGCTCGCGCACCTCGGCGGCCACATCCTGCTCCTTGCTGTTGATGAGGTGGGTGGCGCCGTAGTCCTTGGCCTGAGCCAGCTTCTCGGGCAAAATGTCGCAGGCAATCAGGTTCTTTACCCCCAGCAGGGACATAAACTTAATGTAGGTCAGACCCACCGGGCCGCAGCCAAAGACCACCACGGAGTCCTGGGGCTGGATGCCGAAATAGCGGATGGAGGAGAGCACCTCCCGGAAGGTGACGATCATCACCGCGTCCACCGGGTCCAGATCGTCGTCCAGAACGGTCTGGGCAAAGGCGCAGTCGGGGGCGCCGTCGGGCCAGGGAGCCTCGGGGTCGCACACCACGGCGTACTCGCTCAGCGCGCCCCAGCCGGAGCCCAGGCCGGGCAGGTTGTCCGCGTCGGGGTCCACGAAGGGAAGCAGCACCTTGTCGCCCACCTTGAAGCCCTTGACCTTGGCGCCCACTTCCACCACCTCGCCCACGCCCTCGTGGCCCAGCATGATGGGATAGAGGGACTCGGGGAAGCCCTTGAAGGTGCGGTGAATCAGCTTGATATCCGTGCCGCACATGCCGCAGGCGATGGTTTTGACCAGAGCCTGGTACTCATTGTACTTGGGCTTGTTGACCTCCTGGATGCTCAGCTTCCCGTCCTTGGCGACTACCAGCGTTTTCATGGTGACAAATCCTCCTTGCACAAATATAAATATCATAATATATCAATGTTACTACAAAAGACAATATAAAAAATATTCCCCCCTTTGGCACAAGAAAATCATAGCACAGCTCTGGTGAAAATGCAACTGAAAACAGAGGAAAATACCAAAGACTTTGTTTAAAATTTTTTCATTTGAAACCCAAAAGAAAACCCCGAGAAATCGGAAAAGCTGACACAAAGGCGGGCGCAACAAAATGCACAACTGAATGAAAGAAAAATCAGTGAACGTGCACCAAAATACTGATTCTATATTGATAAGTTTAAAAAATGGATTATACTAGAAGCGACGATATGTTATGACATAGTATCAAACAGCCTCTGCAGCGAGAATCCGTCAAGGTGACAAAATCGGCCCTCCGGCAGGGAGGCCGTTTTGTAAGAAGAAAACGAAACCAAAGTAAGGAGGAAAACACGAAATGAAGAAGCGTAAACTCATTGCGAGCATCCTTGCAGCCTCCATGCTGGTCGGCCTGCTGGCCGGCTGCGCCGACAACTCCAGCGGCGGCAACGAGACCCCCTCCGGCGGCGGGGAGACCACTCCCGTTGAGGAGAGCCAGGAGCCTTCCGGCGGCGAGACCGTCGACTGGGCCAACTTCACCATCGATCCCGCTCAGATTCCCCAGGAGAAGCTGGACACCACCCTGTACCTGGCCGTTTCCGTCCGCGGCCTGGAGAACCCCTACATCGCCACCATCAATGACGGCATGCATCTGTTTGCCGAGTACCTGGACAGCATCGGCCAGAAGTACGAGATGCAGGTGCTGGACTCCCAGGGCGACAGCGCCAAGGAAGTTGACAACATGCGTCAGTTCGCGGCCAAGGCCAACGGCAACGCCATCGCCTACGCCGACCCCAACGAGGACACCATCGCCTACTCCCTGGCCGAGGCCATGGCTGAGTCCGGCGGCTTCCTGGGCACTGCCTGGAACAAGCCCGCCGACGTGGGTCCCGCCGACCTGACCCCCAACTGGGTCATCCACACCTCCCCCGATAACGTGGTCAACGGCTACAACATCGCCAAGGCCCTGTTTGAGTCCATGGGCGGCTCCGGCAAGATCTTCGTGGTTGAGGGTCTGCTGGGCAACACCGCCAACAACAACCGTGTCGCCGGCCTGGAGAAGGCTCTGGAAGAGTATCCCGACATCGAGGTCGTGGCTCAGGACACCGGCAACTGGAACACTGACGAGGCTCTGACCCTGGTTGAGACCTGGCTGACCCAGTATCCCGACGTGGGTGGCATCTGGTGCGCCAACGACAACATGGTGACCGGCGCCATGCAGGCTCTGGACGCTGCCGGCCTGCTGGGCCAGGTGGGCGTGTGCGGTGTTGACGCCAACACTGACGTCGTGGCCGCCATTGCCGAGGGCAACGCCACCGCTACCGTGTCCTCCAACGGCTACCTGCAGGGCGGCTACACCCTGGCCATCTGCTACGCCGCCTGGACCGGCCTGCTGGACGTGGAGGCCCTGCCCGCTGAGTACCGCGAGTTTGCTACCCCCACCGTGCTCATCGACAGCCCCGAGGCCGCCAAGGAGTGGCAGGCTTATGAGCCCGACTTCGACTTCAGCCGTCCTTTCGACTGCCGGGTCGCTGACTGATCCTCCGGTCCCCGCGGAAGGCGAAGCCCGAGGAAAGTACATGAACGTGTAATCTGAACGGCAGGGGCTGGGATGAAGGTCCCAGCCCCTGCCTCTCATTAACGCTCGCTGTCATTGAGATCGCTGCCGCAGCGCGGGGAGTGGTCCGTCCTAGAGCGAAATGGAGCGACGAATTATGATGAAATTAAATCCCGCGGCGACCATTACGGAAGAATTCGCCGAGCGCATCAAAAGCGAAAACCGCAGCGCCAGAATGATGAAGCTGGCGCCTCTTATGGTGCTCATCGGCATGATTATCGTCTTTACGATAATCTGCCGCACCCAGTTTTTCTCCCCCAGCAACCTGCTGACCATCCTCAACCAGATGGCCCTGCCCCTGGTGGTGGCGCTGGGTCTGACCTTTGTCATCATGCTGGGCAGCATTGATTTGTCCATTGACGGCACCGTGGGCATGGCGGGCTCCCTGTTCGCCTGCTTCGTGCTCAACACTGAATTCGGATTCAACTTGGGCTTCTTCAGCGTGGTTATCGCGGTGGGCGTGTGCATGCTCTGCGGCCTGGCCATCGGCCTGTGCCACGTCTACCTCAAGATCCCCTCCTTCATGGCCTCCTTTGCCTTCATGTACATCTGCAAGGGCATCGGCATGATCTCCTATCAGGGGCATCCTCCCACGATTACGGATCCCGTTATCAAGGCTCTGCCCACCACCTACTGGCTGGGCGTCCCCTTTATTACCTGGGTCTCCCTGCTGATGTTCGTTCTTTGCCTGTTTATCCAGAACTACACCGCCTTTGGCCGGCACATCTACGCCGTGGGCACCAATGAGAGCATTCCCCGCTCCGTGGGCGTCAGCGTGGAGAAGGTCAAAATCGGTGTTTTTGTCCTGGCCGGCTTCCTCTTCGGCGTGGCCGGCATCATCGGCGCCATCCGGCTGGGCCAGGGCCAGATTGCCATCGGCAGCGGCAAGATGTTCCCCGCCCAGGCGGCGGTGGTGGTGGGCGGCACCTCTCTGGCCGGCGGCAAGGGCGGCGTGGTCAACACCATTGTGGGCGTGCTCATTATGACGGTGCTGGACAACGGCCTGCTCATTCTGGGCGTCGACCCCAACATCCGCACCGGCGTACAGGGTATTATCATCCTGGTAGCCGTCATCCTGACCGTGGCCCGCGGCGCCAAGGTCATCAGCAAGTAAGGGGGGCGGCATTATGAGTGAACTGGAACGGAAAGAAGGCCGGGCCGCCGTCGCCGAGGCAGCGGAGCCTGTCCACAGCATCAGCACCGAGGTGCTCTTCAGCGCCAAGGACATCACCAAGACCTTCGGCGGTACCCAGGCCCTGAAGGGGGTGGAGCTGGAGGTTCACGCCGGCGAGATTGTGGGTCTGGTGGGCGAGAACGGCGCGGGCAAGTCCACCCTGCTGAAAATTATCATCGGTGCCCAGCCCCAGAGCTCGGGCACCATGACCCTCCACGGCCAGCCCTACGAGCCCAAGACCCCCATGGACGCTAACAAGGCAGGCGTGGGCATGGTCTTTCAGGAGCAGTCCCTGATTGTCACCCTGAACGTGGCCCAGAACATCTTCTTCGGCCACGAGAAGGAGTTTAAGAGCGGCCCCGTCATCAACTGGGGCAAAATGAACAAGGAGGCCGCCGAGGTGCTGGCGGAGGTGGATATTACCGACATCCCCCCCACCAAGAAGGTCAGCGATTTGAACTTCGCCACCCGGCAGATGGTGGAAATCGCCAAGGTTATCAACGTCACCAAGCAGTCGGGCGCCGACCACTGCCTCATCCTGCTGGACGAGCCCACCTCCGTGCTCAACGAGGCCGAGGTGGAGAACCTGTACAAGCAGATGCGGAAGATTGCCGACAGGGGCCACGCGGTCATTTTCGTGTCCCACCACCTGGACGAAATCCTCCACATCACCGACCGCATCTACGTCTATAAGGACGGCACCAGCGTGGGCAGCCTGGACACCAAGGATGCCACCGAGGCCAAGCTGTACGAGATGATGGTGGGTCACGACACCACCACCGAGTACTACCACCTGGACCGGCAGACCACCCCCAAGGACGACGTGCTGCTGGAGGTCAAGGATCTGGGCCTGCACGGCATCTTTAAGCACCTGAACTTCCAGCTCCACCGGGGCGAAGTGCTGGGCCTGTGCGGTGTGGTGGGCTCCGGCGCCGAGGAGGTGTGCGAGGTCATCTGCGGCGACGAGAAGCCCTCCTTCGGCGAGATGTATGTCAAGGGCCAGAAGGTCAAATTCGGCGCCCCCCATCAAGCCCTGGCCAAGGGCATTCTGATGATTCCCAAGGAGCGCCTGTTTGAGGGCATTGTCTCCACCCTGTCGGTGGAGGACAACATCGCCCTGTCCAACGCCAAGGCAATGGCCAAGGGGCCCTTTGTCTCGGCCGCGGCGGTACGCCAGCAGGCGGACCGCTGGATCAAGGATTTGCGGATCAAGACCAGCGGCGCCAGGGAGCTGCTGATGCAGCTCTCCGGCGGCAACCAGCAGAAGGTGGTCTTTTCCCGGGCCCTGGCCAGCGGCGCGGATATCCTGCTGCTCAATCACCCCACCCGCGGCGTGGACGTAGGCGCCAAGGAAGAAATTTATGCGCTCATCCGCACCATGACCGATGAGGGCAAGGCAGTCATCGTACTGGGTGATACGACGGATGAGTGTATCGGCTTGTGCTCCCGCCTAATCGTCATGAAGGACGGCCTGGTCACCGGCGAGTTCGAGGCCCCTGCTGACCACAAACCCTCCCAAATCGACGTGGTCAGCCTGATGATGTAAGGAGGAAGAAGCTATGACGACAAAAACCTCTCTTGCGGCGAAAAACCGCGGTGGAGTGCGGGAGAACATTATGAAGTACTTCAGCTTCTCCGCCATCATCATCCTGGTGGTCGCCCTCTCCCTTACCCAGGAAAACTGGCTGGGCACCACCAACCTGAGCAACCTGCTCCGGGACACCGCCCCGCTGATGATTATGTCGGCCGGAATGACCATGGTGCTCCTCTTCGGCTCCATTGACCTGTCCATGGGCGCCGTATGCTCGGTGTCCAATGTCACCTATGTCCATTTCATCCTGGCCTTCCAGGATGTCTTCGTCAGCCCCTGGATTGCCAGCGTCTTGGGTATGCTGGTCTCCCTGGCCTTCGGCCTGGGCTCCGGCATCGCCCTGGGCCTTATCCACGTGAAGCTGAAGGTCCCCTCCTTCATCGCCTCCCTGGGCTTCATGTCCCTGTGGCAGTCGGTGGCCCTGCTCATCACCCAGAACCCCGAGTCGGTGCCCAAGGCCATGTGGGAGACCATTGAGTGGTATAAGGTCTCCTTCGGCGTGCTGGGCCTGCCTCTGGTGTTCGCCCTGATTATCATTGTGCTGTTCTACTGCATCACCCGCTTCACCCCCAGCGGCCGGGCCATCTTCGCCATCGGCGGCAACGAGCGCACCGCCCGGGTGGCCGGCATGAACGTGGACCGCACCAAGCTCATCGTGTTTGCCGTCAACGGCGTGCTGGCCGCTCTGGCCGGCATCTTCCTGGCGGCCAACCTCCGCTCCAGCGCCCCCACCATCGGCGACGCCTTCACCCTGAAGATTGTGGCGGCCTGCGCCCTGGGCGGCACCTCCCTGGCCGGCGGCAAGGGCAGCGAGCTGGGCACCATCCTGGGCGTGTTCACCGTGGCCATCATTGAAAACGGCATGAACTTCATCGGCGTGGACGCCTACTCCCAGAACGTGGTGTTCGGCATCTTCGTGCTGCTGGCCATCGCCATTACCGTGGACCGCCGTGTCCGCGGCCAGATTGTAAAGTAAAAGGAGCATCCTGCATTATGTCGGAGATCAAACCTTTTGTACTGGACTTCGACCTGCTGTCCGGCTTCTGCAAAAGCGGAAAGGTCAGGCCCATTCAGCGCCGGGTGTCCAATATGGTGGGCCAGTTCGCCGATGAGGCGGCGGCCAAGGCGCTGGTGGAGGGGGGCGACCCTCTGCTGTATGAGTTTTACGGCCTGGATCTGCCGGAGGATGACTCCGGTGTCCTCCAGTTCGGCACCACCATCCTCTACCCCGGCAAGGTGGGTGCGGAGTACTACATGACCAAGGGCCACTTCCACACCATCCTGGACACCTCCGAAATCTACTACACCCTCAGCGGCCAGGGCATGATGCTCATGGAGACCCCGGAGGGCGAGGTGGAGCACAAGGAGCTGAAGCCCGGCGACGCCCTGTATGTACCCGGCCGCTGGGCCCACCGCAGCATCAATACCGGCAGCGAGCCCCTGGTGATGTTCTTCGTCTACCGGGGCGACGCCGGCCACGACTACGGCACCATTGAGGAAAAGGGCTACCGCAAGCTGGTGCTGGAGCAGGACGGCAGGCCGGTGCTGGTGGACAATCCCAAGTGGAAAAAGGGCTGAGGGCCTGACCAAACCGGTTGCCTGTACATCCCGGCGGCGGAAACCGCCGCCGGGATGCTTCTGGAGCTTTACAAATCACCTAATTTCTGTTAATTTTGCAAGGAGGTCTTTCAAATGTCCATGCTGCAGCATTCCACCAGAGCCTGGGGTTCTCCCAGCCGCTACATCCAGGGGCGGTTTGAGCTTGACAACATCAAGACTCATACCGAGGTCTACGGCCGCAAGGTCTTTTTCCTCATCGACGTGTTCTTCTACGCCGACTTCAAGAAGAAGTTTGAGGCCCTGTATGCCGGCAGCGACAGCACCATTCAGTGCGAGCAGTTCGGCGGCCAGTGCACCGAGGCGGAAATCCTCCGCTGCACCGACCTGGCCAAGGGCCTGACGCCCGACGTGGTAGTGGGCATCGGCGGCGGCAAGACCATGGATACCGCCAAGGCCGTGGCCGACAATTACAATGCCGCCGTGGTTATCGTTCCCACCACCGCCTCCACCGACGCCCCCGCCATGGGTCTGTCCGTCATCTATACGGAGCAGGGCGAGCACATCGGCGCCCGCCACTACAAGAAGAACCCCGACCTGGTGCTGCTGGATACCGATATCCTGGCCAAGGCCCCCGTCCGCTTCCTGGTGGCCGGCATGGGCGACGCCCTTTCCACCTATCCTGAGTGCCGGGCCAACGTCCAGTCCGCCTCTCCCAACTATGTGAACAGTGGCTATCATCAGACCATCGCCTGCATCGCCGTGTCCAAGGCCTGCCATGAGACCGTTCTGACCAAGGGCGTCAACGCCAAGCTGGCCGCGGAGAAGGGCCTGTGCACCAAGGACGTGGAGGATGTCATCGAGGCCAACACCCTGCTCTCCGGCCTGGGCGTGCAGAACGGCTCCTGCGCCGGCGCCCACTCCATTGCCGAGGGCATTACCGTGCTGCCTCCCTGCGCCAAGCTGCTCCACGGTGAGGTGGTGGCCTTTGGTATCCTGGTGCAGCTCATTGTGGAGGGCGCGCCCGCCGAGGAAATTGACCAGATGTATGATTTCTTCCAGCAGGTTGGCCTGCCCACCACCTTTGCGGATTTGGGCATCCCCGACGCCACCGACGCCGACATTATGAAGGTGGCCGAGACCTCCATGCATTCTTACTGGGACGTGGAGCCCTTCACCGTCAATCCCCAGATGGTCTTTGACGGCATTATGATGGCCAACGCCCTGGGCATGAAGAAAAAGCAGTAAGATTTGCCATCTTGCACAAAACGGAGGATAGAAAATTATGAAAGCCATTCAGTATTCCGCCGCCCGTCAGTTTGACATCGTGGACCTGCCCAAGCCGGAGCCGGGCCCCAACCAGGTGGTCATCCGGGTTAAGGCCTGCGGCATCTGCAAGACCGACCTGACCATCCATGACGGCAGCTTCCTGGCCAAGTTCCCTCTGGTGAACGGCCACGAGTTCGCCGGCGTCATTGACTCCGTGGGCAGCGCCGTCACCGAGTGGAAGGTGGGTGACCGGGTTACCGCCGACAACACCGAGCTGTGCGGCTACTGCGACGCCTGCCGCAACGACAAGCCCCTGTACTGTGAGAACTTCAACTCCCACGGCTGCAACATGCCCGGCGGCTTTGCCGAGTATGTGCTCATCAACCACGACAAGGTGTTCCCCATCAGCGATAACCTGTCCTTCGAGGAGGCCACCTTTACCGAGCCCACCGCCTGCGCCGTCCACGGTGTGGACCGTATCGCCCCCAATTTCGGCGACTCCATCCTCATGTTCGGCGCCGGCCCCACCGGCATCATCCTGGCCCAGCTGCTCCGCCGCGCCGGCGCCGGCCGCATGGTCATTGCCGATCCCCACGCCGACAAGCTGGACATCCTGCGCAAGTACGGCTTCACCGACCTGGTGGTGATGGACAAGGCCGATCCCTCCAAGCATACCGCCGAGATTAAGAAGCTGATGCCCAAGGGCTTTGACATCGTCATCGACGCCACCGGCGCCGCTTCCGTGTTTGAGTCCTGCTTCAACTTCGTCCACATGGGCAGCAAGATTGTGGCCTACGGCGTCTGCGCCGCCGACGCCAAGGTGCCCGTCAGCCCCTACGACATCTTCAGCCAGGAGTACACCATCCTGGGCTCCTTCGCCCAGACCCACTGCTTCGGCCGGGCGCTGGAGTATCTGGAGAGCGGTGTGGTGCAGGTCAAGGAGCTCATCTCCCACGAGCTGCCCCTGGAGGAGTACGGCAAGGGCCTGGATTACATCGTGCAGAAGAAGGCCCGCAAGGTCATCATTCATCCCTGAGCAAGGAAAGAGAGACAGAGAAAAGGGGCCGGGGCGCCGCAATGCGGCGCCCCGGCCCTCGTTTTATAAAAAAGGACCCCGGGCCGAAGCCCGGGGTCCTTGCGGTTTTTGCTTACTTGTACAGCTCCACCAGACGGTTGAGGTGCTCCCAACGCTCCTTGGCGGCCTCTTCGTTGCGGGCGAAGAGCTCCTTGGCGCGCTCGGGGAAGGCACGGGTCAGGGAGGAGTAGCGGGCCTCGTTCATCAGGAACTCCTGATAGCCGCCGGCGGGGGCCTTGGAGTCCAGAGTGAAGGGGTTCTTGCCCTCGGCCTTCAGAGCGGGGTTGTACCGGAACAGGTTCCAGTAGCCGCAGTCCACAGCCTTCTTCATCTCCTGCTGGCAGTTGGCCATGCCGCCCTTGATGGAGTGCATCTCGCAGGGGGCGTAGCCGATGACCAGGGAGGGTCCGTGATAGGCCTCGGCCTCGGTGATGGCCTTCAGGGTCTGGTTGGGATTGGCGCCCATGGCAATCTGAGCCACGTACACGTAGCCGTACTGCATGGCAATCTCAGCCAGGCTCTTCTTGGGCTGGGTCTTACCGGCGGCGGCGAACTGAGCCACCTGGCCGATGTTGGAGGACTTGGA
>CALWOL010000164.1 GCA_944383135.1 uncultured Flavonifractor sp.
CGTCGATGACGTAGTGATCGTCGCCCTGGGAGATAGCGCCCACGGGGCAAGCGCCCTCGCAAGCACCGCAGCTCACGCAGGAGTCGCTGATGACATAGGCCATTGGAATACACCTCCAAACTCTAAAGCTACCGTTATTGTATCATAACTTTTCAAAAATGCAATGCTAAAATGCGCCGGGGATGGGTATATTTTTTCTCAGCGGGAAAAACTAGAGGACATTCCAAAGGAGGGGAAGCATCCATGGACCACCCATCCCCGTTTCGTATGGAGGCTGCCGGGAGCCTGACCCCGGAGCTGGAGGGGGCCCCCCGCAGTGGGGCGCACTCCCGGAGAACAAAAGGGAAAGGGCGTGAAATCGCGCATGAAGCCCGTCAAACGGCAGAAAAGGCTCCTGTTCCGGGGGCGGAAGCATCGGGGTTCGGCTATGAATGAGACCCGGTTTACCCAGCGGGCCCAGACCGCGCTGCGGCTGGCCCAGGAGTGCGCCACCGAGCTGGGGCACAGCTATGTGGGCAGCGAGCACCTGCTGCTGGGTCTGGCCCGGGAGGGCAGCGGCGTGGCCGCCAAGGTACTGCTGGCCGCCGGGCTGGACTCCGAGACCCTGAAAAGCGCCATTGCCGCCCTGGTGGGCACGGGAGACGGCGGCACCGCCCCCTCCCAGGGGCTCACGCCCCGGTGCAAGAAGATCATCGAGCTCTCCCTCACCGAGGCCGTCCGGCTGGGACACCAGTTTGTGGGCACCGAGCACCTGCTGCTGGGGCTTCTCCGGGAGGGAGACGGGGTGGCGGTGCGGGTCCTGGCCAACAGCGGAGTGGAACCCCGGCGGCTGAAGGCCGACGTCACCGCCGCCATGGGGGGCGAGCCCTCCTCTCCCTTCCGCTCCAGCGGACGGCCCCGGGAGCGGGAATACGGCGGCGACACCAAGCTGCTGGACCAGTTCTGCCGGGATTTGACCCGGCTGGCCGCCGGCGGCGTGCTGGACCCGGTCATTGGCCGGGACCGGGAGATTGAGCGGGCCATCCAGATTCTGGCCCGGCGGCAGAAAAACAACCCCGCCCTCATCGGAGAGCCGGGGGTGGGCAAAACCGCCGTGGCTGAAGGGCTGGCCTGGCGCATTGCCACCGGCCAGGTGCCCGACGACCTCCGAGACAAACGGCTGCTGTCCCTGGATTTGTCCTCCATGGTGGCGGGCACCAAATACCGGGGGGAATTTGAGGAGCGGGTAAAAAGCATTCTCACCGAGGTCCGCCGGGTGGGCAACATCATCCTTTTTATTGACGAACTGCACACCATCGTGGGCGCGGGCTCGGCGGAGGGGGCCATCGACGCCGCCAACATCCTCAAGCCCGCCCTGGGCCGGGGGGAGCTCCAGGTCATCGGCGCCACCACCACCGACGAGTACCGGAAGTATATCGAAAAGGATGCCGCCCTGGAGCGGCGCTTCCAGCCGGTGGTGGTGGCCGAGCCGGACAGCTCCACCGCCCGCTCCATCCTGCTGGGCCTGCGGGACCGGTATGAGGCCCACCACAAGCTCACCATCACCGACGAGGCCATTGACGCCGCCATCGCCCTGTCTGTACGCTACATCGGGGACCGGCGGCTGCCCGACAAGGCCATTGATTTGATGGACGAGGCCGCTTCCCGGGTGCGGATTCAGCGTCTGGCGGCGCCGCCCGACCTCCAGGCCCTGGAGGAGCGCACCGCCCGCACCCGCCGGGAAAAGGAGGAGGCCATCCGGGACCAGGACTTTGAGAAGGCCGCCATGCTCCGGGACGCGGAGGAGGATTTTGGCCGGGAGCTGGAGCGTCAGAAGGCCCGCTGGCGCTCGGGGCAGAACACCGGCTCGGTGACGGCGGAGGACATCGCGGAGGTGGTGGCGGGCTGGACCGGCATCCCGGTCACCACCCTCACCCAGGCGGAGAGCGACCGGCTGCTGAAGCTGGAGGAGGACCTCCACCGGCGGGTGGTGGGGCAGGAGGACGCCGTCCGGGCGGTGGCCCGGGCGGTGCGGCGGGGCCGGGTGGGCCTGAAGGAGCCGGGCCGGCCCACCGGCTGCTTCCTCTTCCTGGGTCCCACCGGCGTGGGCAAGACAGAGCTGTGCAAGGCCCTGGCCCACGCCATGTTCGGCAGCGAGGAGGCCATGCTCCGCTTTGACATGTCGGAGTATATGGCAAAGCACGCCGTCTCCCGGCTCATCGGCTCCCCCCCGGGATATGTGGGCTACGAGGAGGGCGGTCAGCTCACCGAGAAGGTGCGCCGCAGGCCCTACTGCGTGGTGCTCTTCGACGAAATCGAAAAGGCCCACCCGGACATCTGGGGCATCCTCCTTCAGATGATGGAGGACGGGGTGGTCACCGATTCCCAGGGGCGGAAGGCCGACTTCAAAAACGCCGTGGTGGTGCTCACCTCCAACGTGGGGGCCCAGCGCATCACCGCCAAGGGCGGACGGCTGG
This sequence comes from uncultured Flavonifractor sp., assembly GCA_944383135.1. GTDB lineage: Bacteria > Bacillota > Clostridia > Oscillospirales > Oscillospiraceae > Flavonifractor. The sequence goes on from CALWOL010000164.1 coordinate 2,457, forward strand.
GCTTTGCCGCCGCCAATCCCGCCGACGGCCGCACCCGCTCGCCGGAGGAGCTGAAGACCCTGGTGACGGAGGATTTGAAAAAGGTATTCCGCCCGGAGTTTCTCAACCGGCTGGACGAGACCATTGTCTTTACCCAGCTGGGCCGGGAGGACATCCGCGCCATCGCCCGGCGGATGCTGGAGCAGGTGGGGACGCGGCTGGCGGCGCTGGGCGTTGCTCTGTCCTGGACGGAGGAGGCGCTGGACCTGCTGGCCAGGGAGGGCTTTGACCCCGCCTACGGCGCCCGGCCCCTCCGGCGGACCATCCGCTCCGGGGTGGAGGACCCCGCCGCCGAGGGCCTGCTCAGCGGCGCGCTTCAGGGGGGCGGCACCGCCCAGGTGTGCTGTGAGGACGGCGCGCTGGCCCTCCGCTTCCGGCCCGTCCCGGATACTCCGGGGGAATAAAAACGCCCCTTCCCTTCCCGGCCTTGCAGGGGAGCGCAAAATGTAGTATAATGCAGGAGTTCCATATCCTTCATCTGGGAGGCCTGTATATGCAAGCAAGAGCCAGTGGTATCCTCCTTCCCGTCTTTTCCCTTCCCGGGCCCTACGGCATCGGGACCCTGCGCAAGTCCGCCCGGCAGTTTATCAACTTCCTGGCCGACGGGAAGCAAAAGTTTTGGCAAATCCTGCCCCTGGTACCGCCGGGCGGCGGAGATTCCCCCTATATGTCCGCCTCCTCCTTCGCCGGAAACCCCCTGCTGCTGGACCTGGATTTGCTCCAGGAGGAGGGGCTGCTCACCCAGGACGAGCTGAACTCCGCCCGCTGGAACAATCCCGACCGGGTGGACTATGCCTGGCTCCATCAAAACCGTGAGCCCCTGTTCCGGAAGGCCTGGGAGCGGGGCCGGGAGCGGTACGCCCCCCTGCTGGACAAATTCCTGGCGGATGAGGCGGACTGGCTGCCCGATTACGCGCTGTTCCTGGCTCTGCGGGCCCACTTCGGCGGCAAGGTACTGGCCGACTGGCCCGACGAGGCCCGGCTGCGCCAGCCGGAGGCCATGGCCCGCTACCGCACGGAGCTGGCGGAGGAGTGCCGCTTCCAGGCCTTCCTCCAGCTGCTCTTCTTCCGCCAGTGGACCGCCGTCAAGGCCTACGCCAACTCCAAGGGTATCTCCATCATCGGAGATATGCCCATCTACGTCTCCCCCGACAGCGCCGAGGTGTGGAGTGAGCCGGAGCTCTTCCAGCTGGAGGCGGATATGCGTCCCTCCGCGGTGGCGGGGGTGCCCCCCGATGCCTTTACCGAACTGGGCCAGCACTGGGGCAATCCCCTCTACGACTGGGACTACCACAAGAAAACCGGCTTTGCCTGGTGGAGGCGGCGGGGCGCTCAAATGGCCCGGCTGTACGACGTGGTGCGCATCGACCACTTCCGGGCCTTCCACACCTACTGGTCCATCCCCGCCGGCGCCCCCAACGCCAGCTTCGGTCATTGGGAGAAGGGCCCCGGCAACGGCCTGCTGGACGCCCTGAAAGGCGTGCCCGGCCTGGCCCTCATCGCCGAGGATCTGGGGGCTCTGGAGGCCGACGCCCTGGAATTTATCAACCAAAGCGGCCTGCCCGGCATGAAGGTGCTGGTATTCGCCTTCGACCCGGTGGGGGAAAGCTCCTACCTGCCTCACAACTGCCCCAAGGAGGGGGTTATCTACACCGGTACTCACGACACCCCCACCTTTGTCCAGTGGCTGTTCAGCGAGGCCAGCCCCGCCGAGCGGGATTACGCCTTTGACTACCTGCGGCTGCGGGAGGATGAGGGCTTCGGCTGGGGCGCGGTGTGCGGGGCCTGGATGTCCCCCTGCCGCCTGGCCATCGCCCCCTTCCAGGATCTGCTGGGGCTGGGCGGCGACGCCCGCATCAACACCCCCGGCACTCTGGGGCCCCACAACTGGTCTTGGCGGGTACGGGGGGAGGCCCTCAACCCCTCCGTGTCCGGAAAGCTGGCCAAAATCACCCGCACGTACCGCCGGTAATCGTCAAATAACACAAAAATCACCCCCGGGGAGATACGGCAGCTGCTGTATCTCCCCTTTTCCGGTGGAATTTCCTGCATATCACACCTTGGCACTTGTAAATTTGAGAAATTTGTTATATTATGATGGTTACGAAATTCTTATTAAAAAGGTAAACGGGTGAATGTATGAGCCTTCGGATTGGGATTGACATCGGCTCCACCACCGTCAAGGTTGTGGTGCTGGACGAACAGAACAAGCTGCTCTTCCGCTCCTACGAGCGGCACTACTCCAAGGCCCGGGAGCGGGCGGCGGAGACCCTGCGCACCATTTCCGACAAGCTGGCAGGTCAGCAGGTGCGCATGGTCATCACCGGCTCGGCCGGTCTGGGCGTGGCCAAGGCGGCGGACATCGACTTTGTGCAGGAGGTATATGCCACTGCCGCCGCCGTCAACCAGTACATACCGGACACCGACGCGGTTATTGAGCTGGGGGGCGAGGACGCCAAGATTATTTTCTTCGGCGGCGCTCTGGAGGAGCGGATGAACGGCTCCTGCGCCGGCGGCACCGGAGCCTTTATCGACCAGATGGCCACCCTGATGAACGTCACGGTGAACGAGCTGGACGAGCTGAGCCTCCAGCACGAGAAAATCTACCCCATCGCCTCCCGCTGCGGCGTGTTCGCCAAGAGCGACATCCAGCCCATCCTGAACCAGGGTGGGCGGAAGGAGGATGTGGCCGCCTCCATTTTCCAGGCGGTGGTGGACCAGACGGTGGCCGGCCTCACCCAGGGCCGGGAGCTGAAGGGCAAGATTGTCTTTCTGGGCGGTCCCCTCCACTTCCTCATGGGCCTGCGCCAGCGGTTCATCGAAACCCTGAAGCTGGACAGCGAGCACGCCATTTTCCCCGAGGACGGGGACTGCTTTGCCGGCATCGGCGCCGCCCTGTGCGCCTCCGAATACGGAGAGCAGCTCTTTGACGATGTGCTGGACCGGCTGGAGCGGAGCGTGGACAACGTGGGCCTGGTGGACACCATGCCCCCCCTCTTTGAGAGCAAGGCCGATTACGAGGCCTTTACCGCCCGGCACAACGCCATGCACCCTCCGGAGGCGGACATTCACACCTACGCCGGGGACGCCTGGCTGGGCATTGACGCCGGCTCCACCACCACCAAAATGGCTCTGATCACCGCCGACGGCGGATTGCTTTACACCTACTACCACTCCAACCTGGGCAATCCGGTGGCCATCGTGCTGGAGCAGCTGCGGGAAATTTACGCCCTGTGCGGCAGCCGCATCACCATCCGCGGCGCGGCGGTCACCGGCTATGGCGAGGATTTGATTCTCAACGCCTTCAGCTGTGACGCCGGCCTGGTGGAGACCGTGGCCCACTACAAGGCCGCCGCCCACTTCAACCCCGATGTGGACTTCATCATCGACATCGGCGGCCAGGACATGAAGTGCTTCAAGATCCGCAACGGCGCGGTGG
>CALWOL010000165.1 GCA_944383135.1 uncultured Flavonifractor sp.
GCCCCCACCTATAACCTGGGCTTCCTGGCCGATCCCACGGCGGACGAGCTGCCCGCCGACGCCATCCCCATTTCCAGCCAGGGGGAACTGGCCGCGCTGGATCAGTCGGATACCGCGGGCAAGACCTTCTATCTGACCCAGGATATCCAGCTTACCGGCGAGTGGTCCCCCGTCTACGGCTTCCAGGGCACCCTGGACGGCCGGGGCCATACGGTCAGCGGCCTGTACATTTCCTCCGCCAGCAAGAAGCGGCTGGCGGGCCTGTTCGCCTCCGCCTATGACGCCACCATTAAAAATCTGGCGGTGGAGATTGACGCCCGGGGCGTCAGTGCCTATCACGGCAGCGATGTGTCCTATGCCGGCGGCCTGGTGGGCCATTCCAACAATACCAATTACATCAACTGCTATACCACCGGCGGGCCGGTGTCCGCCAGCGGAATGGCGCCTTATGCCGGCGGCCTGGTGGGCTACCTGATGAACCAGCCGGAGAACCAGGTGACCAATTGCTTCTCAAACTGTGAGGTATCGTCCAAATCCACCCAGGCGACAACCAGCAATACCTGTATGGCCGGCGGCCTGATCGGCGAGCTGGAGAGCGGGGATGGGTATCAGGCGACCGCGATTTCCCGCTGCTATGCCACCGGAAACATATCGTTGAGCTATCCGGGCGGCAGCAGCGGAAGGGCCGGGACCCAGGCCGGCGGCCTGCTGGGCGGCGGGATCCGCCTGGAGGTCAGAGACTGCTTCGCGCTGGGCGATGTCACCGCCCGAAGGACGGGAATTTCTACCGGTTCCTCCCTGTTTGCCGGCGGTCTGGGGGGCTGGCTGATTCAGACTGAGCTCACCCGGTGCTATGCCGCGGGCGACGTTTCCGGCGGCAGCAAATCCTATGTGGGCGGCCTGACGGCGGCTGCGGCTACCATAAACAGCTGTTATCGGGTGGGCCAGAGCGTCACCGGTACCGAGTACTACAACGGAGGGACATTGGTGACCGTGCCCTATGCCCAGAGCTCCTATTCCGGCTTTGACTTTACCTCCACTTGGCAGTTTACCCAGGGCGCCTTCCAGGGCCTGCCCCATCTGCAATACCAGGACTGAATCCTTCAAAAACGCAAAACGGGCGGGCAGGTTTATAACCTGCCCGCCCGTCTCATTTCTGTCTCAGCCCTCCAGCTTGTTTACCCGGCGCTGGTGGCGGCCCCCCTCAAACTCCGTGTTGAGGAACACCTCCACAATCCGGTCCGCCATGTTGGGGCCGATGAGTCCGCCCCCCATGGCCAGCATGTTGGCGTCGTTGTGCCGCCGGGTCATCTCGGCGGACAGGGGCTCACTGCACAGGGCGCAGCGGATGCCCCGCACCTTGTTGGCGGCGATGGAGATGCCGATGCCGGTGGTGCAGATGACAATGCCCCGGTCGCAGGCCCCGGAGGCCACCGCCTCCGCCGCCGCCCGGCCGAAGTCGGGGTAGTCGCAGCTCTCGCTGGTGTAGCAGCCGAAGTCCTGGTAGGCCAGGCCGTGGGCGTCCAGCCAGGCCATCACGTGCTGCTTCAGGGCCAGTCCTCCGTGGTCGGAACCCAATGCAATCATTGCCAATGCCTCCTCTTACAATTTGTGAAATACAGGCTTATGCTTGTCATAGGTGCAGACGTACCGGAAGCCGCAGCCGGCCAGCAGCTCCAGCGCCTCCCGGACGCCCTTGCCCACCCCGCCGGGGACGTGGGCGTCGGAGCCCACGGTGACAATCTCCCCGCCGCAGTCCCGGTACAGCTCCAGCACAGGCTTCCATTCCGCCACCGTCCGGCCCCGGTAGGTGTTGACCTCCATGCCCCTGCCGTGCTCCACGGCGGTGCGCAGGATAGCCCGGATGCGGTCGTAGTACCCCTCCAGGGAGACCGGCACGTCCATATACCGCAGGGGATAGATGATGTGGGCCAGCACGTCGTAATGGGGGGTGCCCGCCAGGATGGCCATGGAGGCAAAATAGTCGTCCAGGGCGGCATAGCAGGCGTCGGCGTCGGGATAGGGGACGTAGTAGAAGTCGATACCCCCCTGTTCCGGGCACAGGTTATGCACCGAGCCCAGCACGAAGTCCAGCTCCGGCAGGCTGGTAATGGCCGCGGCGGCGTCGGGATTCAGGTGGGCCATGCCCAGCTCCAGCCCCAGCTTCAGGGTGAGCTGGCCGGAAAAGCGGGCGGACACCTCCTGATGCTGGGCCACGGCGGGGGGCCAGCCGTAGCAATCCACCGGAGTGCCGTGGATGTCCAGCAAATCGCAGTGGTCGGTGATGCACAGCTCGGCCAGTCCGGCGTCCACCGCCGCCTGGGCCATCTGTGCCAGCGGGGCATCGCTGTCGGGGGAGAGCCGGCTGTGGGTGTGATAATCAGAGCAGTACATAAAACGTCTCCTTTAAAAGGGCCAGGATGGGAACCACTTGAGCACGCAGGTGCCGTACCAGGTGGGATAGGTGAGGCCCACCAGCACCGGATAGAACAGGATGAAGAGAGCCACCGCCCCGCCGGTGACGGCGTACATGGCTCCCTTCCACCGCACCAGCTCCTCCTTTTCCGCCAGGGTGTGGAACACATAGCACAGGGCCAGGATGAGGAAGAGCACCGAGGGGAAGTAATGGTAAGCGAAGGTGATGCGGCCGATGAACAGCCAGGGCACCAGCTGGGCCAGGTAGCCGATGAAGAGGAACAGGGCCCTGCCGCTGCGGCGGACGATGCCGTGGAAGCCGCAGGCCAGCACCGCCAGCAGGCCGCCCCAGCACACCACCGGGTTGACAAAGGCGGCGAAACGGGTGGTAACTCCCGATACCGAGTTGTCCATATAGTAGAGGATGGGCCGGGCGTCCACCAGCCACTCATACCACCGGGAGGAGTAGGGGTGGGTGTCGGTCACGCCCTGGTGGTAGGAGAGCATATACTTCTGATTTTCCCACATCTCGCGCACCAGGTTCTCCAGGGAGACCTCCCCGGAGGCGGCGGCGTAGGGCAGGTAGGACAGGGTATAGATAAGGGCGGGGATGAGGGCGAACACCAGCACGGAGAAGGCCAGGGTTTTTACCGTCCAGCCCAGCCGCTCGTGGCGCGTCTCCTCCGGCCACTGGCGCAGCTTGAGGGCCAGGCCCAGGAAGTAGAGCACCACCAGCCCGGTACAGCCGTAGATGACCGTCCACTTGGAGGCCGCCCCGATGCCCCAGAACAGGCCGGAGAGGAACAGGGGCAGGGCGCAGGCCTTGAAGGAGGCCCCGGCGGGGAGGACCAGCCACCGGTACATGAACCAGTACATCAGCAGAATGAAGAAGAAGGCGTAGGTGTCGATGGTGGCCAGCCGGGTCTGGGTCAGGTGCATGAAGTCGGCGGCCAGCAGAGTGGTGCCGCAGGCTGCAATGCTGGTGCGGCCGAAGAGGTTTTTCAAAAACACGTACAGCAGGGGGAGCATCCCCACCCCGAAGAGGGTGCCCATAAACCGCCAGCCGAAGGGGGTCATGCCGAAGAGCCGGATGCCGATGCCCAGAATCAGCTTGCCCAGCGGGGGATGGGTAATCTCATAAGGATATACCCCCCGGATGTGCTCATAAGCGGTGCGGGGGTGATAGATTTCATCAAAATAGGCGCTGTTCAGATAGGTGATGGCCTCCGGAACCAGCTCCTGCTCGTCAAACAGGGGATTGGTGGCGTCGCTCAGGTCGATGAGCTGGCCGTCCATGTCAAAAAAGGCCAGCTCATTCAGCTCCAGCAGCTCCTTGTTGGCCTGGCCGGTGATGCGCAGGTAGCGGATATACTGGGGATTGTCGATGGTTATTTCATTCCACTTGAACAGCTGGTTGTAGTTCTGGGTCATGGCGTAGCTGGCGGAGTAGCCGGTGCCGTCCGCCCAGTACCAGCCGGTGACCTCGTCGGTGTCCTCGGGGTCGTCCTTCCGCTGCCATAGGGAGAGCCAGTTCACCCCGTCGGAGGAGATTTCCACCTGGTACTTGCCGGTGCCCAGGCCGCAGAAATACCAGATTTTCGACACCTGCACCTCCTCCGGCAGGACAAAGGTCTGGGCCTTCTCCTCCCCGAAATCCCGGGGGCTCTGGGGGGCGCTCAGATCCCCCAGGTGGGCGAAGGCGGTGACGGCGTATATCGCGGTAATGAGCAGCAGCGGGACGGCGTCCCTCTTCACCATAGGGTGGCAGACGCCGGAAAAGGACAGCCAGGGCTTTGCCAGGGTGGGGTCCAGACGCTGGGCCAGGGGGGTGCGCTGGGTCTGGAGATACCAGGCGAAAAAGTAGAACAGCGCCGCTGCGGTCAGCACGGGAAAGAGATAGACAAGATAACGGGCAGCACCCACAGAAGATACACCTCCGGACAGGGGGCAAAAGATAAGAGGATGAGCATACACTCATCCTCCTATTTTATTTCTTCTTCTTCTTTTTGTCAAAGAAAGATTTCACGCTGTCCACCGGGCCCGGTTGAATCTCGCCCATGGCTTCGCCATAGGCACGCAGCGCCTCCTTCTGCTCATGGCTCAGATTGGTGGGCACCTGCACGTTTACCGTGACGTACTGGTCGCCCCTGCCCCTGCCGTTGACGGAGGGGATGCCCTTCCCCCGCAGGCGAAAGGTGGTGCCGGGCTGGGTGCCGGCGGGCAGATTCCACTTCACCTTGCCGTCGATGGTGGGGATTTCCAGATCCGCCCCCAGAGTGGCCTGGAGGAAGGAGACCGGCTGGTCCAGATAGACCGACGTGCCCTCCCGCTTGAAGTAGGGGTGGGGCCGGACGGTGACGCTGATGAGCAGATCCCCGGCGGGGCCGCCGTTGCGGCCGGCGCCGCCCTGTCCCCGGAGGGAGACAGCCTGGCCGTTGTCAATGCCGGCGGGAATGTTGACGGTAATCTTCCGCTGCTTCCGGGCGGTGCCGGTGCCTCTGCAGGACTTGCAGGGCTGGTGGATCAGCTTGCCCCTGCCGCCGCACTTGGGGCAGGTGGTGGTGGTGGCGAAGGTAAAGGCCCCGCCGCCCCGCTGGATGCGGACGGTGCCGGTGCCGTGGCAGTCGGGGCACACCTCGGCGGTGGTGCCGGGGGCGCAGCCGGTGCCGCGGCAGTCCTCGCAGGTCTCGGTGCGGTTGAGGACAATCTCCTTCTCACAGCCGAAGGCGGCCTCCTCAAAGGTAATGGTCACCGCGGCCCGGAGGGTCTCGCCCTTCATGGGGCCGGTGCGCTGGCGGCTGCCGCCGCCGCCGAAGCCGCCCCCGAAGAAGGAGCCGAAAATGTCCCCCAGGTCGATATCCCCCATGTCAAAGCCACCGAAGCCGCCGCCGCCGAACCCGCCGGCGCCGAAGTTGGGGTCCACCCCCGCGTGGCCGAACTGGTCGTACTTGGCCCGCTTCTCCTTGTCGGAGAGCACCTCGTAGGCCTCGTTGACCTCCTTGAACTTGGCCTCGGCGGTCTTGTCGCCGGGATTCAAGTCGGGGTGGTACTGCTTGGCCAGCTTGCGGTAGGCCTTTTTCAGTTCCTCGTCCGAGACCCCCTTGGAGACCCCCAGGACCTCGTAATAATCTCGTTTCTGTTCAGGCATTGGTGTTCACCTCTTTACGGGAGAAACGGGCGGTCTGAGGCTGCCCCCCTTTGGAGGGCGGCCCCAAACCGGCCCGTGCTCACCAGTGTGTGTTACTTGTTATCGTCATCCACGACCTGATAGTCGGCGTCCACCACGTTGGGATCGGTGCCGGAGCCGCCGGCCTGGCCGCCGCCGAAGCCCGCGCCGCCCATGTCGGGGCCGGGCTGGCCGGCCTGACCGGCCTGCTGATACATCTTCTCCGCCACGGGGTAGAAGGCCTTGGTGGTCTCCTCGGTGGCGGCCTTAATGGCGGCGATGTCGGTGCCCTTCAGGGCGTCCTTCAGCTTGTTCAGAGCCGCCTCCACGTTGGCCTTGTCGCCGGCGTCAATCTTGTCCTTGGCGTCCTCCAGAGCCTTCTCGGTCTGATAGACCACCTGGTCGGCCTGGTTGCGCACGTCCACCTCTTCCTTCCGCTTGGCGTCCTCGGCGGCGAACTGCTCGGCCTCCCGGACGGCCTTGTCGATGTCCTCCTTGGACATGTTGGTGGAGGAGGTGATGGTGATGTGCTGCTCCTTGCCGG
>CALWOL010000166.1 GCA_944383135.1 uncultured Flavonifractor sp.
GCGGAGACGCTGGATCTGGCCGGGCTGTGCCGGGAGCTTGCGGCTCAGGCCGCCCCTTTGACGGAGCAGGCGGGAGTGGTGCTTTCCTACGAGGAGGAGACCGGCTCCCTGCTGACCCGGGGAGACAGCCGGATGCTGCGGCGGATGCTGCTGGGCCTGATTGCCAACGCCGTGAAGGCGGCGGGCAAGGGCGGCCAGGCCGGCCTGCGCCTGGCGGTGCGGCAGGGGCGGGCGGTACTCACCGTGTGGGACAACGGCCCCGGCCTCGTGCCTCCCCAGCCCGGGGAGAAGGACAATCCCCTGTACCGGCCGGAAGGGCTGGGCCTGGGGCTGCGCATCGCCCGGAGCATCGCCGCGGGCCACGGCGGCACCATTGTGTTTGAGCAGCGGGAGGACCGGGGCTGCCGGGCGGTGGTCTCCCTGCCCATCCGCCCGCCGGAGCGGGGCGAGGTGCTGCGCACCCCCGCCATGGGATACGACGGCAGCGGCGGCTTCTCCGATCTGCTGGTGGAGCTGGCCGGTGTGTTGCCCTACGAGGCATTCCTCCCCCGGGAACTGGAGTGAACTGAGTTTTTTGGAAAAAACCAAAACTGCCTCTTTACAAACGAAGAAAAGGTTGCTATAATAATCAGGCACGCGAAATGAAACGTGTCCTGCGCGCCCGTAGCGCAATTGGATAGAGCGTCAGATTCCGGTTCTGAAGGCTGGGGGTTCGAGTCCCTTCGGGCGTACCATAAAAATAGCCACACCCCAATGGGTGTGGCTATTTTTATGATGGCCGTAAATTTTTCACCTGCTCGGGCGAAGTGAATTCGCCCGGCATCAAGGTTTTGGGCCAAAGGCCCAAAGCGCTTGGTACGGCGCAAAAGCGCCGCCCCGCTGTGCGGGGCCCCGTACACCCCAAGAAATGTATGTGTTGAGAGGACGGACTATGGACAGCATTCCCTTATCCCTGCCCCTGTTGATGGACGGCGCCACCGGCACCGAGCTGATGGCCCGGGGCATGCCCCGGGGCGCGGTCACCGAGCAGTGGGTGCTGGATCACCCGGAGGCGCTGCTGGAGCTTCAGCGGGCCTACGTGGAGGCCGGCAGCCAAATCCTGCTGGCCCCCACCTTCGGGGCCAACCGGGTGGGCCTGAGCCGCTGCGGAGCCTTCCACAGGGTGGAGGAGTACAACCGCCGGCTGGTGGAGCTCACCCGGCGGGCCGCCGGGACGCAGACCCTGGTGGCCGGTGACCTGGCGCCCCTGGGATTGTCCCTGCCCCCCTTCGGGGAGAGCAGCTTTGAGGAGATGGTGGCCGTCTACACCGAGCAGGCCGCCGCCCTGGCGGGAGCCGGGGTGGATTTGTTCGTGGCGGAGACCATGACCACCATGGCGGAGGCCCGGGCGGCGGTGCTGGCCTGCAAAAGCGTGTCGGACAGGCCGGTGTGGGTGTCCTTCACCTGCGATGAGGAGGGGCGGACCCCCACCGGCACCGATGTGCTGGCCGCCATGATTGTGATGCAGGGCATGGGCGCCTCCGCCTTCGGCCTCAACTGCACCGCCCCGGCGGTGGCGGCGGAGCAGCTGAAGCGGCTGGTCCCCTACGCCGCCATCCCCCTCCTGGTCAAGCCCAGCGCCGGACTGCCCGGCGCCTGCTGCACCCCGGAGGAGCTGGCGGCCGCCGTGCCAGCCTTTGCCGCGGCCGGAGCCCGTATCTTCGGTGGCTGCTGCGGCGCCGGGCCGGACCATGTGGCCGCCCTCCGGCAGGCCGTGGCTCAGGTGGACTTTTCCGCCTTTCCCCCGGTGGAACGGGACCCGGATGTGATCCCCTGTGCCAGCGAGAAGGAGGCCCGGTTCATCACCCCAGACGTGGACGTGGGGGAGATGATTGCCTGCACCCCGGACCTGATGGAGGACATCCTGGTGGCGGAGGAGATCTCTCCCCAGGGGGCCCTGAAAATCGCCATCCTGGAGGAGGACGATCTGGACATCTTTGCCGAGAATCAGTATGTGGTGAAGGACGCCCTGTGCCTCTTCTCCGACGTGCCCGAGCTGCTGGAGAAGGCCCTGCGCATCTATCAGGGCCGGGCCTTCTGGGACGGCACCGGGGATCTAGAGGAGGAATTTCTCCGGACCATGGCCCGGAGGTACGGTCTCATCCTGCTCTGAGTCCGTCAAGGGGAAGGCACCCTCTTTTTCAAAATCAGCGAAAGCGACAAAAAGCACGCCCTCTTTTTGGGGCGGGCTTTTTGTTTTGCGCCTTGACGCAGCCCTTCAAGATACGGTATTATGGATGAGGTATGTAGAAATACGAGCACAAGATATTGTGTGGAAGAAATGGCGCGGAAAGGAAAGGAAAAGCGATGACACTCACCAAGATCAGGAAGCGGGACGGCCGGCTGGCGGATTTCAACGAGGAAAAGATTGCCCAGGCCATCAACAAGGCCTTCCGGGCCACCTATAAGCCCAACAAGGAGGAGGTGGCCCAGCATCTGGCGGACGAGGTGCTCTCCATTCTGGAGGTGGAGGGGGAGCTGCAGCCCGATGTGGAGCACATCCAGGATTTGGTGGAGCGGGTGCTGATGGACAACGGCTATGTCCAGACCGCCAAGGCCTACATTCTCTACCGGGAGGAGCGCAGCCGGGCCAGGCAGATGAACACCCGGCTGATGAAAACCTACGAGGACATTACCTTTTCCGCCGCCAAGGAATCTGATCTGAAGCGGGAGAACGCCAACATCGACGGGGATACCGCCATGGGCGCCATGCTGAAATTCGGCTCGGAGGGCGCCAAGCAGTTTTATGACATGTTTGTCCTCAACCCGGACCACGCCCGGGCCCACCGGGAGGGGGACATTCACATCCACGACCTGGATTTCCTCACCCTCACCACCACCTGCTGCCAGATTGACATCAAAAAGCTGTTTGCCGGCGGCTTTTCCACCGGCCACGGCACCCTGCGGGAGCCCAACGACATTTCCTCCTATGCCGCCCTGTGCTGCATTGCCATCCAGTCCAACCAGAATGACCAGCACGGCGGTCAGAGCGTGGTGAACTTCGACTACGGCATGGCCGACGGGGTGCGCAAGACCTTCCGGCGGCTGTACCGGCAGAACCTGGCCCGTGCCCTCATGCTGCTGGAGGACCGGGAGGACCCGGAGCGGCGGCTGAAGGCCGTCATGGAGGAGATTGAGGCGCGCAGCGGCCTTGCGCCCACCCTGGAGGACTGGGCGGACTATGCCGCCGCCGAGGGGGAGGCCCTGGCGGCGGAGTTCGGGGACGTGACCCGGGCCCAGCAGTTTGCCCACCAGCGGGCGGTGAAGGAGACGGACCGGGCCACCTACCAGGCCATGGAGGCCCTCATCCACAACCTGAACACCATGCACTCCCGGGCGGGGGCCCAGACCCCCTTCTCCTCCATCAACTACGGCATGGACACCTCCCCCGAGGGGCGGATGGTGATGAAGAACATCCTGCTGGCCACCGAGGCGGGGCTGGGCGGCGGGGAGACCCCCATTTTCCCCATCCAGATTTTCCGGGTGAAGGAGGGGGTCAACTACAACCCCGGGGAGCCCAACTATGACCTGTTCCAGCTGGCCATCCGGTGCTCCGCCAAGCGGCTGTTCCCCAACTTCTCCTTCCTGGACGCCCCCTTCAACCTGCAATACTACAAGCCCGGACACCCGGAGACCGAGATTGCCTACATGGGCTGCCGCACCCGGGTCATCGGCAACGTGTACGACCCCAGCCGGGAGATCTGCAACGGCCGGGGCAACCTGAGCTTCACCACCATCAACCTGCCCCGGCTGGCCATCAAGG
>CALWOL010000167.1 GCA_944383135.1 uncultured Flavonifractor sp.
TATAGAAAATAATGTATTTTCTACTGGTCATCAAAGCGTTAATGTTTATGGATTACCTGAAAAGCGTTATGAGGTTCGTACCGAGGACAATGCTGTTGATATTCAGATACATAGAGATGCTCCCAAAGCTGTTATATTGTCAACAGAACAACCGTCAACATCGTCCGAAGGCGTTTCCGATGTGCCAACGATATAGCTTTGCCGGAGCATCAAAACACATCAGCAGAGTAAAAGTGCGTTGCAAATTGGGGAAACTGTTTTGAAAAACAGTCTGCACTTTCGCCTCGCCAAAGTTTCAGCTGTCTTAAAGCCGAATAATTAGAAGATCCCTGCAGGGCAGGTGGCAGCGGATGCCAGGCCTGATTCGGAAGGGAGCTTCTTCATGTTAGTTCAATGGGCACTTTGTATTCGGGACAGTACGGGTGGGCATGTCTGGCAATCCGTCGAAGCAGGGAGGCCGGTTTGCTCGCCCCGCAGTATCTCCGTGCCAGCGCGTTCAGACAGCTATTCTTTGTTTATGCGGCGCAATTCCTGCGCCCACCCCTCTGCGGTAATTTGCCCTGCCATTGCCCTTCAAGCCGGACGGAACATCTTTTAATACACAGAATCCAATCCCACACCCATCCCAAAAGGAGAAAGTTTTGCTTGAAACACGCAGGGCAAAAGAGTGTCAAAGATAAACTGCCGGAGCAGAGGAAAGGGCCAAAGAGGGCGGTAGAGTGCTGGCTGAAGGTTCAGACACACGTTTGGGAGCAACCGCACGAGGGTTCGAATCCCTCCCGCTGCGCCACGTCGGAGGAAGCAGCACATTGCTTGCTCCGACTTATTCTTATCAATCAGAGCGCGCACATGTTGCTGCGCTTCTTTACCGGACCCGCTGCACCGCGCTCCGGCTTGGGCTGGACGTAGAGTTGTCTACTCGCTTTTTGGAGCAAAAAAGGCATGTAACCGCAAGTTTTGATTGTTTGCGGCGACTTTTTATAAACTTTACTCGGAATTTATGGGGATTGGAGGAAACCATGCAAAACGGGCTTGATTTGAGAAACCTGCTGGCCAGAATCGACCGGAAAAGCTATCCCGCCTACAAGGACACCCGGGGGGCGTGGCGGTTTCCCGGCTATGTGCTGTCCATCGACCATGTCCAGGGCGACCCCTTTGCCGCGCCGTCCCGGCTGAGCATCCGGGTGAGCGGCGAGACGGCGGGATTTCCGCCGGCGCTCTACCGGCTGCCCTGTCAGCGCGTCGCGCTTCAGGACGAGCTGACCCGCCGCTTCGGCCGGGAGGCGGGGAAAGTGTCCTTTCAGGCCGGGGGTTCGGGACACAGCGGCCTCGTGGGAGTAAGCCGCTGCGGCCAGGAGGTGCTGGAGCGCACGGCCTGTACGCTGAACCCGGAGAGCGGGGAGGTGGTGCTGCGCTTGGAGGTGGGGTTTCCCGCCAACGGGCGTACCATCAACGCCCGGGCGCTGGAACGGATTCTCTTTGACCTGTTGCCCCGCTGCGTGGAGTCCGCTCTCATCTATCGGAATCAGGACGCCGGACGGCTCAAGGCAGTAGCCGACCTGGCGGAGGACCAGCAGTACATCCGGGACCGGCTTCCCGGGCTGGGCCTGTGCGCCTTCGTGGCCGATGGGAGCGTTCTGCCCCGGGCCTCCGGGGTGTCCGACCGGCCCATGGCGGGAGCGGTGCCTTTCCGCGCGCCGGAGGAGCTGGCGGTGACGTTGGAGCTGCCTCACCGGGGGAAGCTCACCGGCATGGGAGTGCCCAAGGGGGTCACGCTGATCGTAGGAGGAGGCTTCCACGGGAAATCCACCCTTCTCGAGGCGCTGGAGCGGGGCGTCTACAATCATGTCGCCGGGGATGGCCGGGAGTACGTCATCACCGACGGAAGCGCGGTGAAAATCCGGGCGGAGGACGGTCGGAGCGTCCGGCAAAGCGATATCTCCATGTTCATCCACGATCTGCCCGACGGCAGGGATACCGCCTGCTTTACCACGGAGGACGCCAGCGGCAGCACCTCCCAGGCGGCCAATGTGGCGGAGGCCATGGAGGCGGGGGCCGCTCTCCTGCTTATGGATGAGGATACCAGCGCCACCAATTTCATGGTCCGGGACGCGCTGATGCAGCGGGTGATCCGCCGGGATATGGAGCCCATCACCCCGTTTCTGGAGCGGGTCCGGGAGCTGTACCGGATCCACGGCTTGTCCACAATCCTGGTGGCGGGGAGCTCGGGAGCCTATTTCCATGTGGCCGATCACATCATCCAGATGGACCGCTATGTACCCCGGGACATCACCGCCCGGGCGAAGGAGGCGGCCCGGGCGTTCCCCCTGACGGGGGAGGCGCTGCCTCCCGCGCCCATGCCGGGCTTTGACCGACGGCCCGTCCCCTCCCGGGAATTCCGTTCGGGGGAGCGGGTGAAGCTGAAGAGCCTGGGGCGGGACGGCGTGTCGCTCAACCGGGAGACCATCGACCTGCGGTACGTGGAACAGCTGGCCGATGGGGAACAGTCGGCCGCGCTGGGATATTGCCTGCTCTACGCCCAGCGGCATCTTCTGGACGGAACGAGGACCCTGCGCCAGGTGGTGGACGGGCTGGAGGACCTGCTGGACCGGGCGGGCCTGCCCGCCCTGTGTGAGGGGCAGGCCGCCGTGGCGTCCCTGGCCCGTCCCCGCCGGCAGGAGATATTCGCCTGCTTCAACCGTTATCGGGGTTTGGGACTGTAATGGACGGCCCCGGACCGGGCCCTTGGTGCGCCCGGTTCCGGGGCCGTTTTTGAGGGGTTACATGGACTTTCGAATCTGCCGGATGGCGTTCTTTTCCAGGCGGGAGACCTGGGCCTGGGAGATGCCCACCTCGGCGGAGACCTCCATCTGGGTGCGGCCTTCGAAGAAACGCAGGCCCAGGATGCGCCGCTCCCGGGGGGAGAGGCGGCCGATGGCCTCCCGCAGGGCGATGCGCTCCAGCCAATCCTCATCGGTGTTGCGGGCGTCCTTCACCTGATCCATGATGCAGATGGCCTCTCCGCCGTCGGAGTATACCGGGTCGTAGAGGGAGACCGGGTCCACGATGGCATCCAAAGCGAACACCACGTCCTCCCGCTTTACCCCCAGTTCAGCCGCCACCTCGTCCACCGAGGGCTCCCGCTGGTGCTCGCTGAGGAAGCGCTCCTTCACCTGGAGCACCTTGTAGGCCGTGTCCCGCATGGAGCGGGAGACCCGCACGGCGCTGTTGTCCCGGAGATACCGGCGGATCTCCCCCACAATCATGGGCACGCCGTAGGTGGAGAAGCGCACATCCAGCTCGGTGTTGAAATTGTCGATGGCCTTGATGAGGCCGATGCATCCGACCTGGAACAGGTCGTCCACGTTTTCTCCCCGACCGTTGAACTTCTGGAGCACCGAGAGCACCAGACGCAAATTACCCGCGATAAGCGCTTCCCGGGCCGCGCGATCTCCCGCCTTGGCCTTTTTCAGCAGCTCGATTGTCTCTTCGTTCTTTAAAACCTTCAGTTTCGCGGTGTTGACCCCGCAGATCTCCACTTTTCCCAGCATGAACGCGCCTCCCGGTGCCGACGTACTGCATTCAGTATCTCCCGGCCCGCGGCCTTCATACGGCGGTGGAGGCGGCAATCTTTTTTATCGTGGTCCCCCCTTCGATGGACTTCGCGGTCCCGGGAAAAAAGGAAAAATACCGCTTGCAAAACCTGGGCATGTGTGCTATACTATCAAAGTCAGCTTCCTATGCAGGTATAGTTCAGTGGTAGAACGTCAGCTTCCCAAGCTGAATATGAGGGTTCGATTCCCTTTACCTGCTCCAGAACGGAGCAAGCGAATGTTCGCTTGCTCCGTTTTTTTATGCCCGGGTGGCCGGAACGAGGCCGGGCCGAATGCATAGAATGGACCGGCGCAGGGATCGGATTGACAAGGCGCGGGAGGCGCATGATCCTGATGCCGTGAAAGTTAGCGCGAACTAACTGATATGCAATCAAAGTCGGAAGGTGGTACATAGATGAATCTGGACCTGAAGGTATTGGGCGGCGTGCTGATTCCATTTGCGGGCACCTCTCTGGGGGCGGGATGCGTCCTCTTTATGAAGCAGTCTCTGGGACGCGGGCTCCAGCGGGGGTTGACGGGCTTTGCCTCCGGCGTGATGGTGGCGGCCTCGATCTGGAGTCTGCTGCTGCCGGCCATGGAGCAGGCGGAGGCGCTGGGGCGCCTGGCCTTTGTACCGGCGGCGGTGGGCTTTTGGGCGGGGGTGCTGTTTCTGCTGCTGCTGGATCACAGCGTACCCCACCTGCATCTGGACAGCGACGAGACCGAGGGGCCCAGCAGCGGCCTGAGCCGCACGGCCAAGCTGGTGCTGGCGGTGACCATCCACAACATCCCGGAGGGAATGGCGGTGGGGGCGGTATTCGCCGGGTATCTGGCGGGGAATCACACGATCACCCTGTCCGGGGCGCTGGTACTGGCGCTGGGCATCGCCATTCAGAACTTCCCCGAGGGGGCCATCATCTCCATGCCCCTCCGGGCGGAGGGGATGAGCCGCCGTTCCGCCCTGCGGTATGGGGTGCTCTCCGGCGTGGTGGAGCCCATCGCGGCGGTGCTCACCATCTGGGGAGCGGGCTTTCTGGTGCCGGCGCTGCCGTATCTGCTCAGCTTTGCGGCGGGAGCCATGTTCTATGTGGTGGTGGAGGAGCTCATCCCCGAGATGTCCGCTCCGCCCCACTCGGACATCGGGGTGCTGACGTTTTCCCTGGGGTTTACGGTGATGATGACCCTGGACGTGGCGCTGGGGTAGCGGGAGAGGCCGGAGGACCGTGCGGTCCTCCGGCCGGTTTGGTTTCGGGCGTTTGAAAAAATTTTCCCGGCCCGTGAACGGATGGGAGGGACCGCGCCGTATTAGTAGACAGAGAGACCGGAACGGCCGTCTCAGTTGAAGTGAAAGGAAGGATCTGTTATGATGAAACGGTGGATCGCGGGCCTGGCGGTGCTGGGCCTGCTGACGGCAGGAGGCGCGGCGCTGGCCTGCGGCCATGGCCGGGGGCTGAACTATGTGGACGCCAACGGCGACGGCGTGTGCGACAACCGGGTGACCAGCGTCTGCCGGTACGATACCGACGGAGACGGGGTGTGCGACCGCTGCGGCGGCGGGTATGTGGATGCCAACGGCGACGGCATCTGCGACCACTGCGTCGGGACCGGCCTGGGGAGCTACGCCCACCACGGCTACGGCCACGGGCACGGCTGCAAGTAAGAGACAAAAGCAGGGGGAGGGCGCGCCATGCGCAGCGAGGAGGAGCTCCGGGGCGCGATGGAGCGGCAGGCCGACACGGTGCGGCGGCTGTGTCTGCTCCATCTGAAAAACGAGCCGGACACGGAGGACATCTTTCAGACGGTGTTTTTGAAATACGCCCTGAGCTCCGTCCGCTTCGAGAGCCCGGAGCACGAGCGGGCCTGGTTCATCCGGGTGACCCTCAACGCCTGCCGGGACCTGCTGCGCAGCCTGCTGCGGCGGCGCACCGTGCCCCTGGAGGAGGCGTGGCAGGCGGCCCTCCCCGCCCCGGAGCACAACGACGTGCTGGAGGCGGTGCTGGCCCTGCCGGTGAAGTACCGGGAGGTGGTGTACCTGAGCTACTATGAGGGGTATACCGCCCCGGAGATCGGCCGGATTTTAGGCAAGAAGGTCAACACGGTCTATACGCTGCTGACGCGGGCCAAGGGGCTTTTGCGCCAGGCGCTGGGAGGTGGGGAAGATGGATGACGAGCGGGTATATGCGGCATTTGACCAGGTGCGGGCCGACTGGGTGCTGAAGGAGCGCACCCTGGCGGCGGTGGCCGCCCGGACCTCCCCCCGGGCCCGGCGGGCGCGTGCGCGGCGTATGGCCGCGGCGCTGGCGTGCTTTCTGCTGGTGCTGCTGGGGGCGGGGGGCTATCTGGTCTACATGACCCCCACCGCGGCGGTGAACGTGGAGGGGGACACCGGCCTCTCCCTGTCGGTGAACCGCTTTGACCGGGTCATCGGCGTGTCCGCCTACGGCGGCGCGGAGGAGGCCCTGACCGAGGGACTGACCAACCTGGACTGCGCCAGCGCCGTGGAGCGGCTGCTGGCGGAAGGGGTC
This sequence comes from uncultured Flavonifractor sp., assembly GCA_944383135.1. Taxonomy (GTDB): domain Bacteria; phylum Bacillota; class Clostridia; order Oscillospirales; family Oscillospiraceae; genus Flavonifractor. The sequence continues at coordinate 6,119 of CALWOL010000167.1, forward strand.
CTGGGGACAGATGAGGAGCCGGTGCTCCTCACGGTGACGGGGGACGACCCGGACCAGAGCGCGGAACTGCTGGAGCGGGTGAGCGCCTGCACCTCTCACTACGGGAATGTCCACTGCGCCTCCGGCAGCAGCGAGGAGGCTGCCCAGGCCCAGGCGGCGGGGCTTCCGTTGGGGAAATACCGCCTCTTCGTAGAGCTCCAGGCCCTGGACCCGTCGGTGACGGCGGAGGACGCGCGGAATATGACCATGAGTGAGCTGCGCCAGCGCCTGGCCGACGCCCAGAGCGCCGCCGGACCGGCCGCCCCGGACGCCGCCGTGGACGCCAGCGCCGGGAACGGCGGAAACGGATACGGCTCCGGAAGCAGTTCCGATTCCGGGAGCGGCCACCACGGCGAGGAGCACGGCCAGGGCCACGGGAGCGGCCAACATTAGCGCCTTGCGGTCCGGCGGTCCATCTGGTACACTGGAGCAAACGACAGAGAGCGGGTGGACCGGATGCAAGTGAGCGAGCTGGAGGCCTATTGGAAGCGCCCCGAGGTGGCGGAGGCCCTGAACTTCCCCCTGGGGGCGGCGGTGGCGCTGTCCCCCCTGGGCCAGGGAGAATACAATGTCAACTTCCGCTTTTCCCACCCGGGCACGGGGAAGGAATACGTGCTGCGGGTGAACACCGGCAGTCAGATGCACCTCGCGGACCAGATCGGCTATGAGTACCGGGCCCTCCGGCTGCTGGAGCCCACCGGGCGCACCCCCCGGGCGGTGTATGTGGATGGGAGCCGGAGCGTCCTCCCCTGGGGGGTTCTGGTGATGGAGTACCTGCCCGGCCGGGCCCTGGACTACCGCACCGATTTACCCCTGGCGGCGGAGATCCTGGCCGACATCCACGCCCTGCCGGTGGAGGAGGACTGCCCCCTCCTCGCCCCGGCGCGGCCACTGGAAGCGATGCTGGAGGAGTGCCGGGCCATGGCGGCGGTGTATCTTGCCGACGCGCGGCGGGACCGGGCGGTGGAGAAGCGCCTGAACACCCTTTTCCGGGCCCTGGAGCCCCTGGGAGAGGGGGACCCCTTCCCGGACGCGCCCCGGGCCGTGGTGAACACCGAGCTCAACTCGGGCAACTTCCTCATCAACGGTCCGGGCAGACCCAATTTTCTGGTGGACTGGGAAAAGCCCCTCCTGGCCGACCCGGCCCAGGATCTGGGGCACTTCCTGGCCCCCACCACCACCTTCTGGAAAACCGATTGCATCCTGACGCCGGGAGAGATGAAGGCGTTCACCCGCCATTACCTGGACGCCGCGGGGGACCCCGGCGACCGGGGCGGCATGGCCGAGCGGCTGAGCGCCTATCTGGCCATGACCTGCCTGCGGGGGGTGACCTGGTGCGCCATGGCCTGGGTGGAGTACCAGCGGCCCGACCGGCCCATCCAGAACGCCTTTACCTATGAGAAGATCTGCACCTATCTGACGCCGGAGTTTCTGGACCGGCTGTACGAAGCATATGTGAAACAGGATTTTCTGGCCTGAAAAACGGGAGACAGCACAAGCTGTCTCCCGTTTTTGTCAGGGATCACGGGGAAAGAGGACCGCCTGGGCCCCGTCCACTCCGGTGAGGACGGTCTGGCCCACCGGCCCCAGGGGGGCGGGGGCGGTGAGGGCGAGGCGGAAGCCCTCCGGCCCGGCCAGGGTGGTCTGGTAGCCCTCTCCCAGGAAGGCGACCTCCGCCACCGTGAGGGGGAGAGGGCCCTGGCCCGGCTTCAGCGCGCCGGGGCGGAGAAAGGCGTCCCAGGCCCCGTCGGGGACGGCGGCGGGGAAGGAGAGCTCCCCCATGGAAAAGACCCCGTCCCGCACCGTTCCGGGCAGGTATCCGCCGCCGCCGAAGTAGTCGGCCACCCGCCGGGTGGCCGGGGCGGCGTAGACCTCCCGGGGGGAGCTGCACTGCTCGATGGCGCCGTCGAACATCACCGCCACCCGGTGGGCCATGGACAGGGCCTCCCGCCGGTCGTGGGTGACCAGGACGGTGGTCATGTGGAGCTGCTCCTGGAGACTGCGTACCAAAGCGCGCATGTCCTCCCGTAAATTTTCGTCCAGGCTGGAGAAGGGCTCGTCCAGCAGCAGCACCCGGGGCCGGGCGGCCAGGGCCCGGGCCAGGGCCACCCGCTGGAGCTGTCCGCCGGAGAGCTGGCCTACCTTGCGTTTGTCCAGTCCGGCCAGCTGCACCCGCTCCAGCCACTGCCCGGCCTCCTCCAGCCGCTTCTGCCGGGGCACCCCCCGCATCCGCAGGGGGAAGGCCACGTTTTCCGCCGCCGTCAGGTGGGGGAAGAGCCGTAAATCCTGAAAGACCACCACCACCCCCCGGCGGTGGGGCGGCAGGACGGCCAGATTTTCCTCCCCCAGGGCAATCGAACCCCCGCTGAGGGGGACGATGCCCGCGATGGTCTTGAGGCAGGTGCTCTTGCCGCAGCCGGAGGAGCCCAGCAGGGCCAGCAGCTCCCCGTCCCGAATGGTGAGGTCCACCCCGTGGAGGATTTCCTTCCCCCCCAGGGCGGCGCGGACGCCGGTGAGTTTCAGTTCCATTTCCTGCCTCCTGTCCAAAGGTGGATGAGCCCCTCCAGCACCGCGAACACGGCCAGGGCCGAACCCACGAAGAGCAGGGCGTAGCAGGAGGCCAGGGTGCGGTCCCCGCTCTGGATGTAGGGGACCATCACCAGAGACAGGGTGCGCACCTGGCCCCCGCCCAGCAGGAGGGTGGTGAAATATTGGCTGTACGAGATGGCGAAGGCCATGCTCCCCGCCGACAGGAGCCCCGGGATCAGGGAGGGGAGGGCGCCGTGGAGGAAGGCCCGAGTGGGGGAGGCCCCCAGCACAGCGGCCTGCTCCTCCAGCCCCCTGCCCCGGGCCTGGGTCACATCGGTGAGGATGCTCACCGTGTAGGGGAGGGCCGAGATCACATGGACCAGCACCACCCCGGAGAGGGTGTCAGCCAGCCCCAGCCGGAGGAACACCGTGTGCAGGCCCATGGCCAGCACCGTGCCCGGCACCAGGATGGGGAGTATGGCGCCGAAGCGGACCAGCCCTTTTCCTGGGAACTGGTGGAAGGCCAGGGCCCGGGCGGTCATGGCCCCCACCAGGGTAGCCAGCGCCGCCGCCAGCAGGGAGAGCCCCACGCTGGACAGCAGCAGCGCCCCCGTGCGGTTGTAGGGGGCGAGCAGTTCGGCGAGGCCGCGTGTGGAAAAGTTTTCCGGCCACAGCTCCGGCCAGGGCCATCGCCCCGCCGCGCTCCAGAGGCCCAGCAACGCCACCGGCAGCAGAATACACAGCCCCGCCACGGCCAGGATCAGGGCGGGGAGGGGATTGCGTCTCATCGTGCCACCCTCCCGACGTTCAGCTTCCGCCGCAGCAGGGCGGCGTACACCAGGGCCAGCAGCAGGCTCACCAGCAGGATGAAGCCGTTCATGGCCATGGCGTAGGGCCGGTGGAGCAGGTCCGGATGGGTGTACTCCAGATAGGCCTGCACCGGCAGGGCCTTGGGCAGGGTGCTCCCCAGCAGGAGGGGCACCTCATAGGAGCCGAAGGCGTAGGCGAAAATGATGAGGAAGGCGCTGCCGATGGCGGGGAGGCTCAGGGGCAGGGTCACGTGGAAGAAGGCCCGGGCCGGGGCGGCCCCCAGGTTGCGGGCCGCCTCCCCCAGGGTATCCCGGACGCTCCCCATGAGGGCGGCCACGAAGTAGGCCACGAAGGGGATCTCCTTCCACAGGTAGGCCGCCAGCATCCCCATGCCGCCGGGGGCGAAGAGCAGGGCGGGAAAATCCTCCTGTCCGGAGATGAGCCCCCCGGCGTAGAGGGCCCGGGCCACCAGCCCGCTCTGGGACAGGAGGACGATGAGGAAGAGGGCGGTCACCGTGTGGGGCACCAGGATGGGCAGGCGCAGGAGCAGCAGCGCCCCCCGCCGCCCCCGGCGCAGGGCCAGCAGGGCGGCGCACAGGGCGGTCCCCAGCACCGTGGAGGAAGCTGCCGACAGGAAGGCCACCTTCAGGCTCAGTGCCAGCGAAGCGGCCAGGGTCCCGTCGGTGAAGAGGGCTTTATAGTAGTCCAGGGTAAATTCGGTGAGGCCGAAGGCGGGGATGTAGCCCAAACTCTGCACCAGGGCGCAGCCCATGGCCCAGAGGAGCAGCCCCATCAGGGCCAGGAAGGGGAGGAGGAGCAGCAGGGGGGCCAGGCGCTTCACTGTCCCACCACTTCCTCCGCCCAGATCTCCTCGATGAGGGGCACCAGGGCGGCGGGCATCTCGGGCAGGCGATGCTCCAGCAGCTCGTCCTGGGGCAGGGTGCCGTCGCCGGTGTCCACCGCGTCGAAGAGGGCCTGCTCCTCCGCCGAGAGTCTGGCCTCGTCCAGCACGGGGAGGACCTTCTGGGCGTCATACTGGGCGGCCTGGAGCTCCGGGGAGAGGAGCTCGTGGATGACCACCATGGCCCCGGCCTTGTTGGGGGCATTGTAGGCGATGGCCATGTAGTTGGTGTTGCCGATGGTGCCCTTGTCCCAGAGGAAGGCCTGGGCGGTGTCCGGATAGACGCCCTTTTCGATGTTCACCGCCGGGCTGTAGGGGCTGTAACTGATGTCCAGCAGCACCTCACCGTCGGCAAAGAGGTTGGTGAGCTGGGTGGAGGAGGCGGGGAAGGTCTCGCCGCCGTTCCAGAGGTAGGGGTTGAGCTCCCGCAGGTACTCCATGGCGGGGGCCACGGCGGCGCGGAGGGCCTCCTTGTCGGGCTCCATATCCTGGAACTGCTCCCAGCCGCAGATGTCATAGATCACGTTGCGCACGAAGGCCGAGCCGGTGAAGTCGGGGGGCGCGGGGTAGGTCACCTTGCCCGGGTATTTCTGTACAAACTCCAGCAGCTCCTCGGTGCTTGCCGGGGTCTCCGGGGTGACGGCGCTGTCGTGGATGAGGACCAGCTGGGCCTTGGCGTAGGGGGCCTCATACCCCTCGATGGGGTAGCAGAAGTCGGTGAGGGTCTCCGGGTCCTCCGGGTCCACATAGGCGTTGAAATTGGGCAGCTCCTGGGTGAAGGGGCCGTAGAGAAGCCCGTTTTCCTTGCAGGAGTAGAAGTTCTCGCCGTTGATCCAGATCATGTCGATGGTGCCGGCATCCTGCCCGGCCCCCTTTTCCCCGGAGAGCTTGGCCAGGATGGCGTCGATGTCCATGCCCACCACCTCCAGGGTGATGTCGTACTTTTCCTTCAACGTGTCGGCCACGGTGGTCTGGAGGAACTGGTTGCGGGCGTCGTCGCCGCCCCAGCCGTAGAAGGTGACGGTACTGCCCCGGGCCTCCTCCACCAGGGCGTCGAAGCCGGTGAGGGCGCTCCCCGCCGCCGAAGCGGAGGGGGTGGGGGCGGGATCGGCGGCGGTGGAGCCGCACCCGGCCAGCAGAGCGGCGGAGAGGGCGGCGGCGGTCAGGGCGCGGGGAAAGCGGATGGACATGGATCGTACTCCTTTCTGAGTCAGGGGCGGACGGGGGCGATACGGGCGGCCTTCCAGCGGGCAAAGACCTGGGCGCGGAAGGCGTCCGCGTCCCGGAGGACAGGGAGCGGGACGGTGCGGGGGTGGCCGCCCCCCAGCAGCATCCCCCGGGCCATGGAGGCCTCGGTGGGGGTGATTACGGTGGGATTTACATCAAAAAGCTCCGGCTGGACCAGCCATGCGGCGGCCACGGTGTCCCAGTTCACGAAGCCGTCCTGATTCCAGTGCTCCCGGTTGTGGTCGAACCAGTACCGGAGGGTTTGGACCAGGTAGTCCCCCACCGGCCCGGAGCCGGAGAGGGCTTCGGCGGTCTCCGCGCGGCCGAAGTAGGCGGGGAGGCAGTGGGCGCCGGTGCACACCGCCACGTCCTTCCCCCGGGTGACCACGGCCAGGCTGGCCCGGGGGTCGCAGGAGAAATTGAGCTCCCCCATGGCCTTGCCGCCCACCAGCAGCGGCCCGGTGAGCCCGCCCATGAGGGAGAAGGCGGCGGCATGGTCCCAGAACGCCGGGTCGTACTCCGCCGCCCCCAGCAGATTGGTCTGGGCCCCGGTGGCCAGCACGGCCACCTCGCCTTCCCGGGCGCGGAGGGTGTGGGCCAGAAACTCCGCCGCCTCGCTGCGGCGGTCCTCCGGCCCCGGCGCGCCCCGGTAACAGGGGATGTCCTCCCGCCCCCAGGCGCGCAGGAGGCGGCGGGTGTTTTCGTCCACCAGTTCCAGGGGGGCATTGCCGTGGGTGGTGGTCACCCCCAGCACCTCCACGTCGGGGCAGCCCAGCAGATAGAGCAGGGCCAGGCCGTCGTCGGCGTCCCGGCCGGGCAGGCCCATGGTGTTGTCGCAGTCCAGAATGATGGCGCCCATGGCGGCGCATCCCTCCTCCCGCCGGATTTTGGATCATCAGCATTATAAAACGGGGGAGGAAGGGGTGTCAATCCGGGCCGCGCTCCGGGATCAGTGGTTTTTTCGATGGGAGAGGGCCCTTTCATCGACGGGGGCACCGGCGGGGCGGGCGCGGCATAGACTGTAAGTGCCCGGCGCGGAGAGCCGGCCGGGCAGAACACATCAGGAGATATGTTCCAATGGCAGACGTGAAGCAGGACCTGTACGGTCTGGAGTACAGCCCCAATTTTGAGATCTCCGGCCTCCAGGAGGCCGATATCAACCTGAACCTGACCCCCGCCGCCGGGGTGTCCGGTACGGTGTTCGGCGTGGTCACCGACGGTACCGACCCCATCCCCGACGCCACCGTCAAGCTCTTTGACAGCCTGGGCCAGCCCTATCAGCACACCATGACCGACGCCACCGGCGCCTACACCCTGGACGGGGTGCCCGCCGGAAGCTACACCGTCAGCGCCGTCAAGGAGGGCTATCTCCTCAGCGACGCGGTGGGGGTGGCCCTCACCGGCGGCGGCACCATCCAGGCCGACCTGGTCTGTACCGCCGACGCCTCTCTGGCCCTGGGCGCCATCGCCGGCGTGGTGAAGGTGAGCTATCTGGGGGCGGAAACCCCTCTGTCCGGGGCCAAGGTGACCCTGATGGACGCCCTGGGGACCGCTGTGGCGGTGACCTACACCGTGGCCGACGGCGAGTTCGCCTTTACCGACGTGGCCGACGGCACCTACACCGTGATGTCCACCGCCGACGGCTACCAGGCCTCCGCCCCCATGACGGCCACCATCCTGAACGGCTCCATCGCCAACATGGTCCTCATCATGACGGTGGACACCCGCACCTACAACGGCACGGTCAGCGGGGTCATCCGGGACCAGTACGGCAACGCCGTGGCGGGGTGCTTCGTGGGCCTTTTTCAGGTGACGGGCGGTGCGGAGTTGCTCACCGCCACCACCAAGACCAATACCGCCGGGATGTATCTCTTCGGCGGCGTCACCAGCGGCGAGTACCTGGTGAAGGCCAAGCTGGAGGCCTGACGGCCGCGCCCCCCTTCTGCCTGCGGGGGGGAGGGGGAGGTCTGCCGGGACCTGTGCGCCTTTCCCGAGTGGAGCCGGTGCGGCATCCGGGTGTGCGTCTGCCCCTGGGAGCCCCTGGACCGGCTGTGTCTGTGGAGCCTGGAGGGGTGCGGCTATACCGAGCGGCTCCTCCTCACCGGCGGCGGGGCGTGCTTCGGCCGCCTGAGGCCGGGGTCCTACGGCCTGGCGCTGTGCCGCCGGGGCGTGCGGCGGGCCCTTCTGGTGCGCCTGCCCCCGGGGGGCAACGTGGAGATCCGGCTGGACGGGGACCGGGGCTGCTACGCCTGGCGGCGGGACGGGTGGCATTACGGCTATAATCTGTCCTGAAACGGTCCGAAGGGGGGCACTTGCCCCCCTTCGGAATTTGTGGGACAAAATTGCAAATGAGATATTGATAATTGGGGGAAAATGATGTATGATATCTCGTACGAGCTTTCCGAAGCTGGGCGTGTCCGCCCGGCCCACGGCAAGGCCGCACTAGTTGGGGAGATAGCGGTGCCCTGTACCTGCAATCCGCTACAGCAGGGATGAATCCCGGCCCCCGGATTTTCGTTGTGTCGTCTGACCCTGGTAAGCAGC
>CALWOL010000168.1 GCA_944383135.1 uncultured Flavonifractor sp.
GTGTGCTCCGAGCTGTACACCTCTCCCTGCCGCAACGCCTGCCCCGCCGGGGTGAACGTGCCCGGCTACCTGTCCCTGGTGGCCGCCGGCCGGCTGGGGGACGCCTACCGCCTCATCCGTCAGGACAATCCCTTCCCCGCCGTGTGCGGCCGGGTGTGCACCCACCCCTGCGAGCGGCACTGCCGCCGGGGCCAGGTGGACGAACCCCTGGCCATCTGCTCCATCAAGCGCTTCGTGGGCGACCACGCCCTCAGCGGCGAGTATGAAGTGCCCCCCGTCAAGCCCAACCCGCCCACCGGCAAGCATGTCTCGGTGGTGGGCGCCGGTCCCTCCGGCCTCACCTGCGCCTACTACCTGGCCAAGCTGGGCCACAAGGTGGACGTGTACGAGGCCGACTCGGTGGCTGGCGGTGTGCTGTACTGGGGCATTCCCGAGTACCGCCTGCCCAACGAGGTGCTGGCCAAGGAGATTGCCGCCATTGAGGAGGCGGGTGTCACCATCCACACCAATTCCCGCATCGGCTCCCGGGCCGGCTGCATTATGACGGTCAACGAGCTCATGGAGCGCAGCGACGCGGTGTACATGGCCATCGGCACCCAGAAGCCCATGCGCATGGATGTGCCCGGCGAGGACCTGGAGGGCGTGGAGAGCGGCCTGTCCTTCCTGCGCCGGGTGGGCCTCCATGTGGACCGCACCGTCCCCCGCCGCCTGGTGGTCATCGGCGGCGGCTCCACCGCCATGGACGTGGCCCGCACCGCCCGCCGCCTGGGGGCGGAGGAGATCACCGTGGCCTACCGCCGCACGGTGGACGAGATGCCCGCCGGCGCCGAGGAGGTGGCCGAGGCCCGGGAGGAGGGCATCACCCTCATCGAGCTGGCCTCCCCGGTGGAAATCCTGGGCGAGAACGGCAAGGTGACCGGAATTCGTCTGGTCCGCCGGGAGCTGGCCGACTTCGGCAAGGACGGCCGCCTGCGCAGCCGCTCCGTTCCCGGCTCCGAGTTTGACATCCCCTGCGACGGAGTGGTGGCCGCCGTCAACCAGGGCCTGGACGCCAACACCCTGCCCACCGACGAGGGCGGCAAGGGCTTTGCCACCGACCGCTTCACCGGCGAGACCCGCCGGCCCGGCATGTTTGCCGGCGGCGACGCCGCCGCCCACGGCAGCCGGGTGGTCATCAACGCCATTGCCGACGGCAAGAAGGCCGCCGCGGGCATTGACCGCTACCTGGGCGGCGCCGGGGTGCTCAACAAGGGCGAGGAGATTGACATCCCCGTCATCCCCGTGGGCGACGTGGCCGAGCACGACCGCTTCCCCACCCGCAGCCTGGGTGTGGAGGACCGGGTGGACAACTTCCGCGAGGTGGCCCAGGGCTACCACAACCTGGACGCCATGGCCGAGTGCCTGCGCTGCCTGCATTGCGATAGGAGGTAAGGAAGATGCTGAATCTGACCATCAACGGAAAGCCGTGCCAGGCCCAGGAGGGCTCCACCATCCTGGAGGCCGCCCGGCAGAACGGCATCCACATCCCCTCCCTTTGCTACCTGAAGGATGTCCACCAGTACGGCACCTGCCGGGTGTGCGTGGTGGAGGTGGAGGGCATGAAGAACCTCCAGGCCTCCTGTATGGTAAAGGCCCGGGAGGGCATGGTAATCCACACCAACAGCCCCAAGGTCCGCGCCAAGCGGAAGATGCTCTACGAGCTGCTCATCTCCAACCATCCCAAGGACTGCCTTTCCTGCGCCCGCAACCGCAGCTGCGAGCTCCAGGCCCTGGGGGAGGAGCTGGGAGTGACCGAGTCCCGCATCTCCGGCGAGATGGGTCCCTGCCATGTGGACGTGGCCCCCTCCATCACCCGGGACACCGCCAAGTGCATCCTCTGCCGCCGCTGCGTCACCGTGTGCAACCAAATCCAGGAGGTGGGGGCCATCAACGCCCAGAACCGGGGCTTTGACACCGTCATTTCCCCCGCCATGGGCCTGCCCCTCAACTCCACCGCCTGCGCCATGTGCGGCCAGTGCGTCTCCGTCTGCCCCACCGGCGCTTTGACCGAGACCGACGGCATCGGACCCGTCTGGAAGGCCCTGGAGAACGAGAAAAAGGTCACCGTCATCCAGGTGGCCCCCGCCGTCCGGGCCGCTTTGGGGGAGGAGTTCGGCCTGCCCACCGGCACCCGCTGCACCGGCAAGATTGCCGCCGCCCTCCACGCCCTGGGTTTTGACCACGTGTTTGACACCGACTTTGCCGCCGACCTGACCATCCTGGAGGAGGGCACCGAGCTGCTCCAGCGCCTCCAGTCCGCCCTCACCGGCGGGGACGCGGTGCTGCCCATGCTCACCTCCTGCTCTCCCGGCTGGATTAAGCACATCGAGCACGCCTTCCCCACCGAGCTGGATCACCTGTCCACCTGCAAGTCCCCCCACACCATGATGGGCGCTCTGGTGAAGTCCTTCTACGCGGAGAAGGCGGGCCTTGACCCGGCCAGCATCTTTATGATTTCCGTCATGCCCTGTACCGCCAAAAAGTACGAAATCCAGCGGCCGGAGATGGAGGTGGACGGACGCCGGGACGTGGACGCCGTCCTCACCACCCGGGAGCTGGCCCGGATGATCCGGGAGGCGGGCATCGACTTTGCCAGCCTGCCCGACGAGAAGTTTGACGATCCCCTGGGCCTGTGCTCCGGCGCCGCCGACATCTTCGGCGTCACCGGCGGCGTGATGGAGGCCGCCCTGCGCACCGTTTACGAGCTGACTACCGGCCGGGAGCTGCCCTTCGACGGCCTCCACGTGGCCCCCATCGTGGGTCTGGAGCTGGTGAAGGAGGCGGCGGTGACCTTTGAAAATGTACTGCCGGAGTATTCCTTCCTGGAGGGAGTCACCGCCCGCATCGCCGTCACCTCCAGCCTGAAGGGGGCGGACATCCTCATGCGGGACGTGGCCGCCGGCACCTCCCCCTACCACTTCATCGAGGTCATGGGCTGTCCCGGCGGCTGCATCAACGGCGGCGGCCAGCCCCGGAACCGGGAGGACGGCTACCGGGAGAAGCGGATGCAGGCCCTGTACGACGAGGATGAGGCCAAGACCCTCCGCAAAAGCCACGAGAATCCCGACCTGCTCACCCTGTACAAGGACTACCTGGGCCAGCCCTGCGGACACAAGTCCCACGAGCTGCTCCACACCACCTACACCCCCAGAGGGCTGTACAACGAGCTGGTCAAATAAAGGCAAACAACGCAAAAAAGGAGGCGCTGCCATGCAGCGCCTCCTTTTTTGCGTTAGATCAGCACAGGCCGTAGCCGGCGGGGACCTTGTCGTCCAGCATGATGAGGTGGAGCTTCTCCGAGCCGTCGGGCTCCTCCTTCACCGCGGAGATAAGCATGCCGTTGGACATGATGCCCATCATCTTCCGGGGCTTGAGGTTGGTGCAGGCCACCACCGTCTTGCCCACCAGCTCCTCCGGCTCATAGTACTCGTGGATGCCGGAGAGAATCTGCCGGGGAATCCCCTCCCCGCAGTCCAGGGTGAACCGCAGCAGCTTGGAGGACTTGGGCACCGCCTCGCAGGCCAGAATCTTGGCGGTAACAAACTTCACCTTGTTGAAGTCGTCGATGGTGATATACTCGGGCTCCTTGGGCTCCTCCGCCTTGGGCTCCTCCGCCTCCGCGGGCTTCTTCTCCAGCGTCTCCAATTCCTTCAGCTCCTTTTCCAGATCAATGCGGGGGAAGAGGCTCTCCCCCTTGCGCACCGCCGTGCCGGCGGGCAGCAGGCCCCAGGTTCCGGCGGACGCCCAGGTGCGCAGGTCCTGATCCGCCCCGATCTGCTCAAAGATTTTCCCGCAGGTGTCGGGCATGAAGGGGGTGAGCAACACCGCCGAAATGCGCACGCACTCCAGCAGATTGTACAGCACGTGGGCCAGCCGGCCCTTCTGCCCCTCGTCCTTGGCCAGCAGCCAGGGCTTGTTTTCGTCAATATACTTGTTGGCCCGGCCGATGAGCTTGAACACCTCCATCAGGGCGTTCTGGAAGGCATACTGCTCCATGGCCTCCTCATAGGCGCCGCGCAGGCCGGCGCCCAGGGCGATAAGCTCCACGTCGTATTTCCGGGGGTCGTCCTCCGGGAAGTCCATGGACAGGTCCACATTGCCGCGGGCCTGGGCCAGCATGGCGGCCAAATCCTGCTCATCCGCTGTGGGGCCGCAGTCGTCGGGCAGATGCGCGCCGAAGTACTTGCCCACCATGGCGGTGGTGCGGCTCACCAGGTTGCCCAGGTCGTTGGCCAGGTCGGTGTTGATGCGGCTGATGAGGGTCTCGTTGGAGAAGTTGCCGTCGGTGCCGAAGGGGAACTCCCGCA
>CALWOL010000169.1 GCA_944383135.1 uncultured Flavonifractor sp.
GGAGGCATAGGAGCCGTACACCGACGCTCCGCCCTCACACACCGGCAGGATGGTGCCGCCGCAGACCATCACCGGCTCCTCCAAAACCTGGTCCTCCCGGACGGCGGGCACCAGGAGCCGGAAGGCATAGGTGGCCGAGCGGCTGGTGAAGCCCTCCTTCCAGGTGTAGGTAAAGACCACGCCCCGCTCCTCCGTCCCCGTCCCGGCGGAGTCCGCCCGGGGCTGGAGGCCGATGGTAAACCACATGGAATGGCGCTCCCCTTCCACCCACGCCCCGTCCCGGAGCAGGTAGTCGGTATAAGTCCCCTCCTCGGGGCGGTATCGGTCGGGGACGGACAGGCTCACGTCGTGAACCCAGAGGTAATCGTCGGGAAGCAGAGGGGCGTCCGCCAGCAGCTCCGCCGGGTCCGGAGGCGTCTCCCCGTCCCACCCGGCGGCGGTGAGCTGGACCGCACGGCTGTCGGTGGACAGGGTAAGGGCGGGCGGCGACTGGGGCAGGCCCGCCCCGCCGTCGGAGTCCGCCGCCAGCCACAGGCCCACGCCGCCGGCGGCAAGGGCCAGCACCGCCGCCGCGAGAACGGCGGGCCGGCGGTAGGCCAGGGCCCCCTTCACCCGGCGGGACACGTCGTGCTCCCCAAAGGCGGCGGGCAGGCGGCTGGTCTCCGGGGCGGCCAGGGCCAGCAGGGCCCGGGCATAGCCGGCGCGCTCCCCCTCGGGCAGCGTTCCCAGCACCCCCTGGTCGCAGGCGGCCTCCAAGTCCCGGCAGAACAGCCGCCAGGCCAGCCACAGCACCGGGTTGAACCAGTGGACCGCCGCCGCCAGGAAGAAGAGGGGCTTCCAGAGAAAATCCCCCCGGCGCAGGTGGAGCCGTTCGTGGGAGAGCACATAGCGCCGCTCCGGCTCCGCCAATCCCCGGGGCAGATAGATTTTGGGCGGAAAGAAGCCCAGCACGAAGGGCGGGCCGGGCCGGTCGCTCTCAAACACCCCGGGCTCCGCCTCCACCGCCCCCTCCATCCGCTTTTTCAGCCGGAAATGGGTGTGCAGCCACCAGCCCCACAGGAGACCCACCCCCGCCAGCCACAGCAGAGCCAGGGGCAGCAGGGGGGAAGGCCGGGGCTCCGGGAGCTCCGCGGGCTCCAGGGTGGTGATCTCCACCACCGAATCCTCCGGCAGGGGCTCCTCCGGGGAGAGGGCCGGCACCCCCGCCGTACCCGGCTGCCCCGCAGGCTCAGGCTCTGTTTCCACCCGGACCGCCGGGGGCAGGGCCTCCTCCAGCAGGGCGGCGGCGCTCCAGGGGCTGGTGAAGCTGACAGGGCACACCATGCGGAAGAACACCACCGCCCACAGCAGCAGCAGTATAAAGGCGGGGGCCTTCCGCTTCACCAGCACCCACCGCAGGACCAGCACCGCCAGGGCGGTAAGGCCGGCGGTGAGGCTCATCTCCCCCACCCTCATCAGCAGCTCAGCCATGGCGGGCCTCGCTTTCGTCAATGAGCCGCCGCAGCTCCTCCGCCTCCTGGTGGGACAGGGCCTTCCCGCTGAGGAAGGCGGCCACAAAGCCGGGCAGAGAGCCGCCGAAGCTCTTCTCCACCGCCGCCTCGCTCTCCCGGCGGAGCACCTGCTCCCGCTCCACCAGGGCGGTGACGGTGGCGGCCTCATTGCGCAAAATCCCCCGCTCCCCCAGCTTGCGCACCAGGTTGAAGGTGGTGGACTTCTTCCACCCCAGCTTCTCCTGGCACAGCCGGGACAGGGCGGTGGAATTGATGGGCTGGTGCTCCCACACCAGGTCCATCAGACGGTACTCCGCGTCAAAGAGCCGGAAATCCTCCATGTACAGGCCTCCCTTCGGTTGGTTTGTCGTAAGAAACCTCTTTTGTATGGCTAGTTTATCAGAACAAACCTCCTTTGTCAAGACAGAAAAGGGCGCGCAGCGAAAATGCTGCGCGCCCTTTTGTGGGTTGGATTACTGCTCCCCCATCAGCAGGTACATGACCGCCTTCTGGGCGTGGAGGCGGTTTTCCGCCTCGTCAAAGATTTCATTGGCGTGGGCCTCGAACACCTGGGCGGTAATCTCCTCCCCCCGGTGGGCGGGCAGGCAGTGCTGCACCATGCAGCCGGGGTTGGCCAGGGCCATAATGGTATCGTTGACCTGATAAATGCCCTCGAAGGCGGCCCGGCGCTGCTGGGCCTCCCCCTCCTGGCCCATGGAGGCCCACACATCGGTAAAGATGGCGTCGGCTCCGGCGGCCGCCTCCTTGGGGTCCCGGCAGAGGGTAAAGGTGCCGCCGCAGCTCTTGGCGAACTCCAGCACCTTGGGGTCTGGGTCATAGCCCTCGGGACAGGCCACGGCCACCTCCATGCCCACCTTCAGGCCGCCCACAATGAGGGAGTTGGCCATGTTGTTGCCGTCGCCGATGTAGCACAGCTTCAGCCCCTCCAGCCGGGACTTGTGCTCCCGGATGGTCATCAGGTCGGCCAGCACCTGGCAGGGGTGGGCAAAGTCGGTGAGGCCGTTGATGACGGGAATGGAGGCGTACTTGGCCAGGGTCTCCACCTCGGCCTGGCCGAAGGTGCGGATGATAATGCCGTCGCAGTAGCGGCTGAGCACCCGGGCGGTGTCCTCAATGGGCTCCCCCCGGCCAATCTGGCTCTCCTTGCCGGAGAGGAAGAGGGCGTGGCCCCCCAGCTGGAACATCCCGGTCTCAAAGGAGACCCGGGTGCGGGTGGAGTTCTTCTCAAAAATCATGGCCAGGGTCTTGCCCTCCAGGTAGTGGTGGGTGAGGCCGTGCTTCTGGTTATATTTCATCTGGTCCGCGGTGTCCAGAATCTTCACAATGTCCGCCTTGGACAGATCCAGCAGCTTGAGCAAATCCTTTTCCATTTCAGTCACCTCGTTTGAGTTTTAGATGAGGACATCTTCCATAATCGCCAGGCCCTTGTCAATTTCCGCCATGGTGATGGTAAGGGGGGGCAGCAGCCGCAGGGCGGGGCCGGCGGTGAGCACCAGCAGGCCGTGGCGGATGAGCCGGGCGGCCAGCACCTTGTTGCTCTCGTCCCCCTTTACCTCCACGCCGATCATCAGGCCCATGCCCCGGGTCTGGCCCAGGCTGGCAAGGCCCATGTGCTCGATGCGGGCCCGGATGTAGTCGCCCTTCTCCCTTACCTTGGCCAGGGCGTCCTCGTCCAGGGTGTCCAGCACCACCTGGGCGGCGGCGGCGGAGACGGGGTTGCCGCCGAAGGTGGCGGCGTGGGTGCCGGGACCCAGCACGTTCCGGCAGCGCTCATTCACCAGAAAGCCGCCCATGGGCAGGCCGCCGGCAATGCCCTTGGCAAAGGATACCCCGTCGGGGATGATGCCATACTGCTGGAAGGCAAACAGGCTGCCGGTGCGGCCCACACCGGTCTGCACCTCGTCCACCAGGAGCAGCCAGTCCCGCTCGGCGCACAGCACCGCCAGGTCGTGGACGTAGGCCGGGTCCATGGGGTAGACGCCCCCCTCCCCCTGAATCAGCTCCAGCAGCACGGCGCACACATCGTGGCCCGCCACCTCCTGGATGGCGTCGATGCTGCCCGCCTCGGCGTACCGGAAGCCGTCGGCAAAGGGGAAGAAATAGTTGTGGAACACCTCCTGACCGGTGGCGGTAAGGGTGGTGAGGGTACGGCCGTGGAAGGAGTTCTTCAGGGTGAGGATGGTGCCCCGGCCCTTGCCGTACTTGTCAAAGGAGTATTTCCGGGCCAGCTTGATGATGCCCTCGTTGGCCTCCGCCCCCGAGTTGCCGAAGAAGGCCGCCGCCATGCCGGTGCGCTGGCACAGGCTCTTGGCCAGCCGGGCATAGGGCTGGGAGTAAAACAGGTTGGAGATGTGGCCCAGCTTTTGGGCCTGCCGGGTGATGGCCTCCACCCATTTCTCGTTGCCGTATCCGATGGAGTTGACCCCGATGCCGGAGGAAAAGTCGATGTACTCCTTCCCCGCCAAATCGTACAGAGTGGCACCCTTGCCATGGTCAATATCCACATCGAACCGGCCGTAGGTCTGCATGGTATACTGCCGGTCCAGCTCTACCAGCTCTTTATGGTCCATGAGATCCCCTCCTTACAGCAGCATGGTGCCGATGCCCGCGTCGCTGAGCAGCTCAATGAGGATGGAGTGCTGAATCCGGCCGTCCAGAATGACGGCGTTCTTCACTCCCGAGCGCACCGCCTCCACGCAGCAGTCCACCTTGGGAATCATGCCGCCCTTGATGACCCCGTCCTTCACCAGGCCGGGCACCTGGGACAGGCGCACCACCGGCAGCAGGGTGCTCTCATCCTTGGGGTCCAGCATCAGGCCCCGCACATCGGTGAGGAGAATCAGCTTTTCCGCCTTCAGGGCCACGGACAGCTTGGCGGCGGCGGTGTCGGCGTTGATGTTGTACGCCATCTCCCCGTCCACCCCCTGGGCCACGGTGGACACCACCGGGATGTAGCCCTTCTCCAGGCAGTCCTCCACGGACTGGGGCTCCACGGCGGTGATCTCCCCCACCAGGCCGTACTTGTCGTCCAGCTTCTTGGCCTGGAAGAGGCCGGCGTCCATGCCGCACAGGCCGATGGCCTTCCCCCCCAGCCGGTTCAGGGTGGCCACCAGGTTCTTGTTTACCTTGCCGCACAGCACCTGCTGCACCACGTCCATGGTCTCCTCGTCGGTGTAGCGCAGGCCGTCCACAAACCTGGACTCCTTGCCGATTTTCCCCAGCATTTCGGTGATTTCCGGCCCGCCGCCGTGGACCACCACCACCCGCACGCCCACCAGGCGGAGCAGGATGATGTCGGAGATCACCGCCTGGCGCAGCTCGTCGGAAATCATGGCGTTGCCGCCGTACTTCACCACCACAGTCTTGCCGTTGTACTTCTGAATATAGGGCAGGGCCTCGGCCAGCACCTGGGCCCGCTGCTCCACATGGGATTCCGACATCTGCTTCACCTCCGTCAGGTCCGGTAGTCGCCGTTGATTTTCACGTAGTCGTAGGTCAGATCGCAGCCCCAGCAGGTGGCCTCGCACTCCCCCTCGTGGAGGTCCACGTGGATGACCACCTCGTCCTGGGACAGGATGCTCTTGGCCGCCTCCTCGTCAAAGTCCACCCCGGCGCCCTGCCGGCACACCAGGATCTCCCCCACCACGGAGGAGAAGGTGATGTCCACAAATTCCGGCCGGAAGGGGGCCTTGGAGTAGCCCATGGCGCACAGCACCCGGCCCCAGTTGGCGTCGGCGCCGAACATGGCGGCCTTCACCAGGGAGGAGGCCACCACCGCCTTGCTCAGGCGCTCGGCGCTCTCCTCGCTGCGGGCGTTGGCCACGGTGCAGGTAATCAGCCTGCTGGCCCCCTCGCCGTCGGCGGCGATGCTCCGGGCCAGCTGCTCAAAGACATGGTAGAGGGTCTTGTAGAACACCGTGTAGTTGTCGTCCTTCCACTCAATGAGCTCGTTGTCCGCCATGGCGTTGGCCAGCACCACGCACATGTCGTTGGTGGAGGTGTCCCCGTCAATGGTCACCCGGTTGAAGGTGCGGGGGACAATCTCATGGAGGGCGTCGGTGAGCATCTCGTGGGTGATGGCGCAGTCGGTGGTAACGAAGCACAGCATGGTGCCCATGTTGGGATGAATCATGCCCGAGCCCTTGGCGATGGCGCCGATGGTCACCGTTTTGCCCCCGATGGTGCAGCTCACGGAGAGCTCCTTCTTCACCGTGTCGGTGGTCATAATGGCGTTGGCCGCGTCTCCCGAACCGTCCTTGGACAGGGCGGCCGCCGCCTGGGGCAGGCCCTTGGCGATGGCGTCTATGTTCAGTTCCTGGCCGATGACGCCGGTGGAGGCCACCACAAAGTCGCTGGCCTTCAGGCCGGTGGCCTGGGCCGCCAGCTCACACATCTCCTCGGCGTGCTCATGGCTGTTGGGGGCGCAGGCGTTGGCGTTGCCGGAATTGGCCACGATGGCCTGGGCCTCTCCGTTCTCCAGGTGGTCCATGGTGACATACAGCGGGGCGGCCTTCACCCGGTTCATGGTGTACACCGCCGCCGCCACACAGGGCTGCTCCGAGACGATGAGCATCAAGTCCTTCTTGCCCTCCAGCACCTCGGGCATCTTGCTCATGGGGGGCTGATTGCCGTCCCCCTTGCCCTTCTTCACGCCGCAGTGGACGCCGGAAGCGGTAAAACCCTTGGGGGCGGTCACGCCGCCGGGGATCTGTTTCATAGTAAGTATCTCCTTCCCTGGAGGCGGCCGCAAGGGCCGCCCCTGCATATCATATCATCTGCCGTCCGTTACAGCGCCAAACCGGCGGTCATCTCAAAGCCCAGCATCAGATTCATATTCTGCACCGCCGCGCCGGAGGCACCCTTGCCCAGGTTGTCAAACCGGGCGGTGATGATGCTCTGGCCCTCGTGGCCGCTGACGGTGAGCTCCAGCCGGTCCGTGCCCGCCAGAGCATTGGCCGCCAGGTAGCACCCCTCCTCCGTGTAGGGGATCACCGACACCAGCGGCTGTCCGGCGTAATAGGTCATCAGAATCAGGCTCAGCTCCCGGGCGGTGGGCTGCCCCACCAGGTAGCGGTTGTGGAGATAGATGGTGGTGGCCATACCCTTATAGTAGTCGTCCACCACCGGAGTGAACACCGGCGGGGCATCCAGGCCGGAAATCTTCTGCATTTCCGGCAGATGCTTGTGCTTCAGGGTGGTGCCGTACACCCTCGGGCTGTAAAGCTCTTTTCCTTTATCCTTCCCCTCATACTGGGCAATCATCTTCTTGCCGCCGCCGGAGTAGCCGGTGAGGGAGCAGCAGGTCAGGGGGTAGTCCTTGGGCAGAATCCGCATGGACACCAGCGGGGCCGCCGCGGCCAGAAAGCCGGTGGCGTGGCAGCCGGGATTGGCCACAAACCGCGCGGTACCAATGGTTTCCTCCGGCTTCTTGTACAGCTCCGGAAAGCCGTACACCCAGCCGGGGGCGGTGCGGTGGGCGGTGGAGGCGTCAATCACCCGGGTGCGGGAATTCTCAATGAGGCCCACCGCCTCCACCGCGGCGGCGTCGGGCAGGCAGAGAAACACCAGGTCGGCAGCGTTGATGAGCTTCTTCCGCTCTGTCAAGTCTTTCCGCTTGTCAGCGTCGATGGTGAGCAGTTCAATGTCGTCCCGGCCGGAGAGGCGGTCGTGGATCTGCAGGCCGGTGGTTCCCTCCTGACCGTCGATAAATACCTTTGGCTTACTCATGCTGCCGCGCCTCCACAAAGGCCTGGATGCTGGCAATCTGCTGCTCCACCGCCTGCTTGGCGGGGCCGCCGTACACCTTGCGGCCGTTGACGCAGGTCTTGAGCTCCAGGGCCTGGTACACGTCGGCGTCGAAGATGTTGGAGATGGAGCGGAAGTCCTTCAGGGGCAGGGTGTCCAGCGTCTCGCCGGTCTTGATGCACATATTCACCAGACGGCCCACAATCATATAGGCCTCGCGGAAGGGCATCCCCTTCTTGGTCAGGTAATCGGCGCAGTCGGTGGCGTTGATGAAGCCGCCGGAGGCCGCGTTTCGCATATTCTTGGGCAGGACGTTGAGGGTGTCCAGCATGGCGGCGAACACCGGCAGGCACATCTCCACGGTGTCGATGGCGTCAAAGACGCACTCCTTATCCTCCTGCATATCCTTGTTGTAGGCCAGCGGC
>CALWOL010000170.1 GCA_944383135.1 uncultured Flavonifractor sp.
CGTTGTCGGCGATGGTGGCGGGGTTGCGGGGGTCATCCTCGGGGATGCCGGCCTCCACCTTGCCCACCAGGTCGGCGCCCACGTCGGCGGCCTTGGTAAAGATGCCGCCGCCCACGCGGCCGAACAGAGCCATGAAGGAGGCGCCCATGCCGAACATAACCATGGTCTGGGCAATCTTGGCGGCCTCAAAGTGGGCAATGTACTTGAGGATGTGGAACCAGATGGATACATCCAGCAGTCCCAGACCAACCACGGTGAAGCCCATGACCGCGCCGGAGGAGAAGGCTACATTCAGCCCCCGGTTCAGGCTCTCATGGGCGGCGTTGGCGGTGCGGGCGTTGGCAGAGGTGGCAATCTTCATGCCGATGAAGCCCGCCAGGCCGGAGTAAATACCGCCGGTGAGGAAAGCGAAGGGAATAAACCAGTTGTCCAGCATCTGTCTCCAGGCCAACAGGAGCAAAATAGCAAAGACGATAATAAATATTTTTGCAACAGTGGTATACTGACGCTTAAGGTATGCGTTGGCACCTTTACGAATAGAGGTGGCCAATTTTTGCATCAGCTCTGTGCCCTCGGAAAAGCTTAATACCTTCTTTGCCTGCACTAAGGCAAAGATTAGTGCCACTGCTGCACCCACTAAGCCGAGCCAAAACAGGTTATCCAACAACTTCCCCAACTCCTTTGCGGTTCGGGAAGCCTTGTAGCCCAAGGCTTCCCGGTTTTATGAACTAACATCATATTACCCCAAAACCACCCGGTTTGGCAAGTGGTATTCCCCGTAAGAAAGCGTCAAATCCGAGGATTTGACGCTTTCCACAAAGATAATAAGAATGTCAGGAGCGTTTCCATGCATTTCCGCTAAAGAGAACGAGAATAGGAATAATTTCCAATCGCCCCACAATCATACAGAGGGAGAGAATGGTTTTGGAGAAGAGGGAGAAGGCGGCGTAATTGCCCATGGGGCCCACCATTTCCAGACCGGGTCCGATGTTGCCGATGCAGGCCACCACGGCGGTGAAGGTGGAGCCGAAGGAGAAATTATCCACCGACACCAGCAGGGTGGAACCCAGGGTAATGAACATGTAGGCGGCAAAAAAGAGGTAGACCGAGCGCAGGGCGCTTTCATCCACCACATGGCCGTCCAGCTTCACTACATTGACTGCCCGGGGATGGATAACCTGCCGGATCTCCCGGCGGATGCACCGCAGAAGGAGGAGCACCCGGGAGCACTTGATGGCGCCGCCGGTAGAGCCGGCGCAGGCACCGATGAACATCAGCAGCACCAGCAGCGTGCGGGAGAACTCCGGCCACTTATCGAAATCGGTGCTGGCGTAGCCGGTGGTGGAGATGACGGAGCCCACCTGGAAGGCCGCGTGGCGCACCGCCTCCCCCACGGAGGCGTAGAGGTCGCAAATATTGATGGAAATCAGCAGAATGCTGGCAAAGACCACCACCAGGAAAAAGCGCAGCTCATCACTCTGGAATACCTGCCGGACTTTTCCACACAGCAGCAGGAAATACAGGGAGAAGTTCACCGAGAACAGCAGCATGAAGATGGTGATGATAATTTCAAAGGCGGGATTTCCATAGGCGCCGATGGAGAGATTTTTGATGGAGAAGCCGCCGGTGCCGGCGGTGCCGAAGGAGTGGACGATGCTGTCGTACCACGGCATGCCGGCGATGCGGAGGATGACGATTTCAATGACCGTCAGACCGCAGTAGATGGCATACAGAATTTTGGAGGACTGGCTGCTCTTGGGCACCAGCTTGCTGACCACCGGACCGGGGCTCTCCGCCTTCATCAGGTGGAGGGTACGGGAGCCCAGGCTGGGCAGCAGGGCGATGGTGAGGATCAGCACCCCCATGCCGCCCAGCCAGTGCATGAAGGAGCGCCAGAACAAAATGCCCTTGGGCAGGGGCTCCACCGCGGTAAGGATGGAGGCGCCGGTGGTGGTAAAGCCGGAGGCCGCCTCAAAGAAACAGTCAATGTAGGTGGGGAAGTAGCCGGAGAAAAAGAAGGGGAGGGCGCCGGCGGCGCTGACCAGCAGCCAGATCAGGGCCACGGCGAAAAAGCCCTCCCGGGAGAAGAAGTGGTCGTTGCTCCGCAGCAGGGAGAGCAGGGCGCCGACCAGGACCAGCAGAGGAATGGTGATAAGGAAGGGCCGGGGGTCCTCCTGGTAATACAGGCAGACCAGCAGAGGGAGGAGCATGGCCCCGGCCTCCACCATCAGGGTCTTGCCCGTCAGCTTGAATACCAGTCTGAAATTCATTGGGCAGCCCCCATATCCAGCAGCGAATCCTCAAAAATATCGTTGATATCCATAATGCCGTGGTTGCGGGAGATGAGAATGACGGTATCTCCGGAGGAGATGACAGAGGAGCCGTCGGGAATGACAATCTGACCCTGGTGGACCAGAACCGCCATAAGGATACCCTTTTTCAGCCGCAAGTCCTTCAGCGGGATACCCAGGTTGCGGGTGGTCTCATTGACCACAAACTCCATGGCCTCGGCGTGTCCGTCGGCGATTTTATAGAAGGCGGTCATTACGCTGCCCTTGGAGTTCTGCATGCCCCGGACCACCTGGAGGATATGGTTGGCGGTGATGGTCTTGGGAGAGATGATGCTGTCCAGCCCGGCGGCGTGGGCGATGCCCATATAATTCTGCCGGTTGCACTTGGCCACCACCTTCTGAATCCCCTGCTGCATGGCGTACAGGGAGATAATCAGGTTGTCCTCGTCCCGGTCGGTGAGGGCCACAAAGCCATCGCTGGCCATGATGTTCTCCTGCTCCAGCAGCTCCTGGTCGGTGCCGTCCCCACAGAGAATCATGGTGCGGGGAAGCACCTCGCTGAGGCGGCGGCAGCGCTCCATGCTTTTCTCCACAATTTTCACGTGAACCCCGATCTTCTCCAGAATCACCGCCAGATAGTGGGCAATCCGCCCGCCGCCCACCACCAGCACGCTCCGGGCCCGGGGGGTGTGGCGGCCCAGCAGCCGGAAGAAGGCGGTGAGGCCTACCGGCTGTCCCACCAGATAGAGGTGGTCCCCCACGTGGGGCACATAGGATCCGTCGGGGATGATGACCTCGCCATTTTCCCGCTCCGCCGCGCACAGCAGCATGGGCAGCTGCCGCAGCTTACTGGTCTGCTTGGCCAGGGGCTGATCCACCAAAAAGTCGCCCTCCCGCACCCGGAAGCCGATGAGCTCCACCCGGCCCCGGCAGAAGGTCTCAATATTGGCGGCGGCGGGGAAGCGGAGCAGCCGGGAGATTTCCAC
Source organism: uncultured Flavonifractor sp. (assembly GCA_944383135.1). Taxonomy (GTDB): domain Bacteria; phylum Bacillota; class Clostridia; order Oscillospirales; family Oscillospiraceae; genus Flavonifractor. Next base: position 3,278 of record CALWOL010000170.1, read on the forward strand.
CGCCGTGGCGTGCTCCGGATTGATGGCCAAATCCACACCCAGCTCGTCCTTCAGATGGGAGAACTCCATGGCGTATTCCACATTGCGCACACGGGCGATGGTAAATTTGGCGCCCAGCCGCTTGGCGGTCAGGCAGCATACCATGTTCACCTCGTCCAGGTTGGTGGCGGCAATCACCACGTCGGCGGAGCGGACACCGGCCTCCTCCAGGGAGGAGATGGAGGCGCCGTTGCCTTTGACGCACATGACGTCCAGAGCGTCGGAGGCACGTTTGAGAGAATCCTCGTCGGTGTCCAGTACGGTAACGTTGTGCTCCTCCTGGGAGAGGTGCTCGGCCAGGGTAAAGCCTACCTTGCCGTTGCCAACGATTATGATGTTCAAGCTGTGTTCATCCTTTCCCTGCGCAACACCACAGACTGCGCACATTGGTATGCATCATCTTAACGCAAATAGGGCGCACATGCAAGAGCGGATGCAGATTATTTTGTCAAAAGCTGGCGCAGAAAAAGGCGCCCCCATGGGAGGGCGCCTGAGCAGGTCCGCAAAAGGCTAGGTTGTCCACTCGCTATGGATAAGTCCCACCAAATACCAGTCGTTTTCCCAGGGCTCAAACACCAGCTTGAGAGAGCACCAGTCATAGCCCTGCTTTGCCGGGTCGATGCCGGGAAAGGTATAGTCCACAAAACGGGCCTGGGGATAGGCGTCGAATACATTTTCCAGCGCGTTTCCGCTCATCAGAATGGTGTCCACCCCGATTTCCGGGGCCTGGGCATAGTCGGCGTTATACACAAAGCGGGCGAAATAGTCAGTGCAGGTAGAACGGATGGGGGCGCCGGAGCCGTCCATAACCCCCCAGACGTAAATCTCCTCATCCTCCGGCAGATCGGCCACTTCCACAGCGGAGAGGGTGCGGTCATATTCCGTGGAGACGGTGGAAAAAGGGGTAAGGGTAACGCCCTTTTCCGGATGGATAAGCTGGGAAAGACCGGCATAATCCTCCCCCTGCAGCTCCTCCAGAACAGTCTCCGCCTGCTCCAGCAGACGGTTGTTGTCTCCGATATCCAGCGGCGGCGCGGACGCAGTGGGGTAGCTGGCCGCCATTGCCCGTGCCATGGGGACGCTGCTGCTCCTGGCGGCGGCCACTCCCTGCCCGGAAGAGCACAGACCGCCCCCCAGCATGGTGCCCAGGGCAAGCCCCCCCACCAGCGCCAGGAGGAGGAGCAGAATGGTCCTTCGCATGGTAATCTCCTCACTATCAGGAATCTGTCACGACATGGTATTTTATAGCAGTCACCCAAAAAATACAACAACAAATGGTTACAAAATGGCGGAAAATTTGTCTATCTTGCAAATGACGGGTAAAACAGGTATAATCAATCCATCACAGAGGAGAAATGAGGTGCGGCTATGCATGCCCATGAGCTTCAGTTCCATATCAAGTGCGGCCCCGGCGACGTGGGCCGGTACTGCTTTCTGCCCGGCGACCCGGGCCGGTGCGAGAAGATTGCGGCTTATTTTGACAATCCGGTGAAAATCCAGAGCAACCGGGAGTATACCACCTATACCGGCACCCTGCTGGGGGAGAAGGTGAGCGTGTGCTCCACCGGCATCGGCGGCCCCTCCGCCGTGATTGCCATGGAGGAGCTGCATAACATCGGCGCGGATACCTTTATCCGGGTGGGGACCTGCGGGGGCATCGCCCTGAAGGTGAAGAGCGACGATGTGGTCATCGCCACCGGCGCGGTGCGCCATGAGGGGGCCAGCCGGGAGTATGCGCCCATTGAGTTCCCGGCGGTGTCCGACTATCAGGTGCAGGCCGCCCTGGTCCAGGCCGCCCGAAACCTGGGCAAAAGCTGGCACGCCGGGGTGGTCCAGTGCAAGGACTCCTTCTATGGCCAGCATGACCCGAGCCGGATGCCGGTGAGCGGAGAGCTGCTGTACAAATGGGAGGCGTGGAAGCGGCTGGGAGTGCTGGCCTCCGAGATGGAGTCCGCCGCCCTGTTCTGCTGCGCCGCCGCCCTGGGTGTGCGGTGCGGCTCCTGCTTCCACGTTATCTGGAACCAGGAGCGGGAGGCCGCCGGTCTGGACCAGACGGAGAGCCATGACCTCTCCGCCGCCCTGGAGGTGGGAATTGAGGCGGTAAAGCTGCTGATTGAAGCGGACCGGAACCAGTAAGCATACAAAAGGAGGGCCGTCCCGGCGGGGACGGCCCTCTTTCTGCGGGGGGGGTCAGGGCAGCCTGGGGCGGCGCAGGCAGCGCATGGCGTTGAGAATGGCGAGCACCGACACTCCCACGTCGGCAAAGACCGCCGCCCACAGGCTGGCGCAGCCCAGGGCGCTGAGGACCAGAACCAGCAGCTTTACCCCCAGGGCAAAGACGATATTTTGCCGGACAATGGCCAGGGTGCGCCGGGCCAGGACGATGGCGTGGACCAGCTTGGAGGGCTTGTCGTCCATAAGCACGATGTCCGCCGCCTCGATGGCGGCGTCGGAGCCCAGTCCGCCCATGGCAATGCCCACGTCCGCCCGGGAGAGGACGGGGGCGTCGTTGATGCCGTCCCCCACGAAGGCCAGGGCGCCTTTGGGGGATACCTCCTTCAGCAGGGCCTCCACCCACTCCACCTTGCCGGCGGGGAGCAGATGGGCGTGAATCTCGTCTATCCCCAGCTGCCGGGCAATTTCCGCCCCCACCGCCTGGGTGTCTCCGGTGAGCATCACGGTTTTGCGCACGCCCAGGGCCTTCAGGGCGGCGACGGCTTCCGCCGCGTCGGGCTTGATTCTGTCGGAGATGAGGATGCGGCCCAGGCAGCGTCCGCTGGCTGCCACATAGACGGCGGCAGCCGACGGCGGAGCGGGCTGGAAGGGCAGGCCCAGCTCCTCCATGAGCCTGGCGTTGCCCACCCAGACGGTCCGCCCGTCCACCACGGCCCGTACCCCCCGTCCGGGGAACTCCTCCCCGTCGGAGACCCGTCCGGAGTCCGGCTCCCGGCCCCAGGCCTCCTTCAGGGAGCGGGAGATGGGATGGCCGGACCAGCACTCCGCCAGCGCGGCCAGCTCCAGCAGCTCCTCCCCGCTGCCCGCCTCCGGCTGGAGCTCCGTGACCTGGAAGCCCCCCCGGGTGAGGGTGCCGGTTTTGTCAAAGACCACCACCTCCGTCCGGGCCAGTACCTCCAGGTAGTTGCCCCCCTTTACCAGAATGCCGTCCCGGGAGGCGCCGCCGATGCCGCCGAAAAAGGCCAGGGGCACTGAGATAACCAGGGCGCAGGGGCAGGACACCACCAGAAAGTTCAGGGCCCGCTGGATGGATTCCGTCCAGGAAATGGGAGTAAACAGCGGGGGCAGGAGAGCCAGCACCGCCGCCGCCAGCACCACAATGGGGGTGTAATACCGGGCGAACCGGGTGATAAAGTGCTCCGCCTTGGCTTTCCGCTCCGCGGCGGTTTCCACCAGCTCCAGAATCCGGGAGACGGTGGAGGCCGCAAAGGGACGGGTGACCCGCACCTTCAGCAGGCCGGACAGGTTGACGCAGCCGGAAATCACCTCTCCGCCGGGCTGAACCTCCCGGGGCAGGGACTCGCCGGTGAGGGCGGCGGTGTCCAGGGTAGAGCTTCCCTCCAGCACCACCCCGTCCAGAGGGACGCGCTCCCCGGGCTTGATAACAATGGCGTCGCCCACCGCCACCTCTTCTGGATCTGTCTGGATAAGCCCGCCGTCCGTCACCAGATTGGCGTAGTCCGGCCGGATATCCATCAGCCCGGCGATGGACTTGCGGGACTGGGCCACGGCGCAGCTCTGAAACAGCTCCCCCACCTGGTAAAAGACCATGACGAACACCGCCTCTGGGTATTCCCCGGTGGCAAGAGCGCCCACTGTGGCCAGGGCCATGAGAAAATTTTCGTCAAAAACCTGGCCGTGGACGATGTTCCGGGCCGCCCGCCACAGCACATCCCACCCGGCCAGGGCGTAGGGGAGCAGGAACACCGCCAGCCTGGCCCATCCGGCCAGGGGGAGAAGCAGGGCGGCGGTCAGCAGCCCTGCGGCGGCGATCAGCCGCAGAAGCATCCTCCGGTGTGAATTGGACATGATACACCGCCCCTTACAGCAGAATGGTGCAGTCGGGCTCCACCTTTTTACAGACCTGGACGGCCTGGCGGAGGATTTCCTCAAACCGGGCGTCGTCGGCATCCAAGGTGAGCTTTTGGCTCAAAAAGCTGACGGAGGCGTCGTTTACCCCGTCCAGCCGCTTGATGGCCGCCTCCATCTTGGCGGCGCAGTTGGCGCAGTCCAGATTTTTGAGGGAAAAGCGCTTTTTCATGTTCCTCACTCCTCTCCTTATAAAATATGCAGGGGCAGCAGCTCCGCCACATGCTCCATACCCTGGGCCAGGATGGTGCGCACATGGCTGTCCGCCAGGGAATAGAATACCGTCTTGCCGTCCCGGCGGGCCTTGACCAGCCGGCACTGCTTCAGGGAGCGCAGCTGGTGGGAGATGGCCGACTGGGTCATCCCCAGCAGCTGGGCAAGGTCGCACACGCACATCTCCGACTCGGACAGCACGTACAAAATACGGATGCGGGTGGAATCGCCAAAAATCTTGAACAGCTCCGCCAGGTCATACAGAGCCTCCTCATCGGGCAGGGCCCGCTTCACCTGCTCCACAATGTCCTGATGCACGTGCATGTAGTCGCAGCGCTCCACCTCTCTGCAATCCGCCATGGAAGCACTTCCTTTCTGTAATATATGAATTATTGTTCAAATAATATTATATGCACAATTGTTCATATGTCAAGGGGGAAAATCAACTTTTCCCGGGGCTCTGCCAGGCGGAAGCCGCCTCCGTCAGCGGCCGCAGGAAGGCCGCGCCCCGGCACAAAAAATCCCGCCGGTCCTCCGGCGGGATTTTTACAGGGATACGGGTTAAAAGCGGGCGGCGTAGTCCTGATAGATCTGAAGCATCCGGCTCAAATCCAGGCGCAGCTCCTCCTCGCCGGGCAAGGCGTGCTTGTGGTAGCGCTTGTAGAAAATCACGCCGTTCTGGTAGCCCTGGGCCAGGGGGGGCAGGTGCTCTCCCAGCACGGCGCCGTCGTCGGCGGCAAAGCCCCGGGCGTCCACCGTTGCCCGGACGCGGACGGTATTTTCCTTCATCATGCGGTTGGCCTCCCGGCCGCCGTACTCCCGGGTTAGGTCGGTACAGCCCTGGTTGAGGGTGAGGTAGAGGGACTCCCCATCGGCGGAGAAGAGGTAGACGATATACACCCCCCGCTGGGCGGAGGTGGTAATCTGCCGGTCAAAAATGCCGATCCAGGGCACCGCGGACCACATGCCCTTGCCGGCGCTGGCGGCGGTATGGTAGCGCTGGGCGTCCACCAGCCCGGTGCGGAGCAACACCTGGGGAATTTCGTCCTGGAAGTAGTAGTACATGGGATGGCCCTTGATGGGCTCCTGCCGGGTTTTCAGCGGGACAAACTCTTCCAGCACCTTGTCAAACACCTCCAGCAGGGAGGCGCCTCCCTCCGGCGCCGTTGCAGAGATAACGGGAGCGGGGGCTGCCGGAGCGGGCCGCTCCGCCGCCGGGGTCTTGGGTTTGTTTTTGGAGCCGGCGGGCCGGCCCCGTCCCCGCTTTACCGGCGGGGGAGCGGGTTCCGCCGTGGGGGCTTCTGTCACGGGCGCTGCCGCCGCCGGGTCCGCCTGGGGCTGCGCCGGCTGGGTGGGGTGGAAGTCCACGTCCTGGAATACCTCCACCAGGCCGGCGATGCCGTCCTGGACGGCGTTGGCCTCGGCGCTGGCAATGCGGAAAATCTTCCGGGAGATGTCCCGCTGGGTGCGGAGGGAGGCCTTGCCCGCCTCGTCAGCCACCTGAATTTTGGGGAGGAAGGAGTTCAGGAAGTTGGAGGCGTTGACCTCCGGCTCCCGCCAGATGTCGATGATGGTGATGTCCAGCTTGGGGAGCCGGGCGTTGGCTTTACTCAGCTCCTCGTAAATATTCACGCTCTTCATGGAGTTTTCGCTGCGGAAGAAGAGCAGGCGGATGCAGCTGCTGCTGAGCAGGGCGTCCTCGGCGGCGTCCTCCCAGGACTGCTGGTTATGGGGCAGGTTGGCCACGTCAATCCACAGGTTATAGCCCAGACGGTACAGCTGGAGGAACCAGTCCTGAACAATCTCCTTGTCGTCATGGGAATAGCTGACAAACATAAAAGGCTCGTCCATCCGGCATTTGCAGCCTTTCAGCGCGTTTTTTCGGATATATTGCAGACCGTCGTCCATGGGGGCAGACCTCCCTTTCCTCTATGGAAGCTACTTTACCATATTCCGACCAAATCCGCAAGAGTATGGCGTTACAGGGTCTCCAGCAGGAAGCGCCCCACGCTCTCCATGGCCTCGCCGGCCTTTTTCATGGGGAACATCTGGAACACGTGCCACAAATCCGTCCACACCTCCAGCCGGCAGGGAACGGCGGCCTGGATCAGCCGGTCCCGCAGGCGGATGGCGTCGGAGAGGAGAATCTCGTTGGTGCCCGCCTGAATCAGGGTGGGGGGGAAGCCGGACAGGTCGGCGAACAGGGGGGACAGACAGGGATCGGACAGATCCCGCCCCCTGGCATAGGCGTCCCGCACGGCGTAGATATAGTTGAGGGTGAGCACCGGGTCCATGTCCTCCCGCTCCTGGTAGGACTTGCCGCTGGCGGTCATATCCGTCCAGGGGGAGAAGAGAATGAGGGACCGGGGCAGCCGCCGCCCCGCCTGCTTCAGCAGGTGGGTGCGCCCCAGGGCCAGGTTGCCCCCGGCGGAATCCCCCGCCACCACCACGTCCCGGGCGCCGTAGCCCTGGTACATCAGGTGGTCCCAGGCCTTCATGGCGTCCTCCACGGCGGCGGGATTTCCTACAGTACACCGTCGTAAGAGCATCTATCCCCGCCATGCGGCACAACTGCTTGATCTTCGAATTCATCACAGAAACAGACACTTTTGGAGTCCGTCCGCCCCAATGTT
>CALWOL010000171.1 GCA_944383135.1 uncultured Flavonifractor sp.
CTCGATGCGCACCTCATCTCGCTAGTCGAAAAGAGCTCGACTGAGCCCAAAACTCTCTACTTCCGGGAGCACGGCCTCTGCCAGTTAGAAGGTGGACATTGGGCTTATGTTTGTGGAGACACTGTGCTCGGTATGCCAGATAGTCTAAAATATCAGGTTGCGGACAAGGTCGCTAGGGCCCACCTGGCCTGGGATCCTGAGCTGCCGGCGATTGACGCTGTGAAGGAACTATGCCAGCGGTTGGGGCAGTATGACCATATCCTGCTGCCGGTTTGGGGGTTCACCATTTTCAGCAGTTTGCGTTCCTGTGTCCGACAGCTCAACCTAACCACCCTGCCGTCGCTGGCCATCGTTGGTGGGCAAAACCTGGGGAAAACCACTCTGGCGCAGCGATACCTGTTGCTGTATGACGACAAGCATCGCCCCGGGCGCTGTTGGGCCCAGCTCGACGCGCACTCCACGGCGGCGGCAACCATCAACCAGGTGTGCCTCTACCGGGATCAAGTGGTTCTGGTGGATGACCTGGCCAGGAGCGCGTCAGCGGCGGAGCGGAGGGCCCGGCTGGAGCTGATCGCCGAAGTGCTGCGCTTTGCCTCCAACGACGTGGACCGTGTGCGGATGACGTCCAAGAGGTTGGTCGAGGAGCGTTTCTGCCAGGCAGGGCTGGCTTTTACTGGGGAATTTCAGCTGGACAACCCCTCCGACCTGACACGGCTGGTTTCGGTGGAACTCCGTGAACAGCTGAGGGGTGGGAGCGATAATGACCGCAGGTTAGCGGCTACAGCTTTTCACCATTTCCTTCTGTGGCTGCTGCCCCGATTGGATGAGGAGATCGAGAAGCTCCGCCGGGCACTGGATGCGGTCACAACGGGCGTTGACATCCGCCTGCGAAAAAACCGGATGGTGCTGCTCTGGGCAATCCATCTGTTCTACAGCTTTGCCGAGGATCTCGGTGCTGTCACAGAAATGTATTTCGCTCAGGCATTGGCCAGGGCCGAAACCATTCTGAACGGCCTGCTCGACAGACAGCGCCAAAGCGTCAAGCGGGTGACGCGTCCTGCCCCGGCCGGAAACCTGAGCTGGTACATCCTGCGGGGCTATCGGAACAACGCCTTCCATGTGGTTCCACGCAAAAAGATCCGCGATTCGAGCGACTGTGTTGTGGAGAACGATGCCCTGTGTATTCGCGCGGAGGCCCTGCTGCAGTTTTTCCACACGGCCACGCCGTACCATGAACTGACCAAGACCGACATGAGCCGGCGTCTGGCAGGAGAGGGAGTCCTGGCACAACACAAAGAGCGCCGCGCCGCGACAAAGAAAATCGGGGGAAAGCGGTATCTGGAGCTGCACTTTTCAAATCTGAAAGCGGCCACACAGGCATACTGAGATTGAAAAAACGGACGCATACGATAGGCCGACCACGCATATCTATGGGATACTGAATGAGAGGAGGTGGCTTCCGCCTTGAAGCGGCCCAAGCTGACTTATACGTTCCACAATCCCAACACGGTGGAGGCCACCGCCGATTTTCTGGTCAAGCTCTTCGTGGAGGTCAACCAGCCCAAGCTGGAGGAGATCCTCCGTCGGGTGCAAGAGGAGAGCGGGCAGGAACTGCCCAAAACTGGTACATAACGCCGTTCCGCCGTCCACCTGTTGGATGGCGGAACTTTTTTATCTATCCGGCAGGCAATACGCCTGGGTGCGGCCTCCGCCAGTCTTGCGTAGCAGGCCCTTCCGGGTCATCTCCCGCAGGGCAAGGATTGCCGTGGCCTGGGAGACGCCCAGGGCTTTCTCTACCTCTCTCCGAGTAATGGATCCACGCTCTTCCAGCAAAGCCAGAACCGTGGCCTCACGCTCCGTCAGGCCGCTGGTGCGCCGAGTCTCTGCCGCTTGGGCTTCCCGGCCGTAGTTCAGATTGGGCAGCGTTACCTTGAAGGCGTGATCTGCAATCTCAATCACCGGCTGTACCGGCTGCTCCCGATAGCACTCCTGGATCTTGGGCATCCCGGTACCATAGGCCTCAATCAGGCGCAGGCGGTAAAACACATTGGCCAGCTGCTCATTCCGCGGGGCAGATACTCCCAGCAGGATATCCTCCTTCGTCAAACCACGTACCAGACCGCCCACTGAGACAAACTCAATCCGGTCGTCAAAGATGCTGATGAGGGTAGGTGCGCGGAAGCTGTAATCCCGGTGGATAATGGCGTTTAGCAGCGCCTCTCGGATGGCCTGTACCGGATAATCCCGCACATCCACCCGTTCCAGGCCCCGGTAGTCTGCATGGGTGTTATTGAAGCGGTCAATATAAGCAAAGGCCTCGTCTAGCTGGTTCAGCAGGGAGCCGGTGAGCTCTGCCCGGTCTCGAAATACGGTCTTTCGGCTCCCTTGAAACACCGCGAGTTTCAGCGTGTGGATACACTGCTCGGAGAGCAGCAGAGCCAGATTTGTATAGGTGCCGTCTGACCCGATCAGTCCCAGCGTCCGCTTCTGCTGTTCCCCAAAGGCGAGTCCCTGTTTTTGAAAGTATTCTCCTGCCTTTTGGAAGGTCAGCTGCTGGTTAAGAGAGCGGGATGCCTCGTAACAATCCCCGCTGGTCTCCCGAATCATGTCTAGAATGGCTGCTTCTGTGGCAGGTACTGTGGAGGCCCCAAAGCGGACAAATACCCCCTCCGGCCGAATTCCTTTTCCCGCCAGATAGTAGGGGCGGGCCGTTCCCCTCTGTACCCGGAGTGTTACTATAGTTTTTCCCTCCAGTTCCTCCGCGTTGCACGCCACAAAGAGGGTCACATCCGGACGGATGGCATCCCGCAGGGTGTTGGCCGCTTGGAGCATGGTTCCATCCGGGTCTTCTACGCCGGTGACAGCGCCGTCATCCTCCACTCCGATATATACGGTGCCGCCGTCTCCATTGGCAAAGGCGATTACTGTTTTTTTGATGTCATCCACATACTTCCGTTTGAGCTCAACCGTCCCGCTCTCTGTCAACATGCATCTATCACTTTCTTTCCAGTTATTCTAATTATTCTAATTATTATTATAATCAGAATAAGTCAAAAAGCAATCGAATTTTTCTTGTATTCAATTAAAACATTTGATATAATACGGTCATAACAGAATGGTAATATTTTAACAGAGGGATATGCCATGAATATTGCGGCCTACTGTCGGGTGTCCACCGACAAAGAAGATCAGCTGAACAGTCTGGAGGCCCAGAAGGAATTTTTCACCGAATACACAAAACGCACCGGCGATACTCTGATCCGCCTCTATGCCGATGAGGGAATCTCTGGAACAAAAATTAAGAACCGCAAGGAATTTCTGCGGATGATGACTGACGCCGAGCGGGGACTTTTCGATATGGTGGTCGTAAAGGATATCTCCCGATTTGCCCGAAATACTGTGGATCTCCTGCAAAATGTGCGGAAGTTGAAGGCCTTGGGCATTGAAACCCAATTCCTTACCGCCAACATGACCAGCATGGGCAACAGCGAATTTGTCCTGACCATCTTCGGGGCGCTGGCCCAGGAGGAGAGCGCCAACACCTCAAAACGCGTGAAGTTCGGCAAGAAACTGAACGCGGAAAAGGGGCGGGTCCCCAATATTGTCTACGGCTATGACAAGACGCCGGGGGACTATTTCAACCTGGCCATCAATGAGGGGGAGGCAGAGGTGATCCGCCAGATGTACCGCTGGTATCTGCAGGACGGATACGGAGCGGCCAAGATCTCCCACATGCTGAACGCCCAGGGCCACCGCACCAAGCGCGGCTGTCAGTGGAGTCAAGCTGGCGTATGCCGTATCCTGACCAACGAGCTCTATACCGGGAAGATCATCAACGGCAAACAGGAGGTAGCCGACTTCCTCACCGGGCGCCGGGTGGACAGGGACGCAGGGGATTGGATGGTGGTAGAGCGGCCGGAGCTGCGCATCATTGAGCCTGAGCAGTTTGAGCAGGCCCAGCGTCTGATGGCGGAGCGGGGGCGGCAGTTCAAGGTGGAGAAGATGCGGCAGAGCAACAAGTATTTGTTTTCCACCTTGATTCGATGCAAAGAGTGCGGATGGTCCTTCCGGCGGACTGTCCGCACCTATAAGAACACCTATGTCCGCTGGGTCTGCTCCGGACACAACGCCAAGGGACCGGACAGCTGTCCCAACGCTGTGGCTGTAGATGAGGAGGAGCTGATCCAGGTCTTACAGGCCTATTTTACCCAAATTCTCCAGTCGAAAAAGCAAGTGATCCGGTACGTGGTGGGTGAGTTCAACCGGATCTACAGGGCAAAGCAAGAAAATCAGGACTACAGCCAAGAACTGCGGGATAAGCTGTCTAAACTGGAAAAGGTCCGAAGTAAATACATGGACATGTACACGGACGACCTGATCTCCAGGGAAGAGCTCAACCAGAAGCTGGGCGGAATGCGCGAGGAGCTTTCCCGGCTGAAAAAGGAGCTGTCTCTAGCCGAGCTCAATCTGGAGAAGGGGGAGCAGTTGGAACAGCTGATCCAGCAGACCTTCTCCCAGCTGGAGCAGATCGCTGATGTCCGTGAGATGACCAACGCCCAACTGAGACGGATTGTTCAGAAAATCGAGGTGGATCAGGAAGGCCATGTGGAGATCTATCTCCGGCTGCTGGGCGATCTTGGACTGGATCATACCGTTCTAGTTCATCACAACCAAACACAAGGACCTGAGTGAGCGGCTGCCCGCCTTCAACCGCACCCTCTACCTCCAGGTCAAGCAGGTGCTGGATGAAAACAAGGCCGAGCGGCACATCCGGGGGGGCATCGCCACCCGAAACAAATACCGCGGCGGGGCATAAGCCCGCCGCGGCTGTTTCTTTTCCCACATCATTCTGTGTTCCGGCTCACCCCAGCAGCACTCCAAAAGCAGCCAGGGCGGCAAAGCCCACCACCGCCACCGAGGCGCAGAGGTCCGCAAGCAGCCAGAGGGACAGCCCCCGCCGGGGAGCGGGCGCCTTCTCCGCCTCCTCCGGAAGGACAGGCTCCGCCGGCGCGTGGGTCTCCTCCTCCGCCAGAAGCCGGCGGCGGCAGGCGGCAAAGTCCAGCACCTTCCCCTCCTCCGGGACGGGCCGGGTCCTTCGGGGCAGCACCGCGTAGCAGGTCCCCTCCCCGCCGGAAACCTTCTGGTCCCCTTCTGCGGTAATGCGGGCGGCGTTCAGACGGTAGTAAATGGTCTCCATGGCAATCCCTCCTGCTCATCGTGTCCTGATAAGCACAGTATCCCCTATCCGCTGTCCCATAGAACGGACCATAGCTCTTCTTATCCACATAGACGACGGCGGGTGTGGAAAAGTTCCGCCAAAACGGCAGAACTTATGTTCGAGTAAAGTATACAACATATGTTCGAGTTTTGCAAGAGGAATTTGAGAGAGAAAAGACCGTTGCTCTGGACTGTGGGGCGGAGTAAAATAGGAAAAACGGGAAAAGGGAGGCGGGACGCATGGCACTGGCGGAGCTGGGCCTGGTGGGTCTGGGGGTAATGGGGGCCAATTTGGCCCGCAACGCCCGCTCCAGGGGATATGGGGTGGCGGTGTACGACCGGGACGGGGCCCGGGCGGCGGCCTTTCGCCGGGCCCATCCGGAGGTTCCCCAGGCGGCGGCTCTGGAGGAGCTGCCCGCCCTGGTCCGGCGGCCCCGGAGCATTCTGCTGATGGTGCCGGCGGGAGAGGCGGTGGACCAGGTGCTGGACGGCCTGCTCCCTCTTCTGGAGCCGGGGGACGGCATCCTGGACGGAGGCAACAGCCACTGGCGGGACACCGCCCGGCGGGTAAGCCGGGCGGAGGCGGCCGGACTGTGGTATGTGGGGGCGGGCATCTCCGGCGGAAGCCGGGGGGCCCTGCTGGGCCCCTCCATCATGGCCGGGGGGAGCCGGGAGGCCTGGCCCCTGGTGGAGGGGCTGCTGTCGGACCTCAGCGCCCGGGCGGCGGACGGCGCCCCCTGCTGCGGCTGGGTGGGTCCCCAGGGGGCGGGCCACTTTGTCAAAATGGTCCACAACGGGATTGAATATGGGGAAATGCAGCTCATTTGCGAGGCCGTTCATCTGCTGCGGGAGGGCCTGGGCCTGTCCGCCGGGGAGGCGGGCCAGGTGCTTGCCCGCTGGGGCGGAGAGGGCCGGGGCAGCTACCTGCTGGACATCACCTCCCGAATTTTGGCCCGGAAAGACGCCGACGGCGCCCCTCTGGTGGATAAAATCCTGGATCAGGCCGGACAGAAGGGCACCGGAGCCTGGGCGGTGTCCGCCGCCCTGGAGCTGGGGGTGGCCATCCCCCTCATCGGGGAGGCGGTGTTTGCCCGCAGCCTGTCCGCCCAGAAGCAGGCCCGGCTGGCCGCCGCCCCCCTCTATCCCCGGCCGGAGGTCCCCCGCCCAGCGGACCGGACGGGCTTTGCGGCGGATTTGGGCCGGGCTCTGTACGGGGCCCGGGTGGCGGCCTACGCCCAGGGGGTGGAGCTGCTGCGGGCGGCCTCGGACCAGTGGGGCTGGGATTTGGACTGGGGACAGATTGCCCTGCTGTGGCGGGCGGGGTGTATTCTCCGCAGTCCCCTGCTGGAGGAGGTGGCCGCCGCCCGAAGGCGGGGGGCGGAAAGCCTGATTACAGACCGGGTCTTTGCCCATGCCCTCCGGGAAGCCCTTCCCGGCTGGCGGCGGACGGCGGCGGCCGCCCTTACCCTGGGTATCCCCGTCCCCGCCCTGGCCGCCGGACTGAGCTGGCTGGACGGCAGCGCCGCGGCGGTGCTTCCGGCCAACCTGCTCCAGGCCCAGCGGGACTGCTTCGGCGCCCACACCTACCGGCGGACGGACAGGCCGGAGGAGGAGGCATTCCACACCGATTGGCTGGAAGAGGAATGAAAAAAGCGCCCGAACCTTGTGGTTCGGGCACTTTTTTCACATCGTTTCCCTGGGAGGCGTCAGCCACTTGCCCAAGCGGTAGTAGAGCAGCAGGGCCAGGGAGGTGACGGTCCAGGTAATGGGGTAGCTGGCCTCCACCATCTCGATGGTGTGGTGGGCGGGCACGGCGGTGAACAGCCACAGCAGCCGCAGGCCGCACACCCCGAACACGGTGATGAGGGTGGGCACCAGGGATTTGCCCGCCCCCCGGATGGCGCCGGAGAGCAGCTCAATGAGGATGTAGGTGAGGTAGCAGGGGGCCAGGAAGCGGACCATGGCCACCCCGATTTCCAGCACATCGTGGTCCGGGGTAAAGATGGTGAGGATGGGCCGGGCGAAGAGGAACATCACGGCGCTGATGGCCAGGGTAATGAGGGTGCTCATGCCCACCGACACCATCACCCCCTGCTTCAGCCGGTCATATTTCCCGGCGCCGTAGTTCTGTCCGGCGAAGGTGGTCACCGACTGGGACATGGCGGTGATGGTCATCCAGAAGATGACGTCCATCTTGCCGTAGGCGGTCCAGGCGGCCACGGCGTCGGTGCCGAAGGAGTTGATGGAGGCCTGGATGACCAGGTTGGAGGAGCTGTACATCACCGACTGCAGGGCGGTGGGCACCCCCACCCGGAGGATGGCCTGGAAGAGGCGGGGATGGATGGCCAGGGACCTGGGAAAGAGCTGGAAGGGGGCCCCGTGGGCCCGGGTGAGGGAGAGGACCACCAGCACCGCCGAGAGCAGCTGGGAGGCCACCGTGGCCAGGGCCACCCCCAGTACATTCAGGCGGAAGCCCACCACCAGCAGCAGATCCAGCACAATGTTGCACAGGGAGGCGGCCATGAGGAAGTACAGGGGCCGGCGGGAGTCCCCCACCGCCCGGAGCACCGCCGTGCCCATGTTGTACACCAGATTGGGAATCATGCCCAGAAAGTACACCCGCAGGTAGAGGACGGCCCCGGGCAGGGCCTCCGGCGTGGTGTTCATGGCCCGCAGGGCCCAGGGGGTGAGCAGGAAGCCGGCAACGGTGAAGAACACCCCCATGAGCAGGGCCAGCAGCATGGCGGTGTGGACGCTTTTGTGGACCTCCTCCCCCATTCTGGCGCCGAAGCGCTGGGCGATGACCACCACCGCCCCGGCGGCCAGGCCGGTGAAGATGCCCACGGTGAGGTTGACGATGACCCCCGTGGAGCCCACCGCCGCCAGGGCGGTCTTGCCCACGAACCGGCCCACCACCACCGTGTCCACCGTGTTGTACAGCTGCTGGAAAAAGGTGCCGAACCACAGGGGGAAGAAGAAGGCCAGCAGCTGCTTCCAGATGACGCCCTGGGTAATATCGCCGGTCTGCCCCAGCCGCATGGAACTCCCTCCCTCCATCAAAGATACCGCACCCCAGATTCTACACGCTTTTGCCCGGAAAGGCAAGGGGGCGGCCTGGAAAGGCAAGGGGGCGGCCCCCCTTGTTTTTTCCCGGGCAATGGGATATAATATTCCGGCCAATATGCCAAAAGAGGGGATTTGTACCATGAAATTAGGAATCGGCGTTCAAACGCCGGATTCCATATCTTTATACTACTCCATAAACGCCACCAAAGCCTGATACAGCGCGGTTTTACGCAAAACCAACCAAATTATAAGTTCATATTTCTCTATGCAGCCCCACG
>CALWOL010000172.1 GCA_944383135.1 uncultured Flavonifractor sp.
CCGAACATCGGATGCTCACCCCCAAATTCCGCAAGAGCCCTGCGGCAGAAAGGATACGGAGGCTTTTGCACACTTGCGTGGGCAGCCTCAAAATCCCCAGGAAGGGCGGGCGGCATGTACTAAGCAATTGCCAAGGCTTTGGGCCCCCGGAACGATGTTCCGGGGGCCCTTTTCATGGAACTCCGCCCTTCTTGCCGGGAATCCGGATTGCCGTGCCAGTGTGCGCACCGGGTCACAATGACAGGCAGGTGCGAACGGTCCATGCTGCAAGCAGACCCTTTTTGCAGTCGGGGAGAGTCGTTCATGGGCCGGCAGGGTGAGAAGCGGGAAATTTTTTTGCCGCCGCACAATCAAACTGTACCCCCACTTCGTCTAATGGGCAGAGAGGAGGCGATGGAGCTTGACGGAGCTGGAGTATCTGGAACGGGCGGAAAACGCCCGCGGAAAGCTGTACCGGGCCGCCCTGCTGACCCTGGGCAGCGAGAGCGCCGCGGTGGACGCGGTGGACGAGGCGGTATACAAGGGCTATCTGGGCTACCGGAGGCTGCGGGAGAGCCGGTACCTGGAGACCTGGCTAGTGCGGATTTTGGTGAACGTCTGCCGGGATGAGCTGCGGCGGCGGAAGCGTGAGCTGGCGGTGGAGACGCTGCCCGAGACTGCGGAGGAGGAATTCGATGCCCTCCCCCTGAAGGAGGCCATCCGCCGCCTGTCCCCTTCCCTGCGGGATGTCATCATCCTGCGGTACTTTACCGGCCTGACGCTGGAGGAGACCGCCGCCGCCCTGGACCTGCCCAGAGGAACGGTCTCCACCCGCCAGCGGAAGGCCCTGGCATTGCTGAAGCTGGACTTGACGGCGGACGAGGAGGGAGCATTATGAACCGAAAGCAGGAATATTGGCAGCTGCTCCGGGAGTTGGACCAGACGCCCTCCGCCCTGGAGGGCACCGCCCTGCGGGCAAAGGCCCGGGCGAGGCGCCGCCGGCTGGGAAAGCGGTGGGGTGTCTCCCTGGGGAGCATCGCCGGGGTGTGCGCCGCCTTTGTGGTGGCGGTGAACGCCATGCCCACCTTCGCTCTGGCCTGCGCCAACGTCCCCGTGCTGCGGGAGCTGGCGGCGGCGGTGGCCTTTTCCCCCAGCCTGTCTGCGGCGGTGGAGCACGACTATGTACAGTATATCGGCCAGAGCCAGACCTGTGACGGCGTTACCCTTACCCTGGACTATGTGATTGCCGACGAGCAGCAGATGGTGGTCTTTTACCGCACGGAAGGAGGCGGATACTCCTATTACAGCGCCTCCTGCACGCTGAAGGACGAGAACGGGACGCCCCTGACCGGCTATTCGGTGGGCAGTACCTCCAGCGGGGAGGAGCTGAAGCGATTTGAAATCCACTTCAAGGAGTTGGAGGAACTTCCCCGGGTGCTGACCATGGATGTGGAGCTGTGGGGCACAGACCTGGAAGGGGAGAGCAGACGGCTGGATCTTAGTTACACCTTCCAGATTGCCCTGGACCCGGACAGAACCGCCCCGGCCGTTGAGATTCCGGTGGACCGGTGGGTGGAGCTGGACGGCCAGCGGCTGCTGGTGGACCGGCTGGAGCTCACCCCCACCAAAACCGCCCTCTATCTGGAGGACGACGGAGACAACACCGCCTGGCTCCAGAGCCTGGAGTTCCACTTCACCGACGGAGACGGAAGGGTTTACGAGGCGGTGGACAGCTCGGTTTCGGCCACCGGCCGGGCAGAGGGGGACGGCTTCTACACCTACTACTTCCAGAGCCTGTACTTTGTGGAGGATGTGGAGGACCTGACTCTGCATCTGGACGGAGCGATATGGCTGGACAAGGAAGCCCGTCCCATCACGGTGAACCTGGCCGACGGTACCCACACCGGTACCCTGCCGGAGGCGATGACCGGCCTCTCGGTCCGGCGGACCAACATCGCGGAGCTGGGGGAGCAGTGGGTGGTCACGGTGAACGCCGCCGCGTACCGTTCCCCCTTTGAGCTGGAGTATCGCGACCCGGAGGGGGGCGTCCACAACACCAGGGGTTACAGCATGATGGACGACGAGGATTCGCCGGGCAGATATCAGTTTGAATATTTCCTGACAGATTATCTCTGGGAGACCGTCACCTTTACCCTGGATTACACCACCGTCTCCAATCTGGACCAGCCCGTCTCCATCCCTCTGGGGTGACAAACACAAAAGCCGGGGCCTCCCGCCGGAAGCGGGAGGCCCCGGCGTCTTGTCGAAAGGGAGAAAATGGGATATAATGATTTATCCTGAATCCGCTGGGGGGAGAGAAAAATGAGAGTGCGGCGATTGATGGGCCTGGTGCTGAGTTTGCTGTTGCTGTGGGGGGCCTGCCCGGTGTGCCTGGCGGCGGGGGAGTATACCAACCTGGGTACCCTGCGGGTGAGCTGCAATGGAGCGCAGTACACCGCCCAATGCTGGCAGGACGAGGAAGGGCACATCTATCTGCCTGGCACCGCAGCGGAACAGCTGCTGGGCCGGGAAATGGAGGGGGTGTCCATTGGCGGCAAAAAGTATGTGGACATGACGGCGGCCGCCGATTCCTGTGTGTACGACCAGACCCTGGAGGCACTCTACATTTGGGACCAGCTGCCCGCGGAACCGGTACTCTCCACCCAGGCCTACCCGGAGCTGGGGGAGCCCACGGATGAGCCCATCACCTACCAAGAGTTTTTCCAGATGCTGGACACAGCGGTAGAGCTGGCCGATGCCGCAAAGCTGGCGGCGTGGCAGGAACAGCTGCCAGAGGCCAGGAATTCCCGGCAGGTGATGACCCGGGTGGAGGGTATGTGCGCCCTGCTGTACGCAGTGGTCACCCTGGGCGGAGCATACAGCGAGTTCAACACCGACTGGGGGCCCCTGAACAGCAGGATAGGGGAGGCGTGCTGGGAGGAGATCGACTCCATCTATACCGACCACGACCCCTTCGCCCTGATTCCAAACCCCTATCCCTACGACCTGGGGGGCTTTGGGGACGCCGACTATGTGTATGACGGCTGGGATATGGTGGGCGTGGCCTACCGCTACTCCTTCGGCCGGTGCTCGGCCGTTACCGGGAAGACCCTCTTTGACTACGATGCGGAGCGCAACTCCATGCGTCTGGCGGATGACTTCACCCGGGCGGAGGCGGTGACCGCCCTGACCCGCTTTCTGGATTCCGCACCGGGGATGGAGGAGGCGTACCTGGTGCCCTGGGATGACCCCCGGGTGACCCAGTACGATACCGGCTGCCTGACGCCGGAGCTGCTGGAAGCGGCGGCGGACATGCCCGACCCGGCGGCGGGGGAGGCCCTGCCCCTGTGGAACGGCGCGGTGGTGGGGGGCGACTATGAGCAGACGGGAATTGACGTGACCCGGTTCAGTCTGGATGCCCGCAAGCTGTCGGAGTACGGCTTCAACTGCGCCCGGTACCTCATCACCTACGACCTGCTGTTCGACCGGAATGTGGAGCAGGCCAATCTGCTGAACCTGCGGAAGCTGGATGCCCTGGTGGCCTGGGCGGCCCGCTGGCGCATCCACCTGAATCTGGTCACCATGACGGTGCCCGGCCGGTGGACGATGACGGATTATGACAGCTACACCTCCGTGGGGGAGTTCGATTTGTTCACCAACCAGGAGCGGCAGGCGGAGGCCATGCGGATGTGGAGCCTGCTGGCCCGGCGCTATCGGGACGTGCCCAGCTCGGTGCTGTCCTTCCAGCCCCTCTGGGAGTGCTCCAACGGCAATTTGAGCACCGGACTGCCCTTCACACCCTACACCTATGAGGATGTGGCGGCGGTTTACGGGGAGCTGACCCGGTCCATCCGAGAGGAGGACCCGGACCGCTTCCTCCTTTACGAGCCCACCGCTGCCAACGAGTGGGCGGAGACCATTGAGAATGCCGGGCCGGTACAGGAGGCTATGGAGCAGTTTGACGGGGTGCAGATGCTCACCAATTTCTGCGAAATGCCCTACGTCTACGCGGAGATGACGGCGGTGGAGGGGGAGAACATTGACGACAACAACCACTCCATGTTCAAACCGGGTTATCCGGTGACCTACTACGCCGTGCAGGACACCATTTCTCCGGAAAAACCCCTGGTGCTCCAGGGAGATTTGCCGGCAGGCACAAAAATCGAGCTCTACCTGTCCGAAACCGGCGGGACGGGGACGCTGACCGTCCGGGGAGACGGGCAGAGCCTGTACAGCAAGGAGCTGGCGGCGGCCCGGTACGAGACGGATGCTCCCCTCTCCCGCTATTATCTCTACGCCAAGAGCGATAAGAGAATCACGGTAGTGCTGGAGGAGGATATGGAGCAGGTGGCCATCCGCTGCGGAGGGGATCTGTGGGTACAGTGGTGCGGCATGGATGTGGAGCTGCCGGAGGAATACGGGATAGAGCGGTGGTGGTATCCCTCCGCCTACGATCAGTTCCTGGAGGGCGGGGAGGGGCCCCTGGAGAAGGAGCTGCGGCTGACCTCCAACGTGATGATCTCCCCCAACAGCGACCTGACGGGGCCGATTACCATTGACGCCGGGACGGTCAGCTATACCACGGCGCATGTCTGGCACCAGTCCAACCGGGAGACGGTGGAGCGATGGGGGGAAGAGACTGCCCGCTTTGCCCCCGGCTCCGCCACCCGGATTGAGCGGGCGGCCTTTAGCCTGGGCACGGAATACGCCTCGGCCCTGGCCTACTACGGTGACGTGCTGGAGATGTGCGGGCAGTATGGTCTGGGGTGGTTTACCAACGACTATTGTTTTTATGAGCTGTTCCAGCCCTATTATGAGCCGGGCAGTGCTCCCCACGGCTATGTGGGGGCGGAATATGCCCCCTGCGCTGACGGGGCGGTGCTGGTGGAGCTGCTCCGGCTCTACCAGACCCACATGAGCCCGCCCGTTCCGCTGCCGGAGGCGGCGGAGGAGGCAGACCTCACGGCGGAGAGAGTTGGGGATGCGGTGATCTGCCAGCTCTCCTATTACAGAAGCGGGGAGGCCCGGCTTGTCTGTGCCTTCTACGGCGACGGCGGCAGGCTGCTGGACATTCAGGTTCAGTCGGCGGCTCAGGGTGAAACGGTCCTTACCTTCCAGGGACCAGCGGACAGCGTCAGCGCCCGGGCCTTTCTGCTGGCGGAGGACCTGGCTCCCCTGTGCCGGGCGGCAGGCAGTCCGTAACAGCAAAAAACCGGGGCCCGCTCTGATGAGCGGGCCCCGGTTTTTTGCTTCTCAGGCTGGGACTGTCACTTACTTGTGGTCCACGGAATACATATGAGCGATGAGGTCCAGCACCTTGTTGGAGTAACCCCACTCGTTGTCGTACCAGGAGACCACCTTCACAAAGGTGTCGGTCAGCGCGATGCCGGCGCCGGCGTCAAAGATGGAGGTGCGGGCGTCGCCCAGGAAGTCGGAGGAGACGACGGCGTCCTCGGTGTAGCCCAGGATGCCCTTCAGCTCGCCCTCGGAGGC
>CALWOL010000173.1 GCA_944383135.1 uncultured Flavonifractor sp.
GCCAGCAGCCGGGTGGGGGTGCTGCTCTGCCTGGCCCACGCCCTGGCCTCGGTGTGTGTGGGGGTGCTCTTTCGCTTCTACGGCAGGGAGGAGGAGGGCCGGCGGGGGCCGGGACGGATGCCGCCCCGCTTCCAGGCCAGACGCTTTACTCCGGCCTTTACCGGAGCGGTAAAGAACGCCTTTCTCTCCACCCTGAATATCTGCGCCTTTGTCATCTTCTTCACCGTGGTCCTTCAGATGCTGGTCTCCTCCGGCTTTCTTCCGGCCCTGGCCCAGGTGCTGGGCACGGTGCTGGCCCCCCTGGGGATGACGGCGGAATGGGCCCGGCGGCTGCTCACCGGCCTGGTGGAGATCTCCTCCGGGGTGTGGACCCTGTCGGGGGAGGGTACCCTCAGCGGCCGGCTCACCATGGCAGCCTTTATCCTGGGCTGGGCGGGTATTTCCGTCCACTGCCAGGTGCTCTCCTTCCTGGGGGACAGCGGCCTGTCCGCCTGGACCTATCTGGTGGGCAAGCTGCTCCACGGCGGCCTGGCCGCCCTGTTTACCGCCGCCCTGGTGCGGGTGGTGCCTCTGGAGGCCCCGGTGGCCCACTATCTGGTGCAGCAGGTGGCCGACATTGCCGGCACTCCCTTTTCCAGTACCCTGCTGCTGTCGGTGGTGTGCGCCTGGGTGGTGTTCCTGCTGTTTTTCCTGGCGGCTGCCGCCGGCTCCAGAAAAAACTTGGCAAGGACAGGCGGGCCATGCTATAATAAGGAAGCGAAAAGGGGGGTGCGCCATGCTGTTCCAAAAAAAGATTGAGCCCCGCTGCGCCTACTGCCAACGGGGCACACAGCTGGATGAGGAAAACATACTCTGTGCGAAAAAAGGTGTGGTATCCCCCGCCGGCAGCTGCCGGGCCTTTCAGTACGATCCGCTGAAACGGGTGCCGCCCATGCCCAAGGCTCCCGATTTCAGCGGCCTGAAGGACGAGGATTTTCAGCTGTAAAAAAGCCGCCCTGCCGGATTTGCTTCCGGCAGGGCGGCTTTTTGCGTCAGCTCATGCCGCCCACCTGCTTGGCGGCGGTGTGATAGATGGGCTTCCACTCCACCTTCTGTACCAGGGCGGCGATGGAGATGGGAATATAGGTAAACATGAACACGGGGAAGGTAAATACGTAGCACAGCTTTTTCCAGGCGGGCGCCTGAATGTGGCGCCACTCGCACAGGACGGTGCACAGTCCGTAGAGCAGCAGACCCAGGTAAAAGTTGCCCACTGCGGAGAGGAGAAAGCCCCCGGTCTCATGGATGACCCGGGCGGCCAGATAGGCCGGCTGGGTGAGACAGGCGGCCAGGATGACCGCGTTGAACAGAATCATGGCCAGGGTAAGCAGCATACCGGGCGCCACGGTGACAAACATGTCATAGCAGGAGGTGCCCAGCCGGCCGGGGCGGAACATACCCTTCAGCAGCGGCAGGGTATAGTCCCGGTCAATCTGGTAAAATCCTTTGGACCACCGCAGCCGCTGGTCCCAGGACTGGCGGAAGGTGACCGGCTGCTCATCGTAGATGACCGCCTTGTCGCAGTAGCCGATGCGCTTGCCCTGAATGGCGCAGTCCACCGAAAACTGAATGTCCTCGGTGAGCAGGTGGAAAGGCCAGCCGCCGTTTTCTTCAATAACCCGGGCGGACACCAGGAAGCCGGTGCCCGACACATGGCAGTTGGTGCCCAGCAGGGTGCGGGGGAAGTTGAGAAACCGGGCCTCCCGCAGAAACCAGATGGAGTATCCGGCGGAAATCCAGTTGTCCCCAAAGTTTTTGGAGTTGCGATAGCAGGTGACGGCGTCATAGCCCTTGTCAAAGGTGCGGTTCATCTCCCGGACGAAGTCGGCGTCCACCAGATTGTCGGCGTCAAAGACAAAATAGCCGTCGTAGTGGTTTTTCCCCTCCTCCTTCAGGCGGCGGAACAGGTAATCCAGAGCGTAGCCCTTGCCCTTGCGGAGATTGTCCCTCCGCTCGTAGACCATGGCGCCCGCCGCCCGGGCCGCGCCGGCGGTATCGTCGGTACAGTTGTCCGCCACCACATAGAGATCCAGCAGCTCCCTGGGATAATTTTGCCTGCGCAGGCTGTCCAGCAGCTGGCCGATGACACCCTCCTCATTGCGGGCGGAAATGACCACCGCAAAGCGGTGCAGGCGGCTGGGCTGGTGACGGTCCCTGTGCCTGCGGCACACCAGCCCCAGCACCAGATAGAGCCCCTGATACAGGTAGAGCACGGTGAACAGGATGGCAATGCTCCAGTTCAGCGCCTTCACAAATTCCAGAATGGACATGGTTTGCAGTTCCTCCAAACGGTTGAAAAGCCATAGGAATGCCGGAGGGGAATCCGATTCCCCCTTCGGTGCAGCCTATGATACCACGCCCAAAAAGTATTACAAGAGTGTTACATATCAATTAACAGAAGATTAATAGAAAGTTCTTGAATCATTTATAAAAATGTAAGAATTATGGCAGGGGCTTGTCAGGCTATCCATGATTTGGCGAACTGCTTTCAATTTCGGTTACGGGAAGGATTACCGGACAGAGTGATTCGTCCAGTATCATCAGACGGAAGGAGCCCTGAAGCGCCTGAACGGGAATGTCCGGCAGATGGAGGATTCCCTCCTGGAATGTGCCCTGATAGAGAGCGGTGAGGCGCGTCCCGTCGTAGCAGGCCAGATAGAGCGTACCCTCCGTCTCCAGGAGCGCGGTACACCAGACGGAGAGCTGACACTGCTGGTCAGTCTGGCCGGTTATCAGCAGGCTGCCCACCTGAGTCTCGCCATCCCCGGCGTCCAGAAGGGGAAAGGGTCCAATCCCCTGTACGGTAAGGTCAATGGTATACAGTATCCAGGGGCTGCCGTCCAGGGAGGAGGCCAGGCCCAGGGTGATTTCCGCCTCTCCCGCCCCCAGAGCCAGGATGGAAACTGTCCCGTCGTCGGCCAGGAACACGGCGGCCACCGCCTCGTCGGAGGAGGCGGCATAGCTCAGCTGCAGGTCGGGAGAGGCGGAGGCAAATTCCGGATTGAAGTGGCGGAGAAGATACCGCTGCCGCTCCGTCTCCCATGTCTGGAGGGAGAGGGAGGCATTCTCCGCCTGAGGCAGCTCCAGATACTCCATAGCCGTATCCACCGCCGCCGTTCCCGTCTGGGGGGCATCCGGAATGCCGGCCTCGCTGCCCGGCCGGCTGGAAAACAGCTGTACCCAGTATTTCACCCCGTCCCCATCGGTGAAGCAGCCGATGCCCCCGCACTGATTGTCGCTGGCCAGAAGGTTGTTCCGGTGCCCGGTGGAGTTCATCCAGCCGTCCATTACCTCCTCCACGCTGCGGTAATTGACGGCGATATTTTCCCGGTTGGCCTTGCTGCTGACGGTGGAACAGTGGGAATTGTCCGGCCGGGTGTGGGAATAATACACGGCAAGCTCCGCCGCCCGCTGCATGGCGGCCTGGGTCAGCTCGGCATCCAGGGTGATGGGGGAGACCCCCGCCTCCGCCCGGCAGCTGTTGATGAGCGCCAGCTCCTCCCAGGCGGCGGCATAGTCAAAGGTACCGCTGAGCTTGACGGTATAGGTTCCCTGGGGGTCAGGCTCCCCGCTCCCCGCTCCGCCGGACAGGGCCGCCTGTATGGCCTGATAGTAGGCGGGGCTGTATCCGCCGGTCCAGGCATAGCGGATCCGTCCCTCCCCGTCCAAAACAATGTTGACCGCGTAGGAGACAATGTTATAGTCCGGGCTGATGATACCGGCGGCCTTGAGATAGCTCAGGGCGGCAAGGCCCCCGCCCGTGGACCAGGCGTAGGTGATGCGGTCGTTGACGGCAATGTTGTCCATGTAGCGCTCCAGGGCGTCGGCGGAGGGGTTGACGGAGCTCAGACGGCAGCCGATGGCGATAATCTGAAAGTCCTCGTCGTCCGCCAGGCTGCTCTGTGCCAGGCCGCGCAGGGTGCTGTTGGAGTTGGAGCAGCTGCCGGAAATGCCGAAAAAGACCAGCAGCCGCAGCTTGTCGCTGTACGAATCCTGGGTAATCGTTTCCCCGCCGCTGGTGACGGCGGACCAGGAAATGCCCTCCGCCGAGGCGTTTACATCCTCGGGCAGATCGGCCGCCCGGGCGGAAAGCGGGAGCGCCCAGAGCAGGGTCAATAGCGCCAGCAGCGCCGGCAGAATGCGGTTCCGGCTTCTTGTCATAACCTATCCTTCCTTTCGGAGCTTCCAGAGCTTTGAATAAAAAAAGCGTATCACGAAATGACGGCGCTATCAACCTAAAAAAGGGAAAAGCAGCAAAAAAGACGGATATTCCTCCATGGATTGGCAGGCAAACAACCGCATAGAAAGCCAGGCTGGGGCAAAGCTATGTTCGGATTCCAAATCCAAAACAAACACGTAAGGAGATGCAAAGCGTATGTCTAACACCAACAGCAATCAGCCCGTGGTTTCCAGCGCTCGTGAGGCCCTCAACAAGTTCAAGATGGAGGCCGCCCAGGAGGTGGGCGTCAACCTGAAGCAGGGTTATAACGGCGACCTGACCAGCCGCGAGGCCGGTTCTGTGGGCGGCCAGATGGTCAAGAAGATGATTCAGGCCTACGAGAACGGCATGAAGTAACACGGATTCCCAGAGATTCCAGGCGCGGGGCGGAGGATTTCCTCCGCCCCGCGCCGTTTTGCCGGCAATACTTGTATTTTCTCCGCCGGACAGATATAATAAAGCGTACGCAAACCTTGCAGGCCGCCGGAGAGCTGTCCGGCGCAGAAATTTGCAAAGGAGACGTTATTATGTCCAATATCTGGCATGACATGAACCCTGACCGGATTCAGCCGGAGGATTTTATCGCGGTTATCGAGATTCCCAAGGGCAGCAAGAAGAAATATGAGCTGGACAAGGAGACCGGCCTTATCATCCTGGACCGGGTGCTTCACACCTCCACCCACTATCCCGCCAACTACGGCTTTATCCCCCGCACCTACGGCGACGACGGGGACCCCCTGGACGTGCTGGTGCTCTGCTCCGAGGCCATGGACCCCCTGACCCTGGTGCGGTGCTATCCCGTGGGCTACATCTCCATGCTGGACGGCGGAAAGAACGATGAAAAAATTATCGCCATCCCCTTCTCCGATCCCACCTATAATCCCTACCAGGATTTGATGGACCTGCCGCCCCATATCTTTGACGAGATGGCCCACTTCTTCTCCGTGTACAAGGCGCTGGAGGGGAAGGAGGCGGTGGCCGGCGACGTCAATGACCGGAAGGCCGCCATCCAGGTCATCCGCCAGGCCATGGACCACTATGCCGAGTGCTTTCTGGGCGGAGCGGCCAAATCCAAATAAGGGACCGGGGCAAACCTGAGGAAATATTAAGGGAAATTTAATGGGTTTTTTTCACATTCTCCGGAGGAATGTGGTAAAATGGGCCCACGGAAACGAAATTTACTGACAGAGAGGAAAAGCCCAATGGAGCAACAATTTGACTGCCTGGTCATCGGCGCCGGCATGGCCGGGGCGGTGGCCGCCCGGGAACTGGCCGAGCGGGGCGGAAAAAAGGTGCTGGTGCTGGAGCGGCGGGATCACGTGGGCGGTAACGCCTATGACTGCTTTGACAAGGCCGGGGTGCTGATTCACAAATACGGTCCCCACATCTTCCACACCAACAACAAGCGGGTGTTTGACTATCTCTCCCGCTTTACCCCCTGGCGGAACTATCAGCACCAGGTGGTGGCCAATATCCCGGCGGAGGAGGGGCGGCTGGAGCTGCCGGTGCCCTTCAACCTGATTTCCCTTCGGGCGGCCTTTCCGCCGGAGCAGGCTGCCGCCCTGGAGGAAAAGCTGCTGGCCGCCTACGGGCCGGAGCGGAAGGTGACCATCCTGGAGCTGCGGGAGCACGCCGACCCGTCCATCCGGGCCCTGGCCGATTACGTATATGAGCACGTCTTTGTCCGGTACACCATGAAGCAGTGGGGTCAGAAGCCGGAGGACATAGACCCGGCCACCACCGCCCGGGTGCCGGTATTCCTGTCGGAGGACTGCCGTTATTTCCAGGATGAATACCAGGGCATGCCTCTGGAGGGCTATACCCCCATGTTCCAGCGGCTGCTGGACCACCCGGACATCACGGTGGAGACGGGAGTGGACGCCCTGAGCCGGATGGAGCTGGCGGCGGGCGGGGTGCTGCTGGACGGAGCGCCCTTTGCCGGGACGGTAATTTACACCGGCGCGGCGGATGAGCTGTTCGGCTGCAAATACGGCCGGCTGCCCTACCGCACCCTGGACTTTGTGTTTGAAAGCCATCCGGTGGACTGGTGGCAGAGCCACGGCACGGTCAATTACACGGTGGATGAGGACTACACCCGCATCACGGAGTTCAAATACCTCACCGGTCAGGAGCTGCCCGGGAAGACCACCATTATGAAGGAGTACTCCCGCTCCTATACGGGAGCCGACGGGGAAATCCCCTACTACGCCATTATCAACGAGGCCAACAACGCCCTCTATGCCCGCTACCGGGAGGAGGCGGCGGCCTATCCCCAGCTCCGCCTGCTGGGCCGGCTGGCGGAATACAAATACTACAACATGGACGCCATCGCCGCCAGGGCGCTGGAGCTGTGTGACGAACTGCTGAAATGAGGAACCTACACATGTCAAAGCTCATCACATTTGCCGTACCCTGCTACAACTCGGCGGCCTACATGGAGCACTGCATCCGTACCCTGCTTACCGGCGGGGAGGACGTGGAGATTATTTTGGTGGACGACGGCTCCACCAAGGATGACACCCCCGCCATCTGCGACCGATACGCCGCGGAGCACCCCACCATCATCAAGGCCATCCACCAGGAGAATGGCGGCCATGGCGAGGGGGTGAATCAGGGCCTGCGCCGGGCCAGCGGCCTGTATTACAAGGTGGTGGATTCCGACGACTGGCTGGACGAAAAGGCCCTGTCCGCCGCGCTGGACAAGTTGCGGGAATTTGCCGCCATGGAGCAGCCGGTGGACATGCTCATTGCCAACTATGTCTATGAGCATGTGGAGGACAACACCCAGAAGGTGATGCGGTACACCAACGTGTTTCCCGAGGGAAAGATCTTCTCCTGGAATGAAATCAGCCGCTTCCGCCCCTCCCAGTATCTGCTGATGCACTCGGTCATCTACCGCACCCAGCTGCTGCGGGACTGCGGGCTGGAGCTGCCCAAGCACACCTTCTATGTGGACAATATTTTTGTCTACCAGCCCCTGCCCTCGGTAAAGAGCATGTATTACATGGATATTGACCTCTACCGCTACTTCATCGGCCGGGCGGACCAGTCGGTGAATGAGAAGGTGATGGTCACCCGGGTGGACCAGCAGGTGCGGGTCACCAAGCTGATGATGGAAAGCCACAACCTGGAGACCCTGTACCGTACCCAGCGGAAGCTGGCCCGGTACATGACCAACTACCTGTCCATGATGATGACCATCTCCTCCATCTTCCTCATCATTGACGGCTCTCCCGCGGCCCTGGGGAAGAAAACCGAGCTGTGGGAATTCCTTCGGGAGCGGGACCCCAAGCTCTACCACAAGCTGAAATATCGCTCCCTCTCCTTCGTGGGCAACATCCCCGGCTATCAGGGCCGGAAGCTGTCGGTGCGCCTGTACCGCCTGGCCCGTAAAATCTACAAATTCAACTGAAGGCAAAATCGAGCGCCTGACCCGCCGGGTCAGGCGCTCTTTCGTTTACAGCAGGGCACGGGCCCGCTCCAGCAGCTTGGTGTACACCTCATCCATCTGCCACTCGTTTGTCAGCTCCAGCAGCCGGTCCGCCGGCAGCCAGGCCACCCCGGTGTTCTCCCCCTCCCGGAAGTGGAGGGCGTCCCCCTCGTCGGCCACCAGCAGATAGCTGACATTGAGGTGCTGGTGGGCGGGGACCCACTGCCCCCGCTTCACATGGCCCCACACCGGCAGAATGTCCAGGGAGGCGATGGCCGTGCTCAGGGGGCGGATATGGATGGCTCCCGTCTCCTCCCGGGCCTCCCGCAGGGCCACGGAGAGCAGATCTGCCTCCCCGTCGGCATGGCCCCCGGTCCAGGCCCACACCTTGTAGATGTTGTGGTGGGCCATAAGTACCCTGGTGCCCTCCCGGTTCACCACAAAGCCGGAGCTGGTGAGGTGGGCGATTTTATTCTCCCGGGTGAGAATATCCTCCGGGAAGCGCCGGAGGTAGTCCAGCATCATGGCCTTGTCCCCCGCCTCCTGCTCCGTCCGGGGCACATAGGCGGCAATCTCATCTACATACATGGGCTCACCCTCTCATAGGTCACATAGCGGAACACCAGACCCTGGTGCTCCAGGGGGGCGCTCTCCTCCGCGACGCGCCAGGCCGGGTCGGCGTCCAGATTGGGAAAGAATACGTCGGCGGGCCAGGTGCGGGCGAGCTTGGTGAGGTAGGCCCGGTCACAGAAGGGCAGCAGGGCCCGGTACACGCTGCCCCCGCCGATGACAAAGGCGTCCGCCGGGGCGGCGGAGCGCAGACTGTCCAGATCCCGGAACACCTCCGCCCCCTCCGGGGCAAAGGAGGGGTCCCGGGAGAGAATGAGGTTCCGCCGGTTTTTCAGGGGCCGGCCGCCGGGGAAGGTGGCCAGGGTTTTCCGGCCCAGAATGACGGCATGGCCGGAGGTGAGGGCCTGAAACCGCTTCAGGTCGGCGGGGATATAGCACAGCTGGTCCCCGTCCCTGCCGATGGCCCAGTGTTCGTCCACCGCTGCGATGACATACATGGCGCCGCCCCCCTTATACCGCCACCGGAATGGGCTGCTCCAGGGTGTGGAAGCGGTAGCCCTCCAGCCGGAAGCTGTCCCTGGTGAAGGCGTAGAAATCGGTGACGGCCGGGTCCATCCACAGCCGGGGCGCCTCGTAGGGGGTGCGGGAGAGAAGCTCCTCCACCACCGGCACGTGGCGGTCATAGATGTGGGCGTCGGCGATGACGTGTACCAGCTCCCCCGCCTCCAGCCCGGACACCTGGGCCAGCATGCGGACCAGGGCGGCATACTGCATCACGTTCCAGCCGTTGGCGGTGAGCATGTCCTGGGAGCGCTGGTTGAGGACGGCGTTGAGGGTGTGCCCGCTGACGTTGAAGGTCATGGAGTAAGCGCAGGGGTAGAGGGCCATCTCGTGGAGGTCGTGGTGGTTGTACAGGTTGGTCATCATCCGCCGGGAGGCGGGATTGTGCTTCAGGTCGTAGAGCACCCGGTCCACCTGGTCAAATTCCCCCTCGGGGTACTGGTGCTTCACGCCCAGCTGATAGCCGTAGGCCTTGCCGATGGAACCGTCCTCATCCGCCCAGGCGTCCCAGATATGGCTGTTCAAATCCCGGATGTTGTTGGACTTCTTCTGCCAGATCCACAAAAGCTCGTCCACGGCGCTTTTGAAGGCCATTTTCCGGATGGTCTGTACGGGAAACTCCTCCCGCAAGTCGTAGCGGTTGATGATGCCGAACTTTTTCACCGTGTGGGCGGGGGCCCCGTCGTCCCACCGGGGACGGACGGACTGGTCCGTGTCCCATACCCCGTGGGCCAGGATGTCCTTGCAGTTCTGGATAAACAACTCGTCGGCGCGGCTCATGGCAATCCTCCTGTTTTTGTGATGGACCATTTTGTTTTTTGAGCTGGAAATGGCAGGAATTTTGTGTTATCTTATACCTATCAGTACAACGCCCGGGAGCGTGATTGTTGTGAAAGAAGCCGCCCAGAAGCCCGCCCTCCACATCGGACTGCGCAACCTCAAGACTGCCCTTTCCGCCTCTCTCTGCGCCCTGCTCTACTACTTCCTGGGGCAGCGGAATCCCGCCTTCGCCTGTATCGGCGCCATCTTCGGCATGGGGGCCAACATGGACCACTCCAAGCTCCACGGGGGCAACCGCCTCTTCGGCACCATCATCGGCGGCTTTTTGGGGATTCTCCTCTACCGCGTTGACCTCATTTTCTACCCGGAGGGGGACAACCACCTGCTGCTGGTGCCTCTTTTGTTCGTGGGGGTGGTCATCCTCATCATCCTGGCCCAGATTTTCTGGGTGGGGGCGGTGCAGCCCGGCGGCGTGGTGCTCTGCCTGCTGCTGTTCTCCATCGGGCCGGACAACTACGTCTCCTACTCCCTCAACCGCATGCTGGACACCGGCGTGGGGGTGGTTATGTCCCTGCTCATCAACTGGCTGCTCCCCCGGGAGCGGCTGGACGCCTGGCAGGAGGCGTTCAAAGCCAGATTCGGCAAGAAGGGACTTACAGACTGAGCGTACCCAACAGGCCTTCGCCATGAAGGCCTGTTATTTTTACGCCGGCGATTACATTGTGTAATTTTTCGCCGGAGACAAACACCTCGGTGTAGTTGGGTGCGTGGCCCCGCCACAGCCCGTCCTTCTCCTCCTCAAAGAGCACCGGCAGGGTTTCGCCCACCCAGTCCTCCAGCCAGGCGTGGTGCATGCCCCGGGCCAGTTCCCCCGCCCGGTGGGCCCGGTCCTCTTTCACGGCGTTGGGCACCTGGCCGGCCATGGCGGCGGCGGGGGTGCCGGAGCGGCGGGAGTAGGGGAAAATGTGCATGGCGGAGAAGGCGCATTTTTGAATAAAGTCCAGGGTCTGCCCAAACTCCGCCTCCGTCTCCCCGGGAAAGCCCACGATGAGATCGGTGGTGATGCCGGGGCGGTCAAAGTAGTCCCGCAGTAATCTGACGCTCTCATAATACCGCCCGGTATCATATTTCCGGTTCATCCGCTTCAGCACGCTGTCACACCCCGACTGCATGGACAGGTGGAAATGGGGGCACAGGTTGGGAAGGGCGGCCCCCCGGCGGCAGAACTCCGCCGTAATGGTGCGGGGCTCCAGAGAGCCCAGCCGCACCCGGCAGCCGGGGGCGGCGGCGCACACCGCCTCCACCAGGTCCATCAGCTCCGGCTTTCCCGCCAAATCCCGGCCCCAGGAGGAGATTTCAATGCCGGTGAGCACAATCTCCCGATACCCCTCCCCGGCCAGACGGGCGGCCTCGGCGGCGGCGTGGTCCAGGGTCAGGGAGCGGATGGGGCCCCGGGCATAGGGGATGATGCAGTAGGAGCAGAAGTTGACGCAGCCGTCCTCCACCTTCAGCATGGCCCGGGTGCGGCCCTCCAGCCCGCCGGCGGGCAGATGCTCGTAGCCGCGGCGGCGGAGAGCGTCGTCCACCGCCACCACCTGGCCTCCGTCGGGGCTTAGGGCCTCCAGCCGGTCCAGAAAGCCCATCCGGTCGTTGGTCCCCATGACCAAATCCACCTCCAGCTCCTCCACCGCCTGGGGATTGGTCTGGGCGTAGCAGCCGCACACCGCCACAATGGCGTGGGGGGCGCGTTTTCTGGCCTGGCGAATCATCTGCCGGGACTTTTTATCACTCACCGCCGTGACGGTGCAGGTGTTAATGAGATAGGCCTCCGCCGCCCCGTCAAAGGGCACCAGGGTGTGGCCCCGGCGGGTGAGTTCGGCCTCCATGGCCTGGGTTTCATACTGGTTGACCTTGCAGCCCAGGGTGTAAATGGCAACTCGCATGGCGATTCCTTTCGTCCCTGTCCGGCCCTTTGTGAAAATAACAGAATTTCCGCCGGAAAGGGGAGATACCCATTGAATTTTTCCCCTCAGTCAGTCTATAATGAGGACAACACCTATTATAAACAAGGGCGGGGCCCTTGTACAGAGGATTTCAGGAGGTGCTCCACAATGTCGGAATTTTATGTGTCGCTGTCCTCCATCGAGGATGTCCGGCAGTTTGTCAATGCCGCCAGCTGCTGCCCCTGTGAGGTGGATGTGCTCTCCGGCCGGTATGTAATCGACGCGAAATCCATCATGGGTTTGTTTTCCCTGGATTTGTCCCAGCCGGTACGGGTGGAGGTTCACGGCTCCGATGCCGAGCGGGCGGAGTTTGAGCGGAGCGTGGCCGCCTTTGAGGTCAAGCCCCCCCAATAAGCGGCTTTTCCCAAGCGCCCCTGACGGGGCGCTTTTTTGTCACGCGGGTTTACAAGCCCGGCCGCCTGTGGTAAAATAACGTGTTTTTTGAGGGAGGCGCGGTATGGAGCGGCAATTTTCCTTTTTCGCCTATCTCTCCCGGATGCGGTACATCCACCGCTGGGGACTGATGCGCAATACCTTTCAGGAGAATGTTCAGGAGCATTCCCACATGGTGGCGGTGCTGGCCCACGCCCTGGCGGTGATCCGGCGGGACGTGCTGGGCAAGCCCGCCGACCCCGGTCTGGCGGCGGCGGCGGCCCTGTATCACGATGCGCCGGAGATTCTCACCGGGGACCTGCCCACCCCCATCAAATATTACAGTCCCGACATCCGGGACGCCTACAAGCAGGTGGAGCAGGTGTCCGCCGGCAAGCTGCTGGACATGCTGCCCCCCGAGCTGCGCGGCGCCTTTGAGCCGCTGGTGCGGGAGAGCTACGACGGGGAGACCCGGGCGCTGGTGAAGGCCGCCGACAAGCTCTCGGCCTACATCAAGTGCGTGGAGGAGCTGAAGGCGGGCAACGGCGAGTTCCGCCAGGCCGCCGAGCAGACCCTGGAGGCGCTGAAGGGCTACCGCCTGCCGGAGGTGGACTATTTCATGGAGCATTTCCTCCCGGCCTTCGGCCTGACCCTGGACGAGCTGGGATAAAGAGAGAAAGGAAGTTTGTATATGAGAGCCATTGTCACCGTTCTGGGCAAGGACAGGGTGGGCATTATGTCCATGGTGTGCGCCCTGCTGGCCCAGCACAACGTCAACATCCTGGATATCAGCCAGACCATTTTGCAGGACTATTTCACCATGGTCATGCTGGTGGACGCCGCCCAGTGCGATCTGCCCTTTGCCGAGCTGGCCGCCCTGCTGGAGCGGGAGGGCAGGGAGCGGGATCTGTCCATCCGCGCCCAGCGGGAGGACATCTTCAACGCCATGCACCGGATTTGAGGGTGAGCAGCCATGATAAACACAACGGAAATTCTGGACACCATCCATATGATTGACCAGCAGCACCTGGATGTGCGCACCATCACCATGGGCATCTCCCTGCTGGACTGCGCCGACCCGGACCCCAACGCCGCCTGCCGGAAGATCTATGACAAAATCTGCCGCCGGGCGGAGCGCCTGGTGGCCACCGGCGAGGCCATTGAGGCCGAGTTCGGTATCCCCATCGTCAACAAGCGCATTTCGGTGACCCCCATTGCCCTGGTGGCCGGGGCATCCGAGACCGAAAGCTACGTCCCCTTTGCCGTGGCCCTGGACAACGCCGCCAAGGCGGTGGGAGTCAACTTCATCGGCGGCTTCTCCGCCCTGGTGCAGAAGGGCGCCACCAAGGCGGACCGGAAGCTCATCAGCTCCATCCCCGAGGCCCTGGCCCGCACCCAGCTGGTGTGTTCCTCCGTCAACGTGGGCTCCACCCGGGCGGGCATCAATATGAACGCCGTGGGTACCATGGGCCGCATCATCAAGGAGACCGCCCGGCTCACCGCCGATCAGGGGGGCTTCGGCTGCGCCAAGCTGGTGGTGTTCTGCAACGCGGTGGAGGACAACCCCTTTATGGCCGGCGCCTTCCACGGCCCCGGGGAGGGGGACTGCGTCATCAACGTGGGCGTCTCCGGCCCCGGCGTGGTCCACCACGCCCTGAAGGCGGTGAAGGGCATGCCCTTCGACGTGGTGGCCGAGACCATCAAAAAGACCGCCTTCCGGGTGACCCGGATGGGCCAGCTGGTGGCCCAGGAGGCCAGCCGCCGCCTGGGCGTCCCCTTCGGCATTGTGGATTTGTCCCTGGCTCCCACCCCCGCCGTCGGGGACAGCGTGGCCCGCATCCTGGAGGAGATGGGCCTGGAGACCTGCGGCACCCACGGCACCACCGCCGCCCTGGCCCTGCTCAACGACGCGGTGAAGAAGGGGGGCGTCATGGCCTCCTCCCATGTGGGCGGC
>CALWOL010000174.1 GCA_944383135.1 uncultured Flavonifractor sp.
TTTCACGATGAAGACCTCCCTGTTATCGTAGTTGTGTGGTCGGCAAACCACTTCTACCTTATCAGGGAGTTTTTTCTTTTTCTACTTCCTTCCTCGCTTTAAGCTACTTTTTTACCCCCGGCTTAGCTGGGGGTTGCCTTTGGTACCACCAAAAGCAACGAGCAAGGTTTGGAGACCCTTTTGGGCTCCAAACCTCGCTCGTTTTTGGGGCTCATTTTGCAACGGACCCTTTCGTCATTTACAGTCGCTTTTCTGACGATCCAGCACACCGGCCATATAGGCCATGGTCAGTGCCTTGCTCTTTTCATCCATCGCCATCCAGAGCTCCAAGCATTTCTTCTGGTCATCCGTAAGTTTTACTCGTTCATCCTCACCGGAGAAAAACTGGGCCAGCGTAATACCCAAACCATCACAAGTCTTCATCAGATATGGATTGGCAATTTCATACTAGGGCAGTTCTTTTTTGGAGAAGATAAAAGTGCCAAATTGATATCAAAATAAAGCAAACGGGTTTGATTGATTTTTTAATATTGTTTACCTCGAATTTTTAAGTTAGGACATAGTAGATACAGCGGATGGTTATGATTGAAATTCCACCTTTAGCTGGTTTAGTGCATCCTCCGGCGCCACACCATTATTTAAAATATTGTTCATCATATTTTGTAATTCTGTCCATAAGCCAACGGAGGTATAGGTATCTGTTACAAAAGCAGGCGAGATATAATAGGCATTAGCCTGCTCAGTACCCGCTACCAGCGCCGTATTACCAGAGGTTTCAATGTATTCGAGGTAGACAGGGTCTTCCGCAACAGATTTGCGAATCGGCATATAGCCGCTTCCGCAGGCTGTTGCCAGATTTGCGTCATAAGACGTCATATACTTGATAAATTCCCATGCTGCATATATTTTTTCTGGGTCGTTGCTCTGGTTTAGAATTTCGATGCAGTGCCCTTCCTGGAACACAGCAGGTGTATCGCTGTTATACTGGGGAATGGGCACAGCAGCCCAGTGGAAATTGTCATCTGCCTGTTTTTGTGCGATCCATGCAGATTCGGTAGTTACGCCGATGTACATGGGGATAATGCGGTTTGCAAAGGGGCCAGAAAACAGCTTATCTTCGCCAGCTAGTCTCCAAATTCCATCATCTACGCAGCTTTTCCAAGTATCAATGACGTCATATACAACATCATCATAATTAAAAAGAAGAATTTCCCCATCTGAGGTTGTAAATTCAGCTCCCTGCTGTAAAGACATAGTAACTAGTGCAGAGGCCATACTGTCCCAGCCAAATGCCGGGTCTCCGGTGATCTCTGTAATCTTTTTAGATGTTTCAATCATCTCATCCCATGTTGTAGGGGCGGTTAGGCCGTGTTCCGCAAAGAAGTCTGTGTCATAATACAACACTTCTGCCTTCATGTGAATAGGTAGGCTATACATACCCTCCTTTTCATAGGAGCTGCCCTGTTCCCAAAATCTCTCATAAAAATCCGATACATCTGGCATGCCAACATTGGGGTCGTTTATATATGGAGTAAGGTCTGTTACACAATCGGCCATGAGGTAATCCGCCGTATGACCAGGTGTCGTCATCAGAACATCGGGTGCAGTATTTGCTTTGATTGCACCTACCGTGGCATTATACAGGTCAGCGGCAGAACCTTGTGCTGTTGCCGTGACCGTAATACCCATCTCAGCACCTATTCCGCTGTTAAAGTCGTCAATCAGCTTATTCAAAATACCCAAATGAGTTGTATTAGAGATGCAGTGCCAAAACGTAAGTTCTACTGGACCGCTAAGGGTTGTTACAATTTCTTCCCCATCGGCTGAAGAATCGGGGGCTTCATTCTGTGGGGAAGATGATCCGCAGGATGCCATCATGAGAAGCAGTGCCGCCGCCAACAGTAAGCTCATCAATTTTTTCATTTCTAGCCCTCCTAACTGTTTTCTTTCAATGCCTGTCAAACTATAAAGTCTGCCCCTTCTTGCAGACAGGTCTACCGCAAAAGTTCCTGTATGGGCCTGCCATCACATCCGTTCATCGGAACATCTAGAAGCGCCGCTAGGGTAGGAGCTTGATCAATTACACGGCCTCCGCTTAGGTGTGCCCGCTGTGTCGCCTTTGGATTACACAGCACGAACGCTGGTTTTGCACCTTTTTCGGGCTGATGTCCGTGTCCAGCCACACTGGTGCGGTAATCCTGGTTGTCTGTGCACGTAATTAGCTCTCCTGTCAGGCTTCCTGAGAAAGAAGTGCAACCATCTGTTTCTACCATAAAACTGTATACTCCGGTGAGGTGATATCTGTCCTGCGTTTCTTTCGGAGTCATAATTTCCCCAATGCCCAACTGCACCTGCCGGGACTTCAAAAGCTCGTATACCTGCTCTTTGCTGCAGTGTTCACTTTCCCGTACGTAGATATAAGCAGACAGCGATCCTGAATGGCAGTAGGCATTCCAATCCACCAGCTTCCCATCATGATCCACTTGAATCAGTCCATGGTCTGTAAAAAAACGGTTTAAATTGACAACGCGCTTTACATCAATTTGACCATGGTCGCTGGTCAGGCAAATGATCGTATTCTCAAGATCTCCTGTTTTTTTCAATGCGTGCAACAGTTTGACAATACCCTGATCTAAGAATTGGTATGCGGGCTTTAGCTTATCGCTAAATACACCGTAGGCATGTCTGATATGGTCCATAAGAACGAAATGAATAAATGTGGCATCTGGGCGGTACTTTTCCAATATGTATTCGCCAGCTAGATAGCAAAACATATCCGATTCTTCATAGTGTTCTCTTCCCCAACAGGTTTGAACAGCCTCCGAAACCTCATCAAAAAGCCCAGGTGTAGAATTTCTGCGCATGATCTCCTTTTCAGTGCCCCGATGCTCATGAATCCATGCACGGCCCAACACCCATTGAGCTGGCATGCCAATGGTAAGCGGCCAGCAGATGGAGCAGCAGGTACGCCCTTGCTCCATTAACAGTTGGGGAAGCATCGGCTCACGGACTAGAGAGTAGTCCTCATACCAAGGGGCATAGGGCGCGCCTGGCAGAAAATAATCGTTGCTGATAATACCATGTCGGTCTGGATAGCATCCAGTTAGGAGCGAAACATGCACGGGATGTGTTAGGCTGGGATAGGTCGTAATGACCTGATCTACAACGGAAGCTCTGGATAAGATTTCCCCAAATCCCGGCAGTTGCGCCATAATCTCCAGGTCTTCCCCCACCATGGCATCCAGTGAAATCATCAATAGCTTCGGCTTCATTTTTGCATCCGTCCTCTCATGTATTGCAAAAGCGCCTGTGCCCAGTGATCTCCGTCAGACGTATCTGCCCGCGGAAACACTTGTGCAGCCTCCCTTAAAAAGTGGAGCTCTCCGCGTCCCATAGACACGCCTTGCTCTGTGTGCTTGTCATACACATAATCTGGAAAACTAAAGTGCGCTCCTTCCACCGACAATTTGCGCTCTAACAGGTGTTCCAAATTGCAGGAACCTCTCTCCTTTTCGCTTTGACACATATACCGGATAGCATGTGTAAAATACATTGGGTGGATACCACCATCATGGTAAAGCGATTTGCGTATGTTATCCAGTGTGGAGACTACAATCTGTGCCTGTGAGTTGCCCAGGCATACGTCCTCAACGCTGATAAGCCTTAGACGCTGCCAGAGCAACTCCAGCCAGAATGGCCCAGACATAGCCAACTCATAGGCCGTACATGCCGCTTTTTCTGTCTCCCCGCGGCGTATAAACTTCTGAAGAGCAGAAATACACAAATCGTTTGGATAGCCATGCACTGTCCTACAGTCGCTGTATATTACATCTGTTGCTTTTTCGTGTTCACTCTGTACCGCCTGCATTAACGCTGCTTTCCAGAGTGCCCCATCCTCCAGTTCTGCTTCGGGATAAACGACTGCGGCCTCCTCTAGAAAATGCCATAAGCCCCGACCTCGCCGAAGGCCCTCGCGGGTATGCCGGTCATAAACGTAGTCAGGAAATTCCAGCGGGATCCCGCCATCCGCCATCCGGGCCTGTATTAGTAGAGACAAATTGCAGGAACCCCGTTCCTTCTTGCAGTGGCACAGATAGCGCACTGCATGGACAAAAAACATTCCGAACTCACCGGGTGTATTTAGGAACAGTTGTCTTGTTTGATTCAACGTAAAAATTTGAACCGGTGCCAATGGTTCCCCCAGGCCGATATCCTCCACACTGATGACCAGCAGCCGTTTCCATAGATATTCCCGCAATTCTTCCGATGTGCGTTCCAATTCGTAGGCTGCCCGTGCAGCCTCCTCCGTTTTTCCGCGGCGTATAAATTTCTGAAGTGCTGAAATTACCACATCGCACGGATATCCGTTCACGGTTGTTTGATCGCCAAATAGTATCATAGCATCTCTCCCGCCAGCAACGCCTGAATTGGCTGTCCGTCACAATGCTCCATAGAGAAGCCCATGAGTCTAGCCAATGTAGG
Source organism: uncultured Flavonifractor sp. (assembly GCA_944383135.1). Lineage (GTDB taxonomy): Bacteria > Bacillota > Clostridia > Oscillospirales > Oscillospiraceae > Flavonifractor. Next base: position 4,483 of record CALWOL010000174.1, read on the forward strand.
TGCCTGGTCTATAATACGGCCTTGTTCTAATATCACTGGACTGGCTTGAAATGGATTGTATAGAAAGAATGTAGGTTGGACTCCTTTCTCTGGCTGATGTCCGTGCGTGGCACGGCTGTACCGATAATCTTTACTGTCAGGTGTACAAAACAGCGGTGCCCTATAATCAGAGGAAAAAGCCGTTTTACCATCTGTCTCTACCATAAGAGAAAAGCCGTCCGATACATGGTACCGCGCCTTTACTTCGTCAGCCAGCAGCACCTCCCCAATCCCCATTTCTTCTTGATAGAGAGTAAGGAGCTTTTCCACTTCCGCAGCGTTTCCGGATTTTGTATAGATCTGCGCGGAAAGTCCGCAGGAATGGGCATAGGCGTTCCAATCCATCAGATGGCCTCCGGCATCCACCTGTAGCAATCCTTGCTCTCTAAAAAAACGGTTCAGGGAGCATACCCGTTCCACATTGAGGTGCCCGTGATCGCTTGTAAAATTGATAATAGTATTTTTCAGCGTTCCGGCTCGCTCCATAGCCTCAAGCAACGGTTCGAGTTCCCGGTCCAGGAATGCATATCCTTTTGATAGTTCCGGGCTAAATACTCCATGGACATGTCGTAGATGGTCAATCAAGATAATATGAATATACATAATGTCAGGTTTATCATGCTCCGCCAGATATGCCGCCGCGCGATAACTAAGCCTGTCCGCGCCTTCATAGTGAGGCATGCCCCACACTGATTCCAGTTCACTCGCCATCGTATCTATTAGTCCCGGCGTGGAACGGGCTGCCGCTACCTGCCGCTTTTGTTCTGGCGGAATGCGGATTCCGGCCCGATGAACAATCAATGGCAGGTTAGCATGAAGAGTCAATGGCCAGCAGATAGAAGCAGTTTTAAGTCCCTTAGATGCAGCTATGTCCAATAGTGTTGGGACTTTCAGACAGGCTGCCTCCTCATACCAGGGCGGCGACAATATACCGGGTTGGAACTGTTCATTACAGATGATACCGTGCCTTTCCGGGTAGCACCCCGTAATAATGCCTGCATGGATTGCATGGGTCAAGGTGGGATAGGTAGATTCCATTCTACGTACAAGGGAACTGTGCGCCAATATTTTGCCCATATTAGGCAGATCCTTTATAATTGGGAGATCTTCTGCGACCATGGAATCGATAGAGATGACCAAAAGTTTCCGCATCATTTCACGATTCCCTCCTATGCTTTTTCTATATCCACCCGAAGTCCCGGCACGCCTGCAGGATCCCACCCTGCGTGATTGGAGCTGTTACATAATTTGCACAAGCCTTTACACATTCCGGGCTCCCGCCCATAGCGATCCCTACACCAGCCAGACGAAGCATCTCCTGATCTACGAAGCTATCCCCAAAGGCAATAGTGTCCGAGAGTGTCATTCCTTCACGTTCTACTTGAGCCCGCATGGCACTGCCCTTTTCCACACCAGACCTGGTGATGGCACTCATCCGCAGAGAGAGCGCGGAGCAGAAAATCTCCGGCATGTTTCTACACAGCGGAGCCATTGCGTCAACTGGAGCATATATGGCGATGCGCAGCAATGGCTCTCCTTCCCACCCTTGCACTGGCGGAATATATCCGAACATTCGCTCCATTTCACGGGCAATCCGCTCCGCGGGTCTTTTATTGAAGCAAAGTTTGTCCGCAGCCTGCCACCGGACCAGAATGTTCTCCCTTTGGCAGAACTTCATAATATCCAGGGCAGCTTTTGGAGGAATAAACTTCGTGGATCTCCAGGTTTTCCCGCATTGTACACTGGCGCCATCTACATATAAAAATCCACAAAACGGAAATTGATTAATCAGGCTTCTGACATTTTCCATCTCCTCATAGGAACGACTTGTAGCAATAAACATCCGATGTCCCTGCGCAAAGAGCTGCCGGAGGGCATCTTGTGTGGAGGGTGGAAATGTTCCCAGCTTTTGATCATATAATGTTCCGTCTATATCAAAAAAGAATATTTTTTTCTCCATATGCCCCATACTTTCTACCCTTTTATTCCGCCCCGGGCAATGCCCGAAACGATCTGACGCCGGAAAACACAATAGAATACGACCATCGGAGCCACTACAATTGTGGTAGCTGCCATCTGCAGGTTTACCGCCGAACTTGCGGATAGATTAAAATACATAAGACCGGTGGCCAGTACACGGTGTTCGTCACTTGTTGTCACCATCAGCGGCCATACAAATGCGTTCCACTGTGTAATAAAACAAAGAATGGTCACCGTGGCGATAGCATTGCGGTTTATAGGGACCATTACCTTCCATAAATATCTCCAGTTACTGCATCCATCCATTTTGGCTGCTTTATACAGGCTGGATGGAACCTGCATAAAATATTCCCGCAACATAAACGTATAGAATCCACTTGCCAGCGTGGGGAGAATGATTCCAACATATGTGTCAATCAGTCCCAATTTTGTAACCGTAACATAGTTTTGAATCAGCAGAAGTTCGGTTGGAATCATCATGGTGGAGAGATACACCATAAATAAGAGAGATTTCCCGCGAAACCGGAATACGGTAAAGGCATAGGCTGCAAAAATAGTTATTGTGACGGTTAACAGCGTTCCCACCACAGCAATCAAAATGGTGTTCCCGAAATAGCGCGGAAATGGAGCCATATTCCAAGCGTTCTGAAAGTTTTCCCACTGTAACTTTTCTGGCAAAAGAGTCGGGGGAATAGAAATTGACTCGCCCACAGTTTTTAGGGAAGTTGTCAGCATCCACAAAAATGGAAAGAATACAATAAATGCCCCCAGGATCAGCAAAATATATTTTACTGTGGTCATAAACCGTCCCATTCGCAGAGCAGATGTTTGCAAATTCATCTGTATCCCCCCTATCCGTAATAGGTAAACTTCTTTGCCACAATTTTTTGAAGCGCAGTCATAGTAATAATGATGACTAGGAAAACAATGGCCGCGGCAGCCGCATAGTGGACCTGTCCCTTTTTGAAAAACATGTTGTAGATATAGAATACAACTGTGATTGCAGAATTTCCTGGACCCGCTGCTTCTTTGTCAAACATCGCAACTACTGCACTGTATGTTTTAAATGCATGGATAAAGGAAATCATAGAAACCATCCAAATCGTGGGAGACAGCAGGGGCAGCGTAATACGGAAAAAGACCCTGCGCCTGCTTGTCCCGTCTATTCGGGCCGCCTGATAATACTGCTTATCGACTTTTTGAAGTCCTGCTAAAAATAAAATTATCTTAAGTGCCAATCCGTTCCATATTGTAAAAATGGTAACTGAAAGTGTTACTAAATTAGGATCTGTCATCCATGCCTGAGGTTCCAGTCCCAAAAACTTAAAGAAAAAATTGATATATCCGTAATCCGAATGAAACAGCCACTTAAATACGGTCCCTACTGCATAAACAGTGGTTACATATGGTAAAAAATATAGATTTTGAAAGATACCCTTAAAACGTGGGATAGAGTCAATCATGACTGCGATTCCAAGGGCTAGTGCCACTGTAATAGGGACTCCCACAAAAGTAATAAAACAGGTATTGCTCAGCGCCCGGTGGTACACCGGGTCACTCAGCACATAAGCCAACGCATCCAGACCAAAACCAGAGCCAGTATCGGTGATAAACACATACTTTTGATAAAATCCCATCCGCAGGACCTTAAACAGCGGATAAATGAGAAAGACTGTGATAACCACAAGCGAAGGCAGCAGATACAGCCACGCGGCAGCACCGTTCCTATGCGGCCGCAAGGTCCTTTGCCTCTTACTCGACATAATGAGCATCCCCTTTTCCCAAACGCAGGCCGTTTTCCGGATCAAATAAGTGAACGCAGTATGGCTTTAATGCCAGGCTGAGCCTATCACCGGGTTTGACCGCATTTTCGGTATCGAGAATAGCATATGCTTTTTGACCATGCAGCATAAAGGACACATACTGTTCGCGCCCGCGTACCGATACACTAAGAAATTCTACTACAATTCCAGATCCCAATGCCCACCCCTCTGGTCTGATGCCCAGCACTACGGGGCCAGAAAGGGAAATAGGGAACTTCAGCTTAAGGTTCGGGGACAGCTCTACCAGCCCATTTTCTGCCACCATATTAAAAAAGCTGATAGGAGGATTTCCTAGAAAAGATGCTACAAAGCGGCTTTGCGGATACCGGTACATCGCTTGTGGTGCTGCTATTTGCTGTATGATACCGTTTTTCATAAGGACCAATTCGTCGGTAATGCTCATAGCCTCCTCCTGGTCATGAGTCACAAAAATTGTAGTTACACCAGTCTCCTTCTGAATCCTGCGAATCTCCTCGCGGAGGTCCAAACGCAGTCTGGCATCCAAATTAGAAAGCGGTTCATCCAAAAGTAAAATTTGGGGTGATTTTACCAGTGCTCGTGCGATTGCCACACGCTGCTGCTGGCCGCCTGATAACTGCGCTGGTTTGCGGTGCATATATTCTTCGATTTGCACGAAGCGCGCCATTTCCCGAGCCTTTTTCTGTGCACTTTCTTTTTTGACTCGGGCATTGAGCAGGGGAAACATGATATTCTGTTCTACTGTCATATGCGGATATAGTGCGTAGTTCTGAAATACCAGACCTACTCCACGAGTTTCGGCAGGCAAGGTTGTAACATCCTGCCCATCAAAATAGATATGGCCGGAAGTAACTTGCTCCAGGCCGGCTATCATGTAAAGCAACGTGGATTTTCCGCATCCACTTGGCCCCAAAAGCCCTGTCAGTTTCCCATCCTGCATCGTCAGGCTAATGTCGTTGACGGCAAGTGTCCCTGAAAAGTCTTTTGTTACATGCTCCAGGGTTAGCTTCATATCCATTTACACATCCTTTCGCGCATCTCATGGGTTAAGCTAAAGGGCTTAAAAATATTAATATGCTCCACCTACTTAAGTACAGTTCCGTATACTATGCACAATTTAACCTGCTTTAACTGCTCTCTATTTTATCGTCTGCACAATAGAAAAGCAAATTGTTATTTATTATTTGCTTATAATACTTTATCTGCCGATAAAATCATGTTATAATTTTGCCTATGAAGGGGGGATCATATGCTTGATTTTCGGCTTTTGACTTTTTTGACTCTTTGCAACACCGGAAGTTACACACGGGCCGCAGAGGAGTTGCATATTACCCAGCCGGCGGTTACACAGCATATTAAATATTTGGAGAAGCAATATGGGGTAGCACTGTTCAACCGTTCTGAAAAACGGCTTACTACCACTGATGCCGGAAATTTGCTGTATCGGGTTGCTACAACTATGTATGCTGATGCACAGCGTACGCTGGAGCAAATGCAGACCCATACGGGGCATCTGTACCACCTGCGCTTTGCGGCTACCCCTACAGTAGGAGAATTTGTTCTCCCCCCCATGCTCAACCGATATCTGAGTAACCACGCCGACGTCAAACTCTCCATGTATATTGATGATACGGAAAACATCCTGCATCGGCTAGAAGCGGGAGAGATCGATTTTGCTATTGTTGAAGGCTACTTCTCTCGTGCAAAGTTTGACTTTCGCGCATTTGGCCGTGACCGGTTTATTCCGGTGTGCGGTCCAGAGTATTCGCTACCAGATATTCTGTCTTCTCTCTATGCGTTATTGAACGAGCCTCTTTTGCTACAGCATCGAGGTGCAGATGCCAGAGAGGTCTTGGCTAGAGCCTTGCAAGAAAAAAATCTGAGCTTATCTGATTTTACAAATATTTCCGAGTATTCCAGCATCAACATTATTAAGCATCTGGTATTGTGCCGCAAAGGGGTCACATTCCTTTATGAGTCCGCAGTCCGGCAGGAACTTGAGGAAGGAAATCTGCGCGAATTGAGGATTCCGGATTTTTATGTATGCCGAGAATATTATTTCATCGTTTTGAAGGGAAGTGTGTTTAAAAAAGAATATGAGTCTTTGGTATTCCATGAACTTTTATCCTCTGAACGATAAGTGATATGCTCCCTTCATGGAGACAGTGAAAAGCAAACGCACTGTCCAACATGGAGGGAGCATTGTTATACTGCAAAGGGCGAGGGTAAAAATAAGAGAAAAAGTTAAAATGGTTTGTATATGTATCTGGCAAACGGGGCGTGGGTGTTTTTTCACATAGGTGTCAAACGCAAGTCCCCTGAGCGCAGATCTGCTTGTCCAATTCCATGCCTGTTCCGGTAAAGCGGACGGCGGCTGTGCCCTCTTCGCTTCCGGCCGGATGGGAGTATACAAAAGTGCCGTCGGTTTTTAAGGACCAGAAGGTGCGCCAGCCGCTGGGATAGCCGCACACCGCGCCATGCTCCTGGCGGAGGATGAGGTAGCCCCCCATATCGTTGGCCACGTCGGAAGTCTGGAGGACCACCTCCTCTGCTCCGTCCCCGTCCAAATCCAGAACGGCGAATTGATAGAGCTGGGCGTAGGCGCTGTATGGGCTGAACAGGGCGGGGACCTCCGAGACGGACATGGACACCGGCGCTTCTGCCCCCTCCGCCCAGTAAAGGAAGGGGGCGCTGCCCAGCAGGACATCCTGAAGCATCCCCTCGGAGGAGGCAAAGAGATGGTAGGGGATGGAAATTCCGGAGGCCATCCAGCCGTCGCCCACCGCAATGGCCTGCTGGCCGTCCTCCGGTACGGACACCTGCTCCACCAGCTCCAGAAAGCCCTCCGCCGATGAATCAAACCGGTATCTGTGCCATGCGGTCCGGTCCGCGCCGCTGGAGCCGCAGTGGGAGAGATGCCCGTCCGCCCCCAGCACGTACAGGCTTCGCTCCCAGCCCTCCACCGCTAGGACGGGCTGGTCATCTGCCAGGGTGTAAATGGCAAACACGTAGCCCTCGTCCAGATTCCAGAACTCATTTCCCACCCAGCCCAGCAGCAGCTCCTCCGAGCCGTCGCCGTCCAAATCCATCCGGGCCCACCCCGTCCGGTCCAGCAGGCTGTCCGTGTCCGTCCAGGCCCAGTAGGGATTGGTCAGGGCGACGGGCAAATCGGGATAGTCCTCCGGCTGCCGCAGGGTGAGAGCCTCCTCATACCGGGACAGCAGCGCCGCATAGGGGTCGCTGACGGCTGTCTCCGGTTCGCGTGTGGGAGAGGAGGCGGGGGGCGCCGCCGCTTCCGTCAAGCCCAGTACCCCGCAGGCGCAGCAGGCCAGCGCCATCCCCAGGGTCAAAGCCAGGAGAAGCGTCCTCCGGGTGGGCTTCCGGTAGCCCAGAATCCCCTGGAGCCGGGCCTTCAGCTGCCGCTTCTCCTCGCACAGGGTGGTGGCGGTGACCCCGGCGGGCAGCCTGCGCCGGGCGGCCAGCGCCAGCAGCAGCTCCCCATAGCCCACACGCTCCTCCGGCGGCAGGGCGGCCAGCACTGCCTCGTCACAGGAGAGCTCGCAGTCCAGGGCAATCCGCCGCCCCATCCAGTGTACCAGGGGATTGAACCAGTGAACGGCGGCAGTCAGAACCACCAGCCACTTGTACAGGATGTCCCCCCGCCTGCAATGCGTCAGCTCGTGGCGGAGGGCGGCGGCCGCCGCCTCCTGCCCCAGGGGCAGCACCACCACCGGGCGCAGCAGCCCCATCAGTATGGGGGTATCCACGGCGGCGCTGCACGCCAGCCGGGCGCGCCGCCCTCCGCCCAGCTGCACAAACAGGGCTTGCGCCTCCGCCGGAGGAGGGGTGAGCGTGGGTCTGAGCTTATGGATAAACTGGATATAAGCCGCCAGCCGCCAGCCCAGACTGCCCGCCGCTCCCAGCAGCCACAGGAGGAAGAGTATCGTGGAAAGATTGGGCGGAGAGAAAGAGACGGAGACCGGCTGGGGCTGTGCCGGAAGGACCGCCAGCGCACCGGCGCCGCCGGCTGTCCCTGCTCCGGGCTCAGCCTCGCCGGGGGCGGAGGGAAGAAGAGCCTCCTGCCCCGCCCCGTCCGGAGCGGACAGGGCGGGCTCCGGCGGGTGTATCCCATATCCCAGGGGGACCATAAGCCGGAGCAGCACCAGCAGCCAGGTGTAATACCAAAAGGCCTTGGGCAGCCGGCCCCCGGCGGCCCGCCGGACCGCCAGGAGAATCACGGCCAGCAGGGAGCCGGACAGGGAGAGGGTGGTCAGCGTCAGCAGAAACGCCTTCATTTGCCGTCCTCCCCGTGGAGCAGGGCGGACAGCTCGGCGATGTCCGCCTCACTCAGCTGGCCGTCGGACAGCAGGGAGGCCACCAGCTGCTTGGCGCTGCCGTCAAAGAGCTTGCCCACCAGCCGCCGGGCGGACCACCGGCTGTATTCCGCCCGGGTGAGGACTGCCCGGTACATCCCCCGGCGCTCCAGCGCCACCGCCCCCTTGCCGCACAGACGGCGCAGCAGGGTCTTGACGGTGGAATCCTCCCAGCCGCGCTGCTGGCCCAGGACCCGGCGGAGCTCCGCGAGAGGTACCGGCTGCGGGCTGTCCCACAGCACCTGCATTACCTCCAGCTCCGCATCCTGAATTTTTTCCGCGCTGCCGCACATTCTGCAATCCCCCTTGAAAGTTTACTGTTGTAGTCTAATCAAAGTCTACAACAGTAAACTTTGATTGTCAAGGGAGAATTTAAAAAACGGTCGGGAACCTTTCAAGGTTCCCGACCGTTGGATTCAGGTTTTCTCCGGCACACCGCAGGCCAGGGCCCGGAAGGGGACCTGGGCGGCGCAGCGATAATCGGATACGCCATGGGGGAGAAAGAGCTCGTCGCCCTTTTTGACCGGCAGGGCGCCGCCCTGCCACCGCAGCTCGCCCCGCCCCCCCAGCACCAGCCAGACCTGGAAGCCGGGGTTGGCTTCCTCCATGGCCGGGCAATCCGGCCCCAGCTGGATTTCGTCCATCCAGAAGCGGCTGGTCTGCCGCCGGGAAATCAGCCGCTTCCGCCAGGACTGGTTCGCCTCCGGCAGGGGGGCGGACAGGTGCCTGTTCAGCAGCTCCGCCCGGCTCAGGCAGTCGAAGGTGAAGCAGTCCATCAGTCCCTCCATTCCGGCGGCGCCGTACATGCTCTCCCGGGGCAGCCGGGAGCCGTCGGGGCGGATATACTCTGCCCGGAGGGTCAGATCCACCGGCTCCTGAATCTCCGCCACCAGGGAATCGCTGCCCAGGGCGTGGACGGTGCCGGCGGGGATGAAGTAGACCTGACCGGGTTGGAGCTCGATTTTGTGGAGGCAATCCAGCATGGCCGCGGAGTCCTGGGCCTCGATCAGGGCCCGGAACCGCTCCGGGGTTACCCCGGGCCGGAAGCCCAGCCAGATGCAGGCCCCCGGCCGGGCGGCCAGCACATACCACGCCTCGTCCTTGCCGTGGGGCTGGCCGAAATATTGCATGGCCCTGGCCCCGTCGGGGTGGGTCTGGATGAGCAGCCGGTCCCGGGAGTTCAGCAGCTTCAGCAGAAAGCCCAGGTCGGCCCCCCAGCGCCCGGCGTGGGCCGCTCCCAGCCAGGCCGCCGGGTCCTCCGCCAGGCAGTCCCGCAGAAAGCAGTCCGTACCGGCGATTCGGGACAGGCCCACCGTGGTGCCGGGGCGGAGGGCGGAGGTGACCAGGGAGGCCACCCACAGCTGGGAACATACCCTTGCTTCCGGGCCTTCCCCCAGAAATTCGTTGATCATCTCCCCGCCGGGGATGAGATAGTCCACCTTGTTGGGGGCCAGTTTCAGAATTTGATTGGGAGAGACTTCCATAGCCACCGCCTCTTTCTCTGTTTCTTCTAACACCATACCGCGAAAGAATCGGCCTGTCAAGGCGGCTCAGAATTCCTTCCGGTTGTAGATCTCCAGAGAGATGGCGAAGGAGACCAGATAGGCCGCCACACAGAGCGCCGCCAGCAGGACCGGCCCGGACAGGGAAAGCCAATGGGGCAGCGCAGGCAGCTCCAGTCCCCGGTTGACCAGACCACCCACCAGAATGGAGCCGCCGAAGATGCTCACAAAGAGCACCATGCTGACGGCCCGGGCCTTTTCCGCCCCGTACTTCAGCAGGAAGGGGAGGGTGACGGCGTTGAGCAGCAGGGTGAGGAAGGCGCAGGACGGCAGGGCAAGCAGCGCCTCTCCCATGGAGCCGTCGGCCAATCCGGTGCCGATGAGGGCGAGCATCAGCGCCAGGACAATTGCCCCGCTCAGAAGGATGATGAGCACGGCAAAGAGGTATTTGCCCGCCACAATTCCCCGGCGGCTGATGGGAGTGGATACCGCGTACCGGTCCCAGCGGGTGGCGTCATCGGTGGCCACCGAGGACAGGGGGACGGTGAGGCCGAGCACCGCCACCAGAGCCACCAGGATGGAGAGGGGAAAGACCCCGGCGACGCAGAACCCGCCGTAGACGATGAGAAAAACCAGGTAGGTGGTCAGCTGCTTGCGCAGCAGGATGAAGTCCTTGTAGAGCAACCCTTTCATTGGGCATCCCCCTTTCCGGTGAGGACCATGATGTCCTCCAGCGTAACGGAATCCACCGTCAGGGCCGGATAGCGCCGGGCAAAGGCGCGGCGGTCCTTCACCAGCGCCTCACAGCCGAACTGGCTCATTCGGCAGCCTCCCAGCAGGGCCTTGTCCACCCGCTCCAGTTCGGCCCTGCCGCACACCAGCTTGCCGTAGCTGTCCAGCAGCTCATCCTTGGCCCCGGACAGAGCCACCCTGCCCTTGTGGAGATAGGTGATGTAATCCGCCGCCTTTTCCAAATCGCTGGTGATGTGGCTGGAGACGAGGATGGCGTGGTCCTCGTCCTGGATAAATGCCAGAAATTCGTCCAGAATCTCGTCCCGCACCACCGGATCCAGGCCGGAGGTGGCCTCGTCCAGAAGGAGCAGCCGGGGCCGCGCGGCGAAGGCGGCGGCGATGGCCAGCTTCATTTTCATGCCCCGGGAGAACTCCTTCACCGTTTTGTTTCCGGTGAGGCCGAACTTCTCCCGGTAGTGCTCAAAAATTCCGTTGTCCCAGTTGGGATAGAGGCTGGACAGGATTTTACCCAGCTGCCTGGGCTGGAGCAGGTCGTGGAAGAGTACCTCGTCCAGTACCACGCCGATATCCGCCTTTACCGCCCGCTCCTCCCGGAGAGTGTCCCGGCCAAAGACGGTGATGGTGCCCCCGTCCCGGTGAATCAGATTGAGAATGCACTTGATGGTGGTGGATTTGCCTGCCCCGTTTTCCCCAATCAGGCCCATGATGGTCCCTCCGGGAACGGTGAAGGATACGTCGTCCAGCTTGAAGGAACCGTAATCCTTGGTGAGATGGGATATCTCCAATGCGTTATTCATGTTCGTCCTCTCCATACAGAAGTTGCAGGGTCTCGGTGAGCTCGGCCAGGGTGATGCCGCCGGTTTTGGCGATATCCACCGCCTGGGACAGATGCTCCTCCGCCCGGCGGAGGGTCTCCTCGTGGACCAGCTCCAGGTTCCGGGGAGCCACAAAGCACCCCTTCCCCGGCACGGTGGTGATGAACCCCTCCCGCTCCAGCTCCTCATAGGCCCGCTTGGTGGTAATGACGGAAATGCGCAGCTCCCTGGCCAGCAGCCGCATGGAGGGAAGGGCCTCCCCCTCGGCCAGCTCCCCCCGGAGGATGAGGCCCTTCATCTGCCGGGTGATCTGGTCGTAAATGGGCACGCCGCCGGAATTGCTGATAAGAATATCCATGGTGCACCTCTTACTGTCATACTGTATATACTTGACATATACAGTAATAACACAGACAGGCGCGGCTGTCAAGTGCCCGGATAGATTTTCTTGCCAGAAGCTCCGGCAGCAGGTATGATGAAGGTATCCAGACAAAATGGGGGAATGTGTCATGTATGCGCCGATTCTGGAGATTGATACCCGGAAGGTGACGGAAAATGCCCGGAGGCTTCGCGCCCTCTGTGAGGAGCGGGGGGTGGAGCTGGCCTTTGTCACCAAGGGCTTTTCCGCCCGGCCGGAGGTCATCCGGGCGGCCATGGCGGGGGGCATCACCTCCTTTGCCGACAGCCGGATGAAAAACATCATCGCTGCCAAGCAGGCCATTCCCGGCCTGAAATACCTGCTCATCCGCATCCCCGCCATTTTGGAGGCGGAGGAGGTGGTCCGCTGGGCGGACTGGAGCCTGCAAAGCCAGATTGAGACCATCCGGGCGGTGTCCCAGGCCGCTCTCCGCCAAGGCAAGGTCCATCCCATCATCCTGATGATTGATGTGGGCGATTTGCGGGAGGGGGTCTTTGGAAAAGAGCAGCTGGACGAAATCGCCCCCCAGATCAAGGCCTGTCCCGGGGTGGAGCTGGTGGGCCTGGGCACCAATGTGGGATGCTACGGCAGCGTGCTGCCCTCGGTGGAGAATACGCAGATTTTGGTGGAGCTGCGGGACTACCTGGAGGAGCGCTATGGCTTCCGGATCACCACCCTGTCCGGCGGTTCCTCCTGCACGCTGAAGCTGCTGGAGGAGGGGCGCCTGCCCGCCGGCATCAACCAGCTGCGGGTGGGGGAGGCGGTGCTCTTTGGCGAGGACACCACCGGCAGCCGGTTCCTGCCGGGCTGCCACTACGACGCCTTCCGCTTCAAGGCCCAGGTGGTGGAGCTGCGCCGGAAGCCCTCTGTGCCCATCGGGGAGCACGGCCGGGACGGCAAGGGGGATACCCCGGAGTATCCGGACCGGGGGGTGCGCCTGCGGGCCATCTGCGCCGCCGGCAAGCAGGATGTGGCCTGGGCGGCCCTCACCCCCGTGCTGCCCGGGGCGCTGATGATTGGCGCCAGCTCGGACCACCTGATTGTGGATGTGGAGGACTGCGGGGGCCAGGTCAAGGTGGGGGACTGGCTGGAGTTCCGGTGCGGCTACATGGCGGTGCTGGACGCCACCACCTCCTCCTATGTGGAGATTGTCATTCGGTAACCTGGGAACCGGGAGGCGTGTGCCTCCCGGTTCCGACGCTATTTTTCCAAAAAATGGATTATACTGTCTCTGATATACCGGGCGGACAAGCTCGGCACAAAGGAGACAGGAGTCATGGCGACAAAGGAGAAGTGGAGAACCAGGGCGGCCCGGCTGCGGGAGGAGGCCCGGGAGACGGGGAAGGTGGTGCTGCGGGCGCCGGCACTGGTGCGGACGGCGGAGTGCATCATCCGCTTCCTGCTGGGCGCTCTGCTGGCGGGGGCGGAGATTTTCGGCGGTTATGCCCCCTTTGGCCTGGGGCTGGTGGGAGCCTCCGGCTCGGGACTGGATGGCTTCTGCGCCCTGCTGGGGGCCTGCTTTGGCTATCTCACCATGCAGGGGCTGCCGGAGGGCCTGCGGTACACCGCGGCCTGTATCCTGGTGTTTTCCGTGGCCTTCGCCTTTTTTGACGTCAAGGCCTACCGCAGGGTCTGGTTTATGCCCCTGGCCACCGCCGCCATGGACGGCGTCACCGGCTTTGTCTATCTGTCCGACCAGGGGTGGAGCCGGGAGAGCCTGGTGTTTTTCGCCACCGAGCTGCTGCTCTGTGGGGCGTCGGCCTATTTTTACCGCATTGCCTTTACCCCCTGGACGGAGAAGCGGGAGGAGGAGGGACTCACCTCCCGGCAGACGGTGAGCCTGCTCATTCTGGCGGGGACCCTGCTGCTCACTCTGTCCGGCCTGATGCTGCCGGGGGAGCTGTCCGCCGGGCGGCTGGCGGGCGCCCTGGCGGTGATGGTCACCGCCAGCCAGGGGGGAATTGGTACCGGCGCCACCGTGGGGGTGGCGGTGGGCCTGGGAATGGACCTGGCCGCCGGGGGTATGCCCTTTTACGCCATGGCCTATGCCCTGTCCGGTGTGATGGCGGGGGCTTTCCACCGGCAGGGACGGCTGGCGTCGGCGGCGGCCTATGTGCTGTCCAACGGCCTGGCGGTGCTGTGGAGCTGGTCGGACGGCACCTACATCGCCCTGCTCTATGAGGTGTTTGCCGCCTCGGTACTCTTCCTGCTGCTGCCCCAGCGGGCTCTGCGGCAGGTGGGCGTTCTGGTGGCGCCGCAGCCCAGGCAGGACACCAGAGAGCGGGCCAGGGCCTATGTCCGACTCCGGCTGGAGGAGACCGCCGCCGCCTTCAAAGGCCTGTACCAGACCATGCGCCTTACCCTGCGGCCGGGGCGGCCCAACGATGGTGACACCGCCTCCGTGTTCGACCGGGCGGCGGACAGGGTGTGCCGGCAGTGCTCCCTCCAGGCCGCCTGCTGGCAGCGGGACTATGTATCCACCTTCAACGCCCTCAACGACGCTCTGCCCGCCATGCTGGAGCGGGGCAGAGGGGAGGGGGGAGACTTTCCCGCCTATTTTTCCAACCGCTGCGTCAAATTTCCCCAGTTCCTGGCCGCGGCCAATGAGGAGGTAACCGCTCTGCTCTACCGCCGGCAGTATCAGAGCCGGATGCGGGAGAACCGGGCAGCGGTGTGCCGGCAATATGGAGAGCTGGCCCAGGTGCTGGGGGCCGCTGCGGCGGAGCTGGGGGCGGAGCTCATTCCGGACCCGGTGCGGGAGAAGCGGCTGCGGCAGTATCTTGCCGCTCAGGGCATTGAATGTCAGCTGGCGGTGTATTATGACGAGGCGGGCCGTCTGCGGCTGGAGCTGGAGGGGCCCGGCCTGACACCCCTGCGGCAGGAGGAGCGGGTGGAAAAGCTCTCCCGCCTGGTAAACTTCCCCCTGCGGGTGGCGGAGAGCGACCGGCGGGACCGGCTGGTGCTGGTGCAGAGCGAGCCGCTGATGGCGGTGGCGGGAGCGGCCAGCCGGCACAAGGAGGGCCAGACTGTGTCGGGAGATACCGGGGCCTGGTTCAAGCATGACGACGGCGCTCTGTATGTGCTGCTGTGTGACGGTATGGGCGCCGGCCGCCTGGCACAGCGGGAGAGCGCCCTGGCGGTCCGGCTGCTGGAGCAGTTCCTCCGGGCGGGGGTGCGGCCGGAAAACGCCCTGCGGACGGTGAGCGCCGCCCTGGCCCTCCGGGGCGAGGAGGAAATCGGCTTTACCACCGTGGATTTGCTGCGGGTGGATCTGTTCACCGGAGAGGGGGCGGTGTACAAGTACGGCGCCGCGCCCACCTACATAAAAAAGGGAAGCAGCGTCAGCCGGATTACCGGCACTGCTCTCCCCGCCGGCCTGGCGGGAGGCGAGGGCGGCCTGCCCGATATGAGCCAGCTCCGGCTGGAGGCGGGGGACTGGATAGTCCTTGTCAGCGATGGAGTGACCGGCGGCGAAGGGGATCAATGGCTGCGGGACAGGCTCTCCGCCTTCCGGGGGGACAGCCCCAGGGAGCTGGCCCAGACGCTGCTGACGGAGGGCGGCGGCCAGGGAGAGGCGGCGGACGATCGCACCGTTCTGGCCATCAAAATCACCCGGCGATAACCACGGCAAGGGGCGCCCCCTTTTGGGGGCGCCCCTTGCCGTGAGAGAGAGGAAAGGAAGAATTATTTGCTCAGACGGGAGAGCGGGTCCACCGGCGCGCCGTCCATAGCCATGCTGAAGTGCAGATGGTCGGGCAGGGCGCTCTCGGCGATGGCGGTGTTGCCCACGCTGCCCAGAACGTCGCCGGAGGAGACCGCGTCACCCTCCTCCACGGTGGGCACCGACGCCAGATTGGCGTAAGTGGTGGTGACACCGCCGCCGTGGTCCACCACCACGGTGGTGCCCATCATCAGGTCGGAAGTGACGGAGGCCACCGTGCCTGCCGCCGCCGCCCGCACCTCGGTGCCTGCGCTGGCGGCGATGTCAATGCCGGTATGGGCCCGCCAGTCCGCCATGGTGGGGTCATAGGCCAGCGCGTCCACGGTATAGGCGGTGAGAATATCTCCCCGCACCGGCCACAGATAGGTGGAAGGGGAGGCGGCCGGTGTGGCGGCCGGTGTGGCCGCCGGTGCGGAAGCGGCCGCTGAGGGAGCCGCGGGCTTGGGTGTGGCGGCGGGGGTGGCCATGGGCACCGGGTGCTCCGCTGTCATGGCGGGAGCGGTGACCTTGGGCGTGGCGGTTACGGCAATCTGAGCCGGCCCGCCCACAGCGGTCTCCTCCCCGCCCGGGGTGAGGGCGGAAAACAGATACCAGCCCGATACGCCGATGGCGGCGACACAGAGGAGCAGGACGATGTAGAAGCCTTTCCCCTCTATGAAATCGCCGAAACGCTGAGTAAACGGTTTTTTCATGCTGATTAGCACCTCCGAGCCTATTGTGGACAGGCCGGAGAGCGGATATACCTGTGGGCAAGAAAATTTTTCTTTTCCTTCCATCCGGGAGCAGGCATACCACATATTTTAAGAAAACTTTAATTCTTCCTTGATGGCGGTTTATAAATCATTTTGCTATGCTGAAGACAGCTAAGGCACGCCGGGGCCGGGCCTGCCCGGTTGACAGGGCCGCGGCAGCGGGCGTACAATTACCACTGCCATGAGATTTTTGAAGCAGACAAGGAGAAACCAGTATGGAAGCAACCCAGACCAAGCCGGCCGCTCCGGTGATACCGTCGGCGGAGCCGGAAAAGCAGGCGCCCAAATTCCAGGCGCCCAGGAAAAAGCGCAAATGGCCCAGACGCCTGGTGATCCTTTTGGTCATCGCGGCTCTTCTGGCCTTTCTGCTCTCCCGCTGCGTGGGGGCGGGCCAGCAGATGCTCAGCAGCGCCTATCTGCCCTATCCGGCGCAGATGCGGGATATGACGGTTTCGGTGTCGGGCACCGGCACCATCGCCCCTGCCCAGGCTTATAAGGTTACCACCCTGATCAGCGGCGAAATCCTGGAGGCCCCCTTTGAGGAGGGCCAGACCGTCCAGAAGGGCGATGTGCTCTTCCGCATTGATGCCCGGGATTTGGAGAGCAGCATTGAACAGCTCCAGCTCAACGTCCGTTCCGCCCAGCTGGCCCTGGATGATCTGCTGGAGACCCAGGCGGACAACCGGAAGGACCGGAACGTGAAGGCGGAGGACGCCGGCGTCCTCACCAAGCTGTACGTGGAGCAGGGGGACAGCGTTGCCGCGGGCACTGTGATTGCCGACGTGCTGGACCGGGACCACATGAAGCTGAAGGTGCCCTTCCACTCCGCCGACGCCAAGGGCTTTTTTGTGGGTCAGGCGGCTGTGGTCAGCGTCAGCGGCACGGCGGAGACCATCTCCGGTACCGTGGAGGAAATTGCCGCCACCGACGAGGTGGGAGCCGGCGGCACTCTGGTGCGGCAGGTGACCATTCTGGTGGACAATCCCGGCGTGCTGTTCGAGAGCAGTCAGGGCTCCGCCAGCGTCAACGGGGCGGCCTGCGCCTCCGGCGGGACCTTTGCCTACGCCTCCTCCGCCCAAATTGTTTCCAAGGCTGCCGGAGATCTGGACGTCCTCTCTGTGAAGGAGGGGGACCGGGTGTACGAGGGCCAGGTCATCGGCGTCATCTCCGAGGCCGATTTGGATACCCAGATTGAGAATGCCCGCATCGCTCTGGAGAATGCCCGGCTCTCCCTGGAGAACGCCCAGGATAAGCTGGAGGACTATACCATCACCTCCACCATCACCGGCGAGGTGATTGAAAAGAACCTGGATGTGGGGGACAACATCAACGGCATGAACTCCAGCGGCTCCACCGTTACCTATCCGGCGGTCATCTACGACCGCTCTGAGCTCACCTTTGACATGAGCATTGACGAGCGGGATATCAGCAAAATTCAGGTGGGCCAGCCGGTGGAGATTACCGCCAGCGCCCTGGACGGGCAGAGCTTCACCGGGGTGGTGGACAAGGTGAACATCAACGGCACCACCGTCAACGGCAACACCAGCTATCCCGTGACCGTCAAGGTGGACGGTGCGCCGGAGGAGCTCTATCCCGGCATGAATGTGTCCGCCAAAATCATCGTGGAGAGGGTGGGAAATGTGCTCACTCTGCCGGTGGAGGCGGTGGAGCGGGGGAACACCGTGCTGGTGGCTCTCCCCGGCTGCCTGGATGAGAACGGGGCCATCGCCGACCTCTCCGCCACCGAGCAGCGCCAGGTGACTCTGGGCCGCAACGACGACAATTACATCGAGATTGTGGACGGTCTGGCGGAGGGCGAAGTAGTGGTGGCCCTCAGCCCCCAGGGCTCCAGCATGATGGAAATGATTGCGTCGGAGATGGGGTAAGCCATGGGACATCTCATTGAACTCAAGGACGTATATAAAATCTACCAGATGGGGGACGAGGCGGTCCACGCCCTGGACGGCGTTACCCTGACGGTGGACGAGGGGGAGTTTGTGGCCATCGTGGGCCAGTCCGGCTCGGGCAAATCCACCGCCATGAACATCATCGGCTGCCTGGATGTGCCCACCTCCGGCACCTATCATCTGGGGGGCGTGGACGTGTCCACCATGGACGACGACCAGCAGGCGGAAATCCGCAACAAGATGCTGGGCTTCATCTTCCAGCAGTATAACCTGATTCCCAAGCTCAATGTGCTGGAGAACGTGGAGCTGCCCCTGCTCTACGCCGGGCTGTCCTCCGGCCGGCGGCGGGAGCGGGCCATGGCCGCCCTGGAGCGGGTGGGCCTGGCGGACAAGTTCAAGAATCTGCCCAGCCAGCTCTCCGGCGGCCAGCAGCAGCGGGTGTCCATCGCCCGGGCCCTGGCGGGCAGCCCGTCGGTTATCCTGGCCGACGAGCCCACCGGCGCCCTGGATTCCCGCACCGGCCGGGAGGTGCTGAGCTTTCTGCAAAAGCTCAACGCCGAGGGCGATACGGTGGTGCTGATCACCCACGATAACTCCATCGCCGTGAAGGCCAAGCGCATCGTCCGCCTCCAGGACGGGAAAATCATCTACGACGGGGACGCCCACGACCCCCAGGCGGTGGTTCAGCCCGAGGAGACTGAGGAGGTGGGCGTATGAAGATGGGCCAGTCCTTCCGCATGGCCATCAAGAGCCTGCTGACCAGCAAAATGCGGGCGCTGCTCACCATGCTGGGCATCATCATCGGCGTGGCGGCGGTCATCATCATCGTCTCCCTGGGCAACGGCATGGAGCAGTATATGAACGCCCAGTTTGAGCAGGTGGGCGTCAACCTGATTCAGGTGATGGTTTATCCCACCGGCACCAGCCGGGAGGTGGAGCCCGACGACTTCTACGCTTTGGCGGAGAAGTACCCCCAGTATCTGGACTCTGTCTCTCCCTACCTCTCCGCCTCCGCCGCCGTGCGGCAGGGCGCCGACGAATATGAGCGCACCAGTGTCTACGGCATCAGCGAAACCTTCTATAACGGGGAAAGGAACCAGACCGTCAACGGCGAGTCGGTGTCGGAGGGCCGTTTCCTCAGCTATGTGGATGTGGAGCGGGAACAGAAGGTGTGCGTCATCGGCGCCTATCTGAACCAGGCCATGTTCCAGGGTAAGGGCCTGGGCCAGACCCTTACCATCGGCGGGTCCCCCTACACCGTCATCGGAGTCCTGGCGGAAAAGGCCGATTCCACCGAGGGCAGCGGGGACGATGTCATCTACCTGGCCTATGGCCTGGCCCAGCAGTTGGGGGATGGCATGGGTATGCAGAACTACCTGGTGACCAGCACCAGCCAGGAGGTCTCCTCCGCCGCCAAGGGCGTGATTGAGCGGATGCTCTACCGCATTTATCAGGATGAGAGTGCCTACATGGTGATGACCATGGCCGAGATGATGGAGATGATGGACTCCATGCTGGGGGTGCTGATGACCATTCTGGTGATCATCGCCGCCATCTCCCTGGTGGTGGGGGGTATCGGCATTATGAATATCATGCTGGTGTCCGTCACCGAGCGCACCCGGGAGATCGGCATCCGCAAATCCCTGGGCGCCAAGCGCCGCGATACCCGCAGCCAGTTCATCATCGAGGCGGGTACCACCTCCGCCATCGGCGGGGTCATCGGCATCGCCCTGGGCATCCTGCTGGCCAACGTGTTTACCGTGGTGGCGGGGGCCCTGGTCAGCGGGGCGGAGGGCTTTGCCGCCATTCCCACCCCCGGCGGCATCGCCGTGTCCTTCGGGGTGAGCGTGGGCATCGGGATTCTCTTCGGCTACCTGCCCGCCAACAAGGCCGCCCGGCTCAACCCCATTGACGCGCTGCGGTATGATTGACTTGCCTTGGACCTGCGGTTGGTATATGATAAAGATACAAGCTTCCATTTCCGTGAGAAGGAGAAAAAAGATGAAACAACGACTGCTATCCGGCCTGCTGGCCGTGGTGCTGCTGCTGGGCCTGGCTCCCGCCGCCCTGGCCGCCGTTCCGGCGGAGGAGGAGGCCGCCCAGGTGCTGGCCGCCCTGGACATCATGGTGGGCGACCAGAATGGGGATTTGGCCCTGGACCGCACCCTCACCCGGGCGGAATTTGCCAAGCTGGCGGTAGCCGCCTCCACCAGCCGGGATACCGTGGGGGACACGGTGGCGGTGAAGCCCTACCCAGACGTGCCCCAGACCCACTGGGCCGCGCCTTACATCAAGGCGGCGGTGGATTTGGGCCTGGTCCAGGGGGATTTGCGGGGCTACTTCAACCCTGACCGCACCATCACCCTGGCGGAGGGCGTGACGGTCATCCTCCGCCTGCTGGGCTATGCCGACAGCGAGTTTACCGGCGTCTGGCCTTCCGGGCAGATGGCCCAGTACCGGGCCCTGGACCTGGACGCGGGCATCTCCCTGGGCCAGGACAGCAGCATGACCCGCCGGGACGCCATGTATCTCTTTTACAATCTGCTGCTCACCAAAAACAAGTCGGGCACCTATTACCTCAACGTACTGGAGCCCACCCTGAACCTGGTGAATGCCTCCGGGGAGCTGGACCGGGTGGCCCTCATCAACTCCGCCATGGACGGTCCGGTGGTGGCGTCTGCCGGCTGGCAGAGCCAGCTCCCCTTCGCCTCCTCCACCGCCAAGGTCTACCGGGACGGCAAGACCGCCAGCCTGGACGCCGTCCAGCTCCAGGACGTGGTGTATTGGTCGGCGTCCATGCGCACCGTGTGGGCGTACAGCGATAAGGTCACCGGCACCTATGAGGCGGCCTCGCCCTCCATCACCGCCCCCACCTCGGTCACCGTGGCGGGCAAGACCTACGCCATTGAGACCACCGGCGCCGCCTACGCCCTGTCCGATTTGGGGGGCTGGCAGCTTGGCGACACCGTGACCCTCCTGCTGGGCCGCTCCGGCGGCGTGGCGGCGGTGGCCGACAGCCAGAACATGGATACCGTGCTCTACGGCGTGGTCACCAAGGCGGAGAATACTACTTACAGTGACGGCAAGGGGGGCACCTACACCGCCCGCACCGTGACGGTGGCGGCCACCGACGGCGGAAGCTACCGCTATCAGACCACAAACAAGAATCTGGACGTGGGGGATCTGGCCCGGGTGGAGACCGGCGGAACGGGCTCCGTCACCCCCCTGGCCGAGACCCGGCTCACCGGCAAGATGAACAGCGACGGCACCAAGCTGGGCAGCTACCCCCTGGCGGAGGATGTGCAGATCATCGACACCTATGAGGAGCGCACCCCCATCCGTATCTATCCCCAGCGGCTGGCCAATGTGAGCTTTACCGGCGACATGGTGCGGTACTATGTTCTGAACGCCCGGGGGGAAATCAGCCGCCTGATTCTCAACGACGTCACCGGGGACCTGCACCAGTACGGCATTCTCACCGAGGTGAACGAGGTGGATGTCTCCATCCCCGGCGGCAGCTTTGTGACCAGCTCCTCCTACACCTACCTGCTGGGCGGACAGGAGCAGGTATTCGGCTCCTCCAACACGGTATACAACCTGAAGGTGGGCCCCTGCCAGGTGAAAATGGACAGCGACACCAATATCGAGCGGTTGGTGAATCTGGAGCAGCGCAGTCTCACCGGCATCAGTACAAGTACGGCCACCGGCAGCGACAACCGGGAATACACCCTCTCCGAGACCGTGGCCTGCTATGTGGTGGTGAACGGGGAATATCAGCTTACCACCCTCTCCCGCATCCAGAGCGGTGACTATACCCTCACCGGCTGGTACGACAAGGAGGAGAGCGCCGGCGGGCGCATCCGGGTGATAGTGGCCCGGTAAACGCGAAAGCGCAGAGCGCCGCGGAACTGTGTTCCGCGGCGCTCTTTCTGTGCCCGTCAGGGCAAATCCTCCGGGGTGTGGTGGGCCAGACCGTCGTTGAAGTACCGCTGATAGGGCACCTCGTCCTGATACTCCGGCTCGATGGCGGGGACATAGGCGATGCCCACCCCCATATAGGGGCTGGGGTCCACCCCGTCGAACATCCAGTCGGCAATGACCTCATCCCAGTAGTCCTGGGTGTAGAGGATACGGTACACCGGCTGGAAATAGGGCTGGCCCTCGGTGGTGTCGTACTCAATGGTGACCTGGAGGATCTCCGCCTGCTCCGGATGGGAGGTGTAGTGCGCCCCCCAGTAGTCCCCGGAGCGGAAGCAGGCCAGGGCGTCCTCTTCCGAGCGGAGGGGATAGACCAGCTCGCCCGGAGGAGCCTGCAGGGCGGTGGAGGTGGCGGCCTGATAGATGTTGCCCCCCTCCAGGGTGTAGCGGTTGAAGAAGGAGTAGAAATACAGCTGCATTTCAAGGTCAACGTCCGGATGGGTAGCAAAGACGGAGCGGACGGTGTGAGGCGTACCGTCAAAGTTGTATTCCTCCAGGATTTCCTCCTCCACTGTGAAGCCTTCGGAAGCGTTCCGCACCGATTCACACAGCCTGGCCCAGAGGGCCTCCGAATCAGAGCCGGAATAGATGCGCCGGTGATTTAGTCCGTGGAGAACGATCTGGGTGCCGTCGGCACAGTCCATGGTCAGCCAGGGACGATTGTCCGTCCCGGACTCAAAGATATAGGAACCGGCGGTCAGGCCCAGGGACTGGGCAATGGACTGTGCCAGGGTGTGCATGAGCTCCTCCGCTTCCGGGCTGGATGGGATCGCGGGATTCTCATACACCGGCAGCTCAGTCAGCTCCTCCAGCCGCCCGGCGGTGGGATTTTTCCCCATCAGCTGGCTGGGATCGGTGACCAGGGCAAAGCTCTCATTCCACACCTCCGGGGATTCGGCGGCGGAGGTGGGGGTGACGGCCGGGTCCGGGGTCTGGGCCACGCCGGGACCGTTGGGGTCCGTCTCCATCCGGCTGGACCACCAGACGCCGCCGGTAACGCCCAGAACCAGCACCGCCGCCGCGGCGGCAAAGGTGAGGGGCCGGCGGAGGGAGGGCCGCTTCCGCCGGGCCTGGGCCGCCTGCATGGCCTCCAGCGTCTCCTTCTGCCAGGCGGGGGAGGGGGCCATCCCCCTCAGGGTACTGCGATAGCGCTGCTCGCTGTTCATGTCCACTCCTCCTTCAGCGCGTCCTTCAGCTTCTCTCTGGCACGGCTCAGCCGGGAGAGCACCGTGTTCCGGGGGCAGCCCAGCAGCTGGCCGATTTCGCCGGCGGTGTACCCCTCAATGTAGTGGAGGTATACCGGCCAGCGGTATTTGGGTGGGAGAGCCGCCACCGCCTCCAGCACGCCGGAGCCGCCGGAGGGCGGCGGGGCGGCGTCCCGGAACTCATCCAGGGGGACGGTGCGCTTCCGCCAGGGGGAACGGCCCCAGCTCTTGCAGCGGTTGGCGGTGGCCCGGATGAGCCAGGCTCTCAGGTGGGTGTCGTCGGTAAAGGCGGGATCGCCGCGGATGAGGCTGACAAAGACCTCCTGGGCCACGTCCTCCCCGTCGGCCACGCTGCCGGTACCCTGGATGGCCATGCGGTAGACCAGGGGGCCGTAGCGCTCCAGAATCTCCTCGCAGGAGAGAGGGGTTCCGTTGAGACTGGGCATACCATTCACTCCCTTCTGTCAAGAAAGCGCCGGAATGGGGAAAATGATTGCGGAGCGGATAAAAAAAGCGGGCGGCTTTTGCAAGCCGCCCGCGGTATGGGTGCTGTTTACTTGATTTCCCGGACGGGGACGTTCCAGATGTCCCGGGCATAGTCGGCAATGGAGCGGTCGGCGGCAAAGATGCCGGACCGGGCGATGTTCAGCAGGGACATCTTGTTCCACGCCTTGGCATCCTGATAGGCCCGGCCCGCCCGGACGTGGGCGTCCCGGTAGCTCTCAAAGTCGGCCAGCAGCAGGTACTCGTCGGCGGCGCCGCCGTCGCCGAAGAGCAGCCGGCGGGCGATGTCGTCATAGGCCACGCCGTCGCCGAAGCCCACGTTGAGCTGGTCCACCACGGCCCTCAGATCGGGGTTGTGGACATAGTACTCGTAGGACTTGTAGCCCTTCTGCTTCAGCTCGGCCACCTCGTGGGCCTTCAGGCCGAAGAGGAAGATGTTCTCGTCTCCCAGCACCTGGTGCATCTCCACATTGGCGCCCTCCAGGGTGCCGATGGTCACCGCGCCGTTCATCATAAACTTCATGTTGCCGGTGCCGCTGGCCTCCTTGCCGGCGGTGGAAATCTGCTCGGAGAGCTCGCTGGCGGGCATCAGCTTCTCCGCCAGGCTCACCCGGTAGTTCTCCAAAAAGACCACCTGGAGCCTATCCTTGCAGATGGGGTCCTTTTCAATCATCTGGGACACGGAATTGATGAGCCGGATGATCCGCTTGGCCACGGCGTAGCCGGGGGCCGCCTTGGCGCCGAAGAGGTAGGTGCGGGGGGCGAAGTCAAAGTGGGCGTCGTTTTTCAGGTGCTGATACAGGTAGATGATGTGCAGCACATTCAGCAGCTGCCGCTTGTACTCGTGCAGCCGCTTCACCTGCACGTCGAACATGGCGTCGGTGTTGAGCACAATGCCGCTCTCCCGCTGGACCCAGGCGGCGAAGGCCTTCTTGTTCTCCGCCTTGATCTCCCCCAGGCGGGTGAGCACGCCGGCGTCGTCCTGGAACTTCTCCAGACCCTTCAGCGCCTCGGGCTGGAGCAGGTATTTGTCCTTGCCGCAGCACTCCTGAATCAGGGCGTCCAGCTTGGGATTGCTCTCCGCCAGCCAGCGGCGGTGGTCAATGCCGTTGGTGACGTTGGTGAACTTGTCGGGGGTGCGGACGTAGGCGTCGTGGAACACATCCTTCTTCAGGATGTCGGAGTGGAGGGCGGACACGCCGTTGACCTTGAAGCAGGCGCACACGCACAGGTTGGCCATGCGCACCTCGCCTCCCCAGATAATGGCCATGGGGGCCACCTTGGACAGATCGCCGTGGAAGTAGTCGGTGAGGGCCTGCTGATAGCGGTTGGAGATCTCAATGAGAATCTGCCAGATGCGGGGCAGCAGGGATTCGATGAGCTGCTGGGGCCAGCGCTCCAGGGCCTCCGCCATGACGGTGTGGTTGGTGTAGGCGATGGTGTGGGTGGTGATATACCAGGCCTCCTCCCAGCCGTAGCCCTCCTCGTCCAGCAGGATGCGCATCAGCTCGGGAATGGCCAGGGTGGGGTGGGTGTCGTTAATCTGAATGACGTGCTTCAGGTGGAAGTTGCGCAGGGTGCCGTACTCCGCCCGGTGCTTGCGCACAATGGACTGGATGGTGGCGGAGACGAAGAAATACTGCTGCTTGAGCCGGAGAGACTTGCCCTCGTAATGGTTATCCTCGGGGTAGAGCACCTTGGAGATGGACTCGGCCATGGCCTGCTGCTCCACCGCCCGCAGATACTGGCCGGAGGAGAAGAGATTCATATCCACCGGCGTGGGGCTCTTGGCGTCCCACAGGCGGAGAAGGTTGCCGTGCTCGGTGTGGTAGCCGGAAATCTCCATGTCCTTGGGCACCGCCAGCACCGTGTCATAGCCGGTGTACTTGATCCGGTGGCGGCCCTGGTTATCCCACTCGTCCTCCACCTTGCCGCCGAAGTGGACCTCCTCCACCTCGTCCATCTTGGGAATGAGCCAGGCGTCGCCCAGGCCCAGCCAGTTGTCGGGCAGCTCCACCTGCTGGCCGTCCACGATCTTCTGCTTGAAGATACCCAGCTCGTAGCAGATGGAGTAGCCGGTGGCGGGAATCTCCAGAGTGGTCATGGAGTCCAGGTAGCAGGCGGCCAGACGGCCCAGGCCGCCGTTGCCCAGACCGGCGTCCGGCTCGGCCTCAAACAGATCGGGAGCGGAGAAGCCCAGGGCCTCAATGGCCCCCTTCAGCTGCTCCAGCACGCCCAGGTTATAGGCGTTTTTCATCAGGGAGCGGCCCATGAGGAACTCCAGGGACAGGTAGTGGACCTGCCGCTGGTGGCCCTCCACCACCTTGTCGGCGGTTTTCATCTGCCGCTCGGACATAATATCCCGCAGCACCATGGCGCAGGCCTTAAACATGTGCAGGCTGGTGGCTTCCTCCACGTCCCGGCCGAAATTGCGGCGCAGCTTGCCGGTAATGAGGTTCATCAGCTCTTTTTTGGTATAATTGTGCAACGCAGACATCTCCTGTTCAGTAGGATTGCATCAAAGCGCTCCGCAGGGAGGCAAAATCCCCCTGCGGAGCGAAATTTTATCACACAGCTATGGAATTTGTCAAGGGCAACCCCGCCGGCGCTTACTTGCCGGTAACCCAGCCGTAAATCTGGCAGTATTCCTGGGCCGACTTGTCCCAGGAGAAGTCGGTGGTCATGCCGTTTTTCTGGATGCCCTTCCAGGCTTTTTTATCGCTGTGGTACAGCTCCACCGCCTCGGCCAGCACCGTGGTCATTTCCCGGGCGTTGATGTTGGCGAAGGAGAAGCCGGTGCCCTCTCCGGTAAACTTGTTGTAGGGGACCACGGAGTCCCGCAGGCCGCCGGTCTCCCGTACCACGGGAACGGTGCCGTAGCGCATGGCAATCATCTGGCTCAGGCCGCAGGGCTCGGAGATGGAGGGCATGAGGAAGAGATCGGCGCCGCCGTAGATGGCGGTGGACAGGTTGGG
>CALWOL010000175.1 GCA_944383135.1 uncultured Flavonifractor sp.
CCGCACTTTCTGCAATAGGCCATTTTCACAGATCCTCCTCTATCGATCGACATATTCTGCGGGGGATGGCCTCATTATAGCGGTATTTAGCTCCGGAGGCAAGAGGTTCTGTCGGATTGCGGGGCGCTCTGCGCCGTCACTCGTACCGCTTTCCCGCCGCCATGGCGGCGGCCAGTACCCCCAGAACAGAGACCAGGGTCAGCGCCAGCTCTACCTCCTCCGGGGGCGTCGGACAGAGCACATGGACGCCCCACCAGAGGGTGGGAAACAGGGCCATGACCCCCATCAGCCAGCCCCGCATGGCGTTGAGGATGTGGGGCCAGTTGCTGTTATTCAGCCGCACCCCAGGCAGATTCATCCGAAAGGGACCCTGGCTGTAGGCGCTGATCCTGTTCTGGTCGTAGTAGGCAGGCAGGCGCTCCCGCACGCCGAAGCACAGCCAGGCTCCGAAGATCAGGCACAGCAGTTCCACCAGAACCACGTTGTCCGCCAGCGCCGCCCAGCCAAAGCCCCCCACGGTCAGCAGGGCAACGGTCTGGGCCAGCCCGGCCAGGACGCAGAACCCAAAGGCCAGCCGCCACCGCCGCCGGTGCGCCGTCTGCTGCTCCGCCCCGGTGAGGCCCAGGGAGGCGCTCACCAGGGCCTCCACCTCTGCCACCGGCAGCTCCTCCCGGTGGGTGCGCTCCCCCCGGAGCAGCTCGGTGACGCTCACTCCCAGGCAGTCGGCCAGGGGGATGAGCAGGGAAACGTCCGGGAGGCTCAGCCCCCGCTCCCACTTGCTCACCGCCTTGTCCGACACATGGAGCCGGTCGGCCAGCTCCCGCTGGGTCATGCCCTGCTCCTTCCGCAGCCGGGCCAGAAAAGCGCCGAAGCGCTCCTTGTCGATCTCGTGCATATCCGAGGTCCCTCCTTTCCTCCCATCCTAGCCGGAGGGTGGCCGCCCGTCAACCGACCAGCGGTAGAGTCCCTGGGGCGCAAGGGGTTCCGTCCACAAAAAAGGGCGGGTCCGCGCAGAGCGCGGACCCGCCCGCTTCGTCACCGGATGGGGCTGAGCCCCGTGGCCGCCCGATTCACTTCAGCAGTTCATCCACAGTGACGCCCAGCACCTGGGCAAGGACTTTCAGCTCTATATCTGTTACAAACCGTTTTCCACACTCAATCCGCTGAACGGCATTTTTATCCACGTCCATTCCTGCCAGCTGAAGCAGATCGGCCAGCCCCCGCTGTGACACCTTGGGTGCCATTCCTTTGCGAAGCCGCGCCACTTGCTCACCGCACAGATTGCACCTGCCTTTCGGCCCTCGGTTTTTATACATAATATCACCCCCGCCGGGCGGGCGGATAGGGTGCAGGCTCATCGGTCAGGCCCGCCAGATAGTCCATGCTGGTCTTTAATGCCACCGCCAGCCGTTTACACTGTTCAAAGGACATGTTCCGTTTTCCGTTCTCGATCTTGGAGTAGTCACTCTGGTCGATCCCGGTGAGCATCTGGAGCTTCACCTGAGAATACCCCAGTTCCTTACGCAGTTGTCTCAGTCTTGACATGGTCATCACCCAAGCTGAGTATGGCAAATTGACCTATTGAAAATAGGGTGATTTTGACCTATAATAGATTTGAGGTGATCGGCATGGATGAATGGACCGCAAAACAGCTCTGTGCAAGCGCCATAGGCGAATGTGCGATCATGTTCCTGGATACCTTGATGGAAGGTGAACTCGCGATCATGGCAGAGAGCGCGGCGATCTCTCTGATCAGTCAGATCAAAGAGATCCTGGATGACCAGAGCATAGACGATCCCACCTGTTTCATGCGTATCGATGCCATCGTGGATGCCTTTCTGGCCACCGGGATCTCCACCCAGCGCCATGATGACCTGGAGTGACCTCGTTCGCCTGCCGTACATGTACAAAAAAGCCGCCATCAGGCGGCTTTTTTGCGCATATATGGCAGCTTGTCAGAGCTCCAGCCCCATCCCGTCCATCGCGTGGCGCATGTGGATGGCCATGGCGTGCTCGGCCCCCGCCCCGTCCCGGCGGTGGAAAAACTCCAGCAGCAGGGCGTGGTCCCGGAGGGTGTCCGCCGCCAGCTGCTCGCCGTGCTCCCCTGTCCCCACCGCCGTGTAGACCGCCCGGTGGATGAGGGGCAGCAGCCGCACCATGAACTCGTTGTGGGTGGCCCGGACGATGGCGGCGTGGAAGGCCCCGTCGGCCTCCACCCGGTCCTGCCCGGCCCGGATGCAGGCCGCCACCGCCGCCCCCTTTTCCAAAATGTCGGCGAGCTCCTCCTCCGTGGCCCGGAGGCAGGCCAGCCTGGCCGCCTGGGGCTCGAAGATGCTCCGCAGCTCGAAGAGATCCCGGAGCTGGCCCTTCACCCGCTCCAGACCACCGAAGCCGAAGTCCTCGATCTCTCCCACCTGCTCCGACACGAAGGTGCCCTTCCCCCGCCGGACCTCCAGCACCCCCTGGGTCACCAGGGACCGGATGGCCTCCCGCAGCGTGGTCCGGCTCACCCCAAGCTCCTGGGAGAGCTCCAACTCGTTGGGCAGCTTCTCCCCCGGCCCGGGCCGTCCCTCCGCCACGATCCGGGCATACAGCCCCTCCGCCGTCTGCTGGGCCAGGCTCTTTTTCTCCATGCCCCCGCCTCCTTTTCCTCTTGACATTCGCACCCCTATCTTATAATATATTGTCAGACAATGCAAGTGTGATAATACAACATGGAGGAGGAATTTTTCATGCGCAGCGACAACGTGACCAAAGGGGTGGAGCGCGCCCCCAACCGTTCCCTCTTTTACGCCCTGGGCTACACCAAGGAGGAGCTGGAGCGGCCCCTCATCGGCGTGGTCTGCTCCCAGAACGAGATCGTCCCCGGCCACATGAACCTGGACAAGATCGCCGAGGCGGTGAAGGCCGGCATCCGCA
>CALWOL010000176.1 GCA_944383135.1 uncultured Flavonifractor sp.
TGGTCGGCAGGCCGGCTGGACCTGCTGGACCGGCCCATGCTGGCCTGGCATCTGTCCGGCGGCACCACCGAGCTGCTGTACGTGGAGCCGGAGGGGGCCAACGTGTCAGCCCGGCGCATCGGCGGCACCAGCGATATCTCAGCCGGGCAGCTGATTGACCGCACGGGGGTGCGGCTTGGGCTGCAGTTTCCCGCGGGCAAGGCAGTGGATGGCCTGGCGGAGGGCCATACCGGCCGGAAATTTTCCGTAAAGCTAAATGACCTTACATTTTCCTTGTCCGGTATGGAAAACAAAATGCGGGCCATGGCGGAGGAGGGAGAGGAGCCCGGCTCCATCTGCGGGTTTGTGCTGGAGACGGTGGCGGATGCCGTGCGGCGGACCACCCTGGCCGCTCTGGAGCGGCATCCCGGCCTGCCGGTGCTGTGCTCCGGCGGGGTGGCCTCCAACCGCCGCCTGCGGGCGGTGCTGACACAGGCCTGCGGGGCGGTGTTTGCCCAACCGTGCTACGCGGCGGACAATGCCATGGGGGTGGCCATTCTGGCCCACCGGCTGAAAGAAAGGGGGCTGGAGGCGTGAAGCATGCGCCGATCTACTCCGTTACACAGCTGAATCAGTACCTCAAGGCCCTGCTGGAGCAGGACCGCAGTTTGGCCGGCCTTTATGTGCAGGGTGAAATATCCAACTATAAGGCGCACTCCTCCGGCCATCACTATTTTTCCCTCAAGGATTCCGGCGGCGTGATTCGCTGTATCATGTACCGCTGGGAGGCGGAGAAGCTGCGCTTCCGCCCCCAGAACGGCATGAAGGTCATCGCCTATGGCCGGGTGTCGGTGTTTTTGCGGGACGGTCAGTATCAGCTCTATTGCTTGCGCCTGACCCCGGAAGGGGTGGGCGCGCTCCACCTGGCCTTTGAGCAAATGAAGGAGAAGCTGTATCGGGAGGGATTGCTTGACTCCGACCGCAAGCGGCCCCTGCCCAGATATCCCCGGCGCATTGCCCTGATTACCTCGCCCGAGGGAGACGCGGTGCGGGACATGATCCGGATTCTGGGGGCCCGCTGGCCCCTGGCGGAGGTGGCGGTACTGCCGGTCCGGGTCCAGGGAGAGGAGGCCGCCGGAGAAATCTGTGCCGCTTTTGCCCGCATCAACCGCCTGCACGGGGCGGATTTGATTATCACCGGCCGGGGCGGCGGCTCCATGGAGGACCTATGGGCCTTTAACGAGGAGTCGGTGGCCCGGGCCATTTATGCTTCGGAAATCCCCGTGATTTCCGCTGTGGGCCATGAGCCTGACGTGACCATCGCCGACTTTGTGGCGGATGTGCGGGCGTCCACCCCCTCCAACGGCGCGGAGCGGGCGGTGCCGGACCAGAATCAGATTCTGGACGGCCTCTCCCACCTGGGGCGGCGGCTGGAGCAGGCCATGAGCCGCCGGCTGGAGCGGGCCAGAAAGCAGATGGAGCAGATATCCCGGTGCCGGGTGCTTCAGGACCCCATCAGCTATGTGGCGGACCGCCAGCAGCAGCTGGACTATTGCCGGCAGCGGCTGGCCCAGGGGCTTTCCGCGTCCGCCGGACGGGAACGGGAGCGCTTTGCCCGCCTGTCCGCCGGGCTGGATGCCATGAGCCCGCTGAAAGTGCTGGGCCGGGGCTATGCCATTGCCCGCCGGACGGACGGGGGTATTGTGCGCAGGGTGGCGGACGCCGCGCCCGGAGACATCCTTTCCCTGCGGGTGACGGATGGTGAGATTCCCTGCCAGGTCCAGGAGCAGACATAAGAGAGGATTGAGCGGAAATGGCTGAGAAGAAAATGACTTTTGAACAGGCAATGGAGCGGCTGGAGGAGATTGTCCGCCAGCTGGAACGGGGAGAGGCACCCCTGGAGGATGCCCTCACGCTGTTTGAGGAGGGGACCCGTCTGATTCATCAGTGCTCCGCCCAGCTGGAGAAGGCGGAGCAGAAGGTGGTCAAGCTGTTGGCCGGTCCGGAAGATACTGTGCAGGAAATTCCCTTTACAGAGGAGGAGCAGGCATGAGCGGGGAAATGCAGCAGCTGGATGCCCACCGCCTCCGGGTGGAGGAGTGGCTGCGGGACTGCTTCCGGGAGCGGGAGCCCCGGGGCGATCTCTATGACGCCATGTATTACAGTCTGATGGCCGGGGGGAAGCGGATTCGCCCGGTGCTTCTGCTGGAGACCTGCCGCATCTGCGGCGGTGATCCGGAGACGGCGCTGCCCTTTGCGGGCGCCATCGAGATGATTCACACCTATTCCTTGATTCACGACGATTTGCCCTGTATGGATGACGATGATCTTCGCCGGGGGCGGCCCACCAACCACAAGGTGTATGGTGAGGCCACCGCGGTGCTGGCGGGGGACGCGCTGCTCACCGCGGCCTTTGAGTGCATGCTGGATCCGTCGGTCTCCCTGCCTTCGGAGCGAGTGCTGGATGCCGCCGGCGTGCTGGCCCGGGCCGCCGGCGGCCGGGGCATGGTGGGCGGCCAAGTTCTGGACATGGCCGGGGAGGGGCACTCCCTGTGCATTCACGAGGTGGAGGAGCTCCAGCGTCTCAAAACCGGGGCGCTGATTGTGGCCGCCGCCGAGATGGGCTGTGCCCTGGCAGGCGGCAGCGCTGAACAGCGGCAGGCGGTGTGCCGCTATGCCGGACGGCTGGGTCTGGCGTTCCAGATTCAGGATGATATTCTGGATGTGGTGGGGGATGAGGCCACGCTGGGCAAGCCGGTGGGCTCCGACGCCAAAAGTGAAAAGAATACCTTTGTAACCCTGAAGGGGCTGGACGCCTGCCGGGAGCTGGTGGACAAGCTGACCGGGGAGGCGGTGGATGCCCTGTCCTGCTTTGGTGCTGAAGGGGACGGGCTGCGCTGGCTGGCCCAGTCTCTGGCCGGACGTGAGAAATGAGGATGGTATGCGCAATGTAGTGGATTTCTTTACGGGAAACTTGATGCTGAACCTGTCCATTCTGGCCTGGGCCATTGCGCAGGTCATCAAGTTTGTCATTACCCTGATTACCAAGCGGAAGCTGGACTGGCGCCATATTCTGTCCAGCGGCGGAATGCCCAGTTCCCATTCCGCCTTTGTCTGTGCCTGCGCCGCCTCCATGGGCTACATGTACGGCTGGACTTCCCCGGTGTTTACCATCTCCGCGGTGGTGGCCATTGTGGTGATGTATGACGCGGCAAATGTGCGCAAAGCGGCGGGGGAACAGGCCAAAATCCTGAATTATATTATGGAGCATTGGACGGAAATGAAGCCCGCCATTTTTGGCAAGGAGCTGAAGGAACTGCTGGGCCACACGCCCTTCCAGGTACTGATGGGCGGCCTGCTGGGTGTGGCGGTGGGCCTGCTGGGTGCCTGGTCCCACTCCTGAGAGAAAAGAGTCGGCCCAAGGTGGGCCGGGAGGTGTTATCCATTCTGAATCTGGATTATATTTCCGACGATTTGAGCAGCCTGAGCGACAGCGAGGCGGCGGCGCTATGTGAGCTGCTGCGGGCCAGGCTGATTGATACCGTGTCCCGCACTGGCGGCCATCTGGCCTCCAGCCTGGGTGCGGTGGAGCTGATTGTGGCCATCCACCGGGTGTTCCGCACAGCGCAGGACCGCCTGGTGTTTGATGTGGGGCATCAGTGCTATGCCCATAAAATTCTTACCGGACGCAACGCCGCCATGGAGACGCTGCGCACTCTGGGCGGAATTGCCGGATTCCCCAAGCCTTCGGAGAGTGACTGCGACGCCTTTGTGGTCGGTCACGCCTCCAATTCGGTTTCCGTAGCCATTGGAATGGCAAGGGCAAGGACTTTACAGAAGAAGAAATACCACGTATTGGCACTGATTGGAGACGGGGCTCTGTCGGGCGGTCTGTCCTATGAGGGCCTGTCCGACGCCGGAGACAGCGGGGAACCCCTGATTGTCATTCTCAACGACAACGGCATGTCCATTACCAAGAGCGTGGGCGGTGTGGCGGACCATCTGGCCCGGCAGCGGCTGAAGCCCCAGTATCTGCGCTTCAAGAAGGGCTACCGGAAGGCCATGAACGTACTGCCCCTTGGGGGACATGTCTATAATGTTACCCACAAGGTAAAAACCGCCATCAAGGAGACCCTTCTTCCTTGCAGCCTGTTTGAGGACATGGGTTTCACCTATCTGGGCCCGGTGGACGGCCACGATGTGAAGCGCCTGACCCGGCTGCTGAGCTATGCCAAGGAGCTGAAAGGACCGGTTTTGCTCCATGTCAGAACGATAAAGGGAAAGGGCTATGCCCCTGCGGAGCGCAACCCGGACAAATTCCATGGTGTGGGACGCTTCTGCGTGGAGACAGGGGAGCTGCTCCATGGGTCTGACACCAACTTCTCCGCGGAGTTCGGCCGGGCCATGTGTGAACTGGCGGAGGCGGACCCTACGATATGTGCCATTACCGCGGCCATGCAGGGGGGGACAGGACTGGATGAATTTGCCCAGCGTTTCCCTCAGCGGTTTTTTGACGTGGGAATTGCGGAAGGTCACGCGGTAACCATGGCCGCCGGTATGGCCAAGCAGGGAATGAAGCCGGTGTTTGCGGTCTACTCCACCTTCCTCCAGCGTGCCTACGATATGCTCATCCACGATGTATCCCTCCAGCGCCTCCATGTGGTTCTGGCGGTGGACAGGGCCGGCCTGGTGGGTGAGGACGGGGAAACCCACCACGGCGTGTTTGACACTGCCTTCCTGGACACGGTACCCGGTATGACGGTTTTGTGCCCCTCCAATTTCCGGGAACTGCGGACCATGCTGCGCCATGCGCTCCTCCAACTGGATGGGCCGGTGGCCATCCGCTATCCCAAAGGGGGTGAGGGAGCCTTTCAGGAGGATACCGCCGCCGACAAAACCTGCGTGATTCGGGCGGGCGGCGACATTACGCTGGTGGGCTTCGGCGTGACCATCAACCAGCTTCTGGACTGTGCGGAGCGTCTGGCGCAGCGAGGAATCCAGGCTGAGGTTGTGAAGTTGAATACCATTACACCGATTGACGTGCAGCCTATCCTGGCGTCATTGAAGAAGACGTGCCGCCTGCTGTGCGCGGAGGAAACGGCCCGGGCCGGCGGCGTGGGCCAGCGGCTGACCTCCGCCCTGCTGGAGCAGGGGGTTGTGCTGCGGGGCATGGCGCTGGTGGATTTGGGACCGGGGCTGGTAACCCACGGTACGGTGGCGCAGCTGCGGCAGCTGTGCGGCCTGGATGGAGAGAGCCTATACCACAAGGCACTGGAGGTCTGCGGCCATGGCGAGCAATAAGAAACGGCTGGACGTTCTGCTGGTGGAGCGGGGGTTCGCCGAGAGCCGCCAGAAGGCCCAGGCCATCATTATGAGCGGACAGGTCTATGTGGGGGAGCAGAAGGTGGATAAGGCGGGTACCCAGCTGCCGGAGGAAGCGGATATTCAGCTCCGGGGTCAGGGCCTGGCCTATGTGAGCCGGGGCGGCCTGAAGCTGGAGAAGGCCATGCGGGTCTTTTCTGGGATTGATTTGCAGGGGGCGGTCTGCGGTGATATCGGCGCATCTACCGGCGGCTTTACCGACTGTATGCTGCAGAACGGAGCCAAAAAGGTATATGCGGTGGATGTGGGCTACGGCCAGCTGGCCTGGAGCCTGCGCAGCGATGACCGTGTGGTGTGCCTGGAGCGGACTAACGCCCGCTACCTCACCCGTGAGCAGATCCCAGAGGCGCTGGATTTTGCCAGTGTGGATGTGTCTTTTATTTCTTTGAAGCTGATTTTGCCGGCGCTGCGGGGGGTTCTGAAGGAGAATGGGCAGGTGGTGTGCCTGGTAAAGCCGCAGTTTGAAGCCGGTCGGGAAAAGGTGGGGAAGAAGGGCGTGGTGCGGGAGCCCGCCGTGCACCTGGAGGTGCTGGAGCATTTTCTGGACCACGCCCGGGAGTCTGGATTTGGTGTAAAGGATATTACCTTTTCACCAATTCGCGGCCCGGAGGGCAATATTGAATATCTGGGACATTTGCAGGCGGGAGCCGAGACCACCTGGGCGGGAGATTTGACCGCTCTGGTGGAGCAGTCCCACCAGAAGCTGGAGGGATTTGCTCCATGAAGGTTGTGTTGAGTCCCAATCCCTATCGGGACCGAGGGCTGAAGGCCGCCCAGGCGGCGGAAAAGATTCTGCGGAATGTAGGCGTGGAGACGGTAATGTGCCTGCCCTTTCAGGTGGAGGGGAATACTCCGGAGCTGCCCAAGCACATCCACTTCCGCAATACTCAGGAGGAGCTGAAGGGGGCCGACATGCTGATCTGCTTCGGCGGTGACGGCACCATCCTTCACGCGGCAAAGGATGCCAACGCCTGTCATGTGCCGGTCCTGGGTGTGAATTTGGGCAGTGTGGGCTTTATGGCGGAGCTGGAGCAGAGTGAGCTGTCCATGCTTGCCCGGCTGGCGGCGGGGAAGTATACCATTGAAGCGCGCATGATGCTGGATGTAACGGTGCGCCGGGAAGGAAAGACGCTTTACAGCGATTTGGCCCTGAACGATGCCGCGGTGACCAAGGGCGCCGTGGCCCGGGTGGTGGATTTGGAGGTTTACGGCGACAAGGTGCTTATCTCCAGCTTTTCGGCGGACGGCGTTCTGATTAGTACGCCCACCGGATCTACCGCCTACTCCATGTCCGCCGGAGGCCCTATCGTGGAGCCGACGGCGGAGAATATCATTGTTACGCCCATCTGCCCCCACGCCCTGTCTGCCCGTTCCTTTGTATTGAGCCGGGGCCGGACGGTGTCGGTGAAGCTGGGACGCATGGTGCGCAAGACCACCTATTTGTCGGTGGACGGCGGAAAGGCATTCCGTCTGAACGGCGGCGATGTGGTGGAGATCCGGGAGTCCAAGTCCAAAACGCAGCTGGTGCGGGTGACCGGCCGCACCTTTTACGAAATCCTGAATCATAAGTTGGGTGGTGTATAAAGGCATGAAAGCAAAGCGGCAGCAGGAGATTCTTCGTATCATAGAGGAACAGGACATTGACACACAGGACCAGCTTCTCACGGAGCTGAAGGCCAGGGGGGTGCAGTCCACCCAGGCCACCATTTCCCGGGACATCAAGGAGCTGCATCTCATCAAGGAACTGACCAGCTACGGGACATACCGCTATGCGGTTTCGGAGCGAAAAGCCTCCCTGAATTTTGCCGGACGGCTGCGCA
Source organism: uncultured Flavonifractor sp. (assembly GCA_944383135.1). Classification (GTDB taxonomy): domain Bacteria; phylum Bacillota; class Clostridia; order Oscillospirales; family Oscillospiraceae; genus Flavonifractor. Next base: position 7,182 of record CALWOL010000176.1, read on the forward strand.
CCATTTTCAAGGAGGGGGTCACCTCCTTTGACGTGGCCCAGAACATTGTGGTGCTGAAAACCATGCCCGGCCTGGCCTCAGCCGCCTGCGCCGCGATTGACGGTATGGACATTGCCAATATGGTGGGCAGCCTGGCGGGGGATGATACCGCCATCCTAATTATGCGCACCAATGAGGATGCCGCGGAGTTCTGCAATGAAATCCACTCCATGCTGAAATAATTCAGATAGGTGGTAGTATGCTTTCCTTGCTTCACATTGAGAATATCGCGGTGATTCAGACGGCGGATATTCAGTTTGACGGCGGCTTCAACGCCCTGACCGGTGAAACCGGCGCGGGCAAGTCCATTGTGGTGGACGCCATCGGCGCCATCATCGGGGAGCGCACCAGCCGGGAGCTGATTCGCACCGGCGCCAAGTCCGCCCTGGTCAACGCCGTGTTTACCGGCCTGCCGCCGCTGGCGTGGTTTGCGGAAAACGGCTGCGGGCCGGATGAGGAGGGAAACCTGCTCATCCAGCGGGAAATTCAGCCCGACGGAAAGAATGTCTGCCGGCTCAACGGCCGGCTGATTACCGTCTCCCAGCTGCGGCAGCTGGGCCGTCAGCTGCTCAACATCCACGGCCAGCACGACGGTCAGCAGCTGCTGGACGAGCGGTGCCATCTGGAATATCTGGACGGCTTCGGCGCCACCGAAGCGCAGCGGGAGAAATTCCAGGCGGCCTATGACAAGCTGGCCTCCCTCACCCGGGAGCTTGCCGCCCTGCAGATGGACGAGGCGGAGAAGGCCCGGCGGATGGACAACCTGCACTATCAGATTGAGGAGCTGGAGCGCGCCCGCCTTCAGCCCGGCGAGGAGGAGGAGCTCACAGACCGCCGGAATTTGCTGCGCAATGCCGGCCGGCTGATGGAGTCGGTGGAGGGCGCCCATCTGGCCCTGTCCGGAGACGAGGAGCGGGACGGCGCGGCCGCCCTGGCGGCGGAGGCGGAGAATGCCCTCCGCGGGGCCGCCCGCATCAGTACCCAGGCGGCGGAACTGCTGGAGAAGCTCACGGAGCTGCGCTGCGCCGCCGACGATCTGGCCGAGCAGGTGCGGGACTTGAGGGACGGCTTCGATTTTGAGCCGGGGGAGCTGGACGAAATTGAAAGCCGTCTGGATGTGCTCCACCGCCTGAAAAAGAAATACGGCGGCTCGGTGGAGGAGATGCTGGACTACCTGGAGCGCTGCCGGAAGGAGCTGGACGACATCCAGTTTTCCGACCACCGGGCGGCTTTGCTGGAACAGGAGCGGGACACCGCCTTGGAGCAGGCCCGCCAGGCAGGGGAGGCCCTGAGCCAGGTCCGCAGAACCCGGGCCGACGCCCTGGAAAAGCGCATCCAGCGGGAGCTGGCCCAGCTGGATATGCCCAAGGTGCGCTTTCAGGTCCAGTTCCGCCCCAAGTCCGGCGCCTATGGCATGGACGAGACGGGGATGGACGAAGTGCAGTTCCTCATGTCCGCCAATGTGGGGGAGGATTTGAAGCCCATTCAGAAGATTGCCTCCGGGGGTGAGCTGGCCCGCATCATGCTGGCCCTGAAAAATGTGCTGGCGGAAAATGACCAGGTGGGCACCATGGTATTTGACGAGGTGGACACCGGCGTATCCGGCCGTGCGGCCCAAAAGGTGGCGGAAAAGCTGGCCGACGTGGCCCGGAGCAAGCAGGTGCTGTGCGTCACCCATCTGCCTCAGCTGGCGGCCATGGCCGACGTCCACTTCTCGGTGGAGAAGGGGGAGCGGGACGGCCGGACCTACACCCAGGTGGAGCGGCTGAGCCGGACGCGCCGGGAGGAGGAGCTGGCCCGGCTCACCTCGGGAGAACACATCACCGATGCCACCCTCCATGCCGCCGGAGAGCTGCTGGACGGAGCGGAGGCCTACAAGCAACTGCACAAAAACTAGGTTTTGTTGAGTAGCATCTTTTTCCCTTGACAAACGCCGCGGGAGCGCTTATAATCCACATCAATATGACACTGCGATGACAGGGAGGAGTACCGCCCAGCGTTCCGCCCAGAGAGCCCCCGGTTTGGTGCGAGGGGGAGGGGACAGGCCGGGAAATACACCCTGGAGCAGCCGCCTGAACGGGGAGAGCCCCAGTAGGGCCGTGTCGGGTGCGCCCGTTACCGCGCCGCCGTGTGTTGGCACGGCCTGAGGCCGTTTTTGTGAGAAAACGGCAAACCAGAGGTGGTACCGCGTACTTTACGCCCTCTGTCCCAAGGGACAGGGGGCGTTTTGATTTCACTCATATCGCTCAGAGAATGCAAAGGAGAAGAGACATGACTTGCTATGAAGAACTGAAGGCCCGGGGGCTGATTGCCCAGGTAACCAACGAGGAAGAGATTTCCAAGATGATTAACGAGGGGAAGGCGGTGTTTTACATCGGCTTTGACCCCACCGCCGACTCCCTTCATGTGGGCCACTTTATGGCCCTGTGCCTGATGAAGCGGCTGCAGATGGCGGGAAACCGGCCCATTGCCCTCATCGGCGGCGGCACCGGCTATATCGGCGATCCCTCCGGCCGCACCGACATGCGCAATATGATGACCCCCGAGACCATCCAGCACAACTGCGACTGCTTCAAAAAGCAGATGGAGCGCTTCATTGAGTTCGGCGAGGACAAGGCCCTGATGGTGAATAACGCCGACTGGCTGCTCAAGCTCAACTACATTGAGCTGCTGCGGGAGGTGGGCGCCTGCTTCAGCGTGAACAACATGCTGCGGGCGGAGTGCTACAAGCAGCGCATGGAGAAGGGGCTCTCCTTCCTGGAGTTCAACTATATGATCATGCAGTCCTACGACTTCTACCATCTGTTCCAGCACTACGGCTGCAACATGCAGTTTGGCGGGGACGACCAGTGGTCCAACATGCTGGGCGGTACGGAGCTGATTCGCCGGAAGCTGGGCAAGGACGCCCATGCCATGACCATCACCCTGCTCCTCAATTCCGAGGGGAAGAAGATGGGCAAGACCCAGTCCGGGGCCGTATGGCTGGACGCCAACAAGACCAGCCCCTACGAGTTCTACCAGTACTGGCGCAACGTGGGCGACGCCGACGTGCTCAAATGCCTGCGGATGCTTACCTTCCTGCCTCTGGAGCAGATTGATGAGATGGACAAGTGGGAGGGCGCCCAACTCAATACCGCCAAGGAGATTCTGGCCTTTGAGCTGACCAAGCTGGTCCACGGCGAGGAGGAGGCCCGGAAGGCCCAGGATGCCGCCAGGGCTCTGTTCTCCACCGGCGGGGATAAGAGCAATATGCCCTCCACCGAGCTGGGAGAGACAGACCTCACCGACGGCGCCATCGGCATTCTGGATTTGATGCTCAAGTGCGGCCTGGTGCCCTCCAAGAAGGAGGCCCGCCGGCTGATTGAGCAGGGCGGCGTGGAACTGGACGGTGAGAAGGTAACCGACGTCAATGCCGTGGTGTCTGCCGGCCAGCTGTCCGGCGAGGGCGTTACCATCAAGAAGGGCAAGAAGGTGTTCCACCGGGCCATGCTGGGGTGAGACTTTCCAGGTTTTTTTCTTCCGGATTGGTTGCGGGCATCCAGCCGCCATGATACAATAGCAGCAACAGACCTGCAAAGGAGGAAGCCGCCGTGCAAGACCAAGAGGACCGGGGCAAGAAGAAATGGTACATCCTGGAGGGGAATCACATCTCCCTGCTGCTGGTGCTGCTGATTGCCATTTCCTTTTACGTGGGTCTGACCCATTTTGACGTGATTTCCATTCGCGTTAAAATGTTTATGAATGTGCTTTCCCCCTTTATTGCCGGATTCGCCATTGCCTATCTGCTCAATACCCCCATGTGCTTTTTTGAACGGAGCGTGTACCGCAATCTCAAATACCGGCGGGTGTTGTCCATTACCACGGTCTATCTGCTGGCGCTGACGGTGCTGGTCATTCTGCTGAATTTGATTATTCCCCAGGTAGTGCAGAGCGTAAAGGATCTGGCGGGGAATATGCAGACCTATATGAAAAGTCTGGACCAGCTGGTTCAGACCCTTACGGAGCAGTTTGATCTGGATGCCGAGTCCATCAACGACATGTTCGGCAATTTCAGCAGCACCATGAGCGACTTGAGCAAAAGGGTCACCGAGGCGCTGCCCCAGATTGTGGATGTGGGCTTTGCGGTGGGCAGCGGTGTGATTTCCGGTATTACGGCGGTAATTTCCTCCGTCTACATGCTGGCGGGGAAGGACCGGATGGTTCCCCAGCTGAAAAAGATGATGTATGCCGCTCTGCCCAAACGGCGGGCGGACTGGCTGCTGGACGTGTGCGGCCAGGCCAACCGCATCTTTGTGGGCTTCATCAACGGAAAGCTCATTGATTCCGCCATCATTGGAGTGCTCTGCTTCATCCTGTGCCTTATTTTCCGCATCCCGTATCCCATGCTGGTCAGCGTGGTGGTGGGGGTGACCAATATCATTCCCTTCTTTGGCCCCATCATCGGCGCCATCCCCTGTGTCATCATTCTGGTTATCGTGGACCCCTGGGCGGCACTGCGGTTCTTCTTCCTGGTGATCGGCCTGCAGCAGTTTGACGGAAACATTCTGGGCCCCAAGATTTTGGGCGACAGCACCGGCCTGTCCGCCATCTGGGTGCTGATTGCCATTGTAACCTGCGGCGGCCTGTTCGGCTTTCCCGGCATGGTGCTGGGTGTGCCCACCTTTGCGGTGCTCTACTCCCTGGTGCGGGAGTGGGTCAACAAACGCCTGCGGAAAAAGGGCATCAACGGAGATGGAAAACCGCTGGATTCAGCTCCATAGACAGAAAAAGCGGAGGGTGTTTTCACCCTCCGCTTCTGTTATGCATGAAGCAAATCGGACATGTCGTACAGTCCTGGCTGGGTTACTCCGGCCAGGAAACGGGCGGCCCGCACCGCGCCGGAGGCAAATACATCCCGGCTCATGGCGGTGTGACGCAGCTCAATCACCTCATCCCGCCCGGCAAAAAGCACTTCATGGTCACCCACAATGCCTCCGCCCCGGATGGAGGAGATGCCGATTTCACAATTCCCCCTGGGCCTCCGGACGGGCTGACGGTTATATACATATTCCGGCGTGTAGGGGAGGACCTCCGCCGCCGCGTCGGCAATCATCAGCGCCGTACCGCTGGGGGCGTCCACCTTACGGCTGTGATGGCGTTCCACAATCTCCAGATCGTAGCCCTCACCCAGCGCCTTGACGGCAGCCCGCACCAGCTCCAGCAGCACATTGACGCCCAGAGACATGTTGGCGGAGCGAAAAATGGGGATGCGGGCGGCGGCCCGTTCAATGGCCGCCAGCTGCTCCTCTGAATAACCGGTGGTGGCCAGTACCAGGGGAATCCTCCGGCTCACGCCGAACTCCAGCAGCCCATCCAGGGCGGCGGGGGAGGAGAAATCCACCACCGCATCGGCCTCCCCCTGAAATTCAGCGGGGGAGGAATAGACGGGGAAGTCCCGGTCCCCGGTACCCAGCAAATCAAAGCCGGCGGCAATCTCAAAATCCGGGTCAGCAGCGCAGATGGCCTCCACCACCCGCCCCATCCGGCCGTTGCAGCCGGAGATGATCAGCCTAACCATATTCCAACGTCCTTTCAGGTGCTCAGGCGGTGAGCAGGCCCAGCTTCAGCATGGACTGCCGCAGGGCCTCCAGCGGTCCGTCGGTCATGTCGCACAGGGGGAGACGGAGGGAGCCCACCCCGTAGCCGGCCAGATTCATGGCCGCCTTAATGGGGATGGGGTTAACCTCCAGGAAAAGGGCGTCAATGAAGTCCATGTACTTCAGCTGGAGCTGGGAGGCCTCCTGGAAGCGCCCCTCCAGGCACAGGTGGGTCATCTGTACCATCACTTCCGGGGCGATGTTGGCCACCACGGAAATGACGCCCTTGGCGCCCAGGCTCATCATGGGTACCACCTGGTCGTCGTTGCCGGACCAGACATAGAACTCATCCCCGCAGATTGCCCGGGTGTGGGCCAGCAGGGAGAAATCGCCGCTGGCCTCCTTCACGCCGCAGATGCGGGGATGCCGGGAGAGGGTGCGGTAGGTCTCCGCGGTGAAGGAGACCCCGGTCCGGGAGGGGACGTTATAGAGAATCACCGGAAGCTCCGTCCGGTCGGCAATATACTCATAGTGCTTGATGAGGCCGGTCTGGGAAGCCTTGTTGTAATAGGGCGTCACGTGGAGCAGGGCGTCTGCTCCGGCGTCCTCCGCGTGCTGGGACAGGTAAACGGCGGCAGAGGTGTCGTTGCTCCCCGCGCCGGCGATGACCTTCACCCGGTGGTTGACGTGCTTGATGCAGTATTCCACCACCGCAATATGCTCCCGGATGGTGAGGGTGGAGCACTCGCCGGTGGTGCCGCAGACGCAGATGGCGTCCACGCCCCGGGCAATCTGCTCGTCGATAATCCGTCCAAACAGCTCATAGTTGACAGCCCCGCTCTCGTCAAAGGGGGTTATAATCGCGGAACAGGCTCCGGTAAAAACAGGCTCTCGCATAACAGGGTTACCTCCTTAAAATGTAACCCTCCGCGCACAGAAGTTCGGCAAGAAGGACCGCGCCGCCCGCGGCGCCGCGAAGGGTATTGTGGGACAGGCAGACAAACTTGTAGTCGTACTGCGTGTCAGGGCGCAGGCGGCCAATGCAGACCGCCATACCGTTCTCCGTCATCCGATCCATCCGGGTCTGAGGACGGTCAGGCTCCTCAAAGTAGTGCAGGAACTGCTTGGGAGCGGAGGGCAGGGCCAGCTCCTGGGGCCGGCCGGAGAAATTTGCCCACATCTCTTTGATTTCATCCATGGCAGGTTTCTTCTGGAAGCGGACAAACACGGCAGCCATATGGCCATTGGAGACGGGCACCCGCAGGCACTGAGCGGTAATGGCGGGGGAGTCGGCGTTGACAATCACGCCGTTTTCCACCCTGCCCCACAGCTTCATGGGCTCCTGCTCGCTCTTCTCCTCCTCGCCGCCGATGTAGGGGATCAGATTGTCCACCATTTCCGGCCAGGTCTCAAAGGTTTTGCCCGCGCCGGAAATTGCCTGGTAGGTGCAGACCAGCACCTGCTCCAGGCCAAAGCCGCGCAGGGGGTGCAGGGCAGGAACGTAGCTCTGGAGGGAGCAGTTGGACTTGACAGCCACGAACCCGCGCTCCACCCCCAGTCGCTTTCGCTGGGCCTCGATGACTTTGATATGCTCCGGATTGATTTCAGGCACCACCATGGGCACATCAGGCGTCCACCGGTGGGCGGAGTTGTTGGAGACCACGGGGCACTCGTGCCTGGCGTAGGCCTCCTCCAGCGCCTTGATTTCCTCTTTTTTCATATCCACGGCGGAAAAGACAAAATCCACCTGGCCGGCAATCTCTTCGATGTCGTCGGCGGCGTTGCGCACCACCAAATCCTTGGCACAGTCGGGCATGGGGGTTTCCAGCGCCCAGCGGCTGCCCACGGCCTGGGCATAGGTTTTGCCCGCGGAGCGGCTGCTGGCCGCCACTACGGTCAGCTGAAACCAGGGATGGTGTTCCAGAAGAGAGACAAACCGCTGTCCCACCATGCCGGTGGCTCCGATTACGCCAACTTTATACTGCTCCATGATACTACCTCCATTGTTCCTCTCCAGCCTATTCCGGCGCCTGCTTGTCTGAGACCAAGAATCAGACCGAAGGGTAAAAAGAAAATCAGCAGTCTACAGAACTGCTGATTTTGTACTATAATGACAGGGACAGACTGCCCCCGACAATATCGTCCAAAAGCAGACAGCGCTCCGCCGCAACCGCGGCGACAGCCGAACAGCTCTTAACTGAGCGGCCAGGCGGCGCCCTCGTCGGGAAGACGTCCCTTCGGCGGCGTCCCCTTTCCCGCGGTTCTCCGGGTCCGAACACCCTCCCCGCGCTACTGTTGAACAGCCGCGACCTCTATCCTGCAATGTGACTTGCGATTTCACTATGTAGTTTGTGAAATTGTACCACAAGTTTATCCAAAGTGTCAACGAAAGCGAGTTGAGAAAATCACCAAATGAAACGTAGTCTGAAAGAAAGATTTGTGCAGTTTGCGGCGGCGGCGCTGTCCTGCGCCCTGCTTCTGGCCCTGCCGGCGGGGAAAAGCCAGGCCGCGTCTGTGACAGTGGACCCCACCATCCGGGTGGGCCTGTTCTACGGCACCAGCGCACTGCCCGGCGCCAATCTGCTCAACGAGGTGGGCAGCGGCTACCGGCTGGGCTATTATGATGCCAACCGGGTATTCCAGCAGCTGGCCCAGACCAGTGAAACGGCCATTTCCGTGGTGAAAACCCAGAACGTGTATTATGGCACTTCGGGCAACTGGAATGGGTATTATGACACCATTACCTCCGATATCGCGGTAGGCTGCTACCACATCCAGCTCCCCGGCAGCTATGGTACGTATGAGGAGGCTGCCGCGGCGGCGGCGGGATACTCCGGCGGCTTCGTGGCGTGGATTGACGGCAGCTGGCAGGCCCGGGTAGGGGCCTATATGGACAGTGCCTCCGCCCAGGCGGCCCAGACCGCCCTTGGCCTGGCGGAAGCCGCCGTTGTGGGCACCTCCAGTTATGGGGTATCGGTGGTAAAAACGGGGACCAGCCAGATTCTCTTCCAGTTTGACAGCACCAGCGGTCTCTGCCTGGGCATCAAGCCCGGCCTGGACGACAGCGTGAAAACCGAGACCATCTTCCGCGGCAATACCTACTACGGCGGGTTTCAGTACCAGCGGGTGAGCGGCGGAAACCTGACCGTAAGCAATGTCATTTCTCTGGAGGACTATGTGCAGGGGGTGGTCATTCAGGAGATGAGCCCCTCCTGGCCGCTGGAGGCCCTGAAGGCCCAGGCGGTGTGCGCCCGCACCTACGCCTACCGCAGCTACGCCGCCGGCAAGCACAGCAGCCAGGGCTTTGATTTGTGCAATGACGTCCACTGCCAGGCCTACAAAGGCATTGCCACCGTGTCCGCCGCCAGCCTGCAGGCGGTGAATGAGACCAGGGGGCAGTATCTCTGGTACAACGGCGCCCTGGCGGAGGCGGTCTATTTTTCCCATGACGGCGGCGCCACGGAGAGCGCCGTGAACGTATGGGGCGGCGATGTGGCCTATCTGACAGGAAAAATCGACCCCTACGAGGCCTCGGTGGTGAATAAGATTACCAACTACAATTGGACGGTCACCTTTACGGCCCAGGAGCTTACCGATTTGCTCAACTCCAAGGGCTACGTCAACTCCGGCATCGTGGATTTCAAGGTGACCAAGACCAGCCCCACCGGCAACGCCATTGAAATCACCTTCACCGACTCCTCCGGTAAGAGCTGGAGCAAAATCCGGGATGACTGCCGCACCTTCCTGGGCCTGCGCTCCCTTCGCTACACCGTTTCCAGCAGCAGCGGCGGGACGGGATATTCCGTCAATGGCAGCGGCGTGCTCAACACTCTGACCGGCGCCTATGCCATTGACGGCAGCGGGAACACCGCGGCCCTGACCGACGGCAGTGTGTACGCCATCGGGGGAGACGGGAGCGTCTCCCAGGTCACGCCCTCCGCCTCTGCGGGCGGCGGCTCGACCGTCTTTACCATCACCGGCTCCGGCTGGGGCCACAATGTGGGAATGAGCCAGTGGGGCGCTTATGCCATGGCCCAGCAGGGGTATACTTATCAGGATATTCTCAGCTTCTATTACACCGGAATCGAGGTGCGCCAACCATAAAAACCGCAGATTTTGACTTCTATCTGCCCGACGAACTGATTGCCCAGACTCCGCTGGAGCGCCGGGACGCCTCCCGGCTGCTGGTGCTGGACAAGACCACGGGCCGGACCCAACACATGCATTTTTATGATTTGCCCGGCCTTCTGCGGCCGGGAGACTGTCTGGTACTCAATGATTCCCGGGTGCTACCCGCCCGGCTGATTGGCCACCGTGCCCCCGGCGGAGGCGCGGTGGAGGTACTGCTGCTCATTGACCGGGGGAACAAGACCTGGGAGTGCCTGGTGCGGCCGGGCCGCAAGATGAAGCCGGGGACCAGGGTGTCCTTTGGCGACGGCGCCCTCACCGCGGAAGTGACTCAGGTGCTGGAGGGGGGCAACCGTCTGGTCCGGTTCGACTACGAGGGGATTTTTCTCGAAAAGCTGGAGCAGCTGGGCAAAATGCCGCTGCCGCCCTATATCAAGGCGGAGCTGCAGGACCCGGAGCGCTACCAGACCGTCTACTCCCGGGAGGTGGGCTCCGCTGCCGCCCCCACCGCCGGGCTCCATTTTACCAAGGAGCTGCTGAAACAGGTGGAGGATATGGGCGTCCGTCTGGCCTATGTGACCCTCCACGTGGGCCTGGGCACCTTCCGGCCGGTGATGGAGGAGGATATCCTGGACCATGAGATGCACAGCGAATACTGCATGATTTCCGCTGAAACCGCGGAGACCATCAACCGCACCAGAGCGGAAGGAGGGCGGGTTATCTGCGTAGGCACCACCTCCTGCCGTACCATCGAATCCTGGGCGGCGGAGGACGGTACGCTGAAGGAAAGCGCCGGCTGGACGAATATTTTTATTTACCCCGGCTACAAATTCAAGGCTCTGGATTGTCTGATTACCAATTTCCACCTTCCGGAATCCACCCTGATTATGCTGGTATCCGCCCTGGCGGGCCGCGAGCATATCCTGGCCGCCTATCGGGAGGCGGTGGAGAGGAAGTATCGCTTTTTCTCCTTTGGAGATGCCATGTTTATCTGCTGAGATACAGAAACGGGGCCCGGCGCAGCGCGCCGGGCCCCGTTGGCTTGGGAAGAGGAAAGCCACGCCAATGATGGCCTCATCCGCACGCAGCTTCAGAAATCACAGAGGAATGTGCCGTATCTGGCGCAGAATGGCCACATTTCCGGCCAACCTGGCGTCTGTTGGGGAAAGGGCGAGGGCCTTTTGCGCCTCCTCCAGCGCCTGGAAGCTTCTGCCGGTATGGAAGTAGGCCTGGCAGCGCAAATCGTGGGGAAGGGGGCCCCAGGCATCGGCCTCGCAGATGTAGGTCTCCGGCCGCGATGCGATGGTTAGTGCCTGCCCGGTAAAGTAGAGCACACCCTCCCAGTTCTTCTGCTGGTAGAGCAACTGTGCCATTTCCATCCAGGGCTCCCGCAGATGCGGAGCCTGGGCGATGGCCCGGAAAAACCAGTCTCTCGCCGTATTCTCTTCCCTCTTTTGAAGAAATGCCTGCCCGATATAGCGCATGGAGGCGGCTCGTTCATCTGCCCAGGTGGCAGTGGGCATGGACAGGTGGTGTTCCAGGGTGGCGATGCAATCGTCCCAGCGCCCGTAAAACAGATATTCCCGCCCCAGGTAATGGACGTTTCGGTCATCCTCCGGTGCCTCCCGGACGGAGAGCTCCAGCAGAGGTAAATACTGTCCACGGGACTTGGTGGGGTCGGGGTGGTGATCCAGCTGCACCCCGGCAACTGTCACCATGGGGCCCGGCTGGCCCGGCCCCGCCCATTGAAGCACCTCATGGACGGGGTGATGCCAGCGGTAGCCGTGACGGCGGTGAATTTTTTCGTACCAGAATACCACACCCTCCGATCCGTCCGGCCGAAAAGACCAGGTATAGCGGTAGCGGGCCTGGCCGGCCTCCGGGAACCAGGCCTTCTCCAGAGCCTTCCGCCAGCCGGGATGAAAGAGTTCATCCAAGTCGGTACATACGCAGATGTCGGCATCTGCCGGTACTAGCTCCAGGGAGCGATTGCGGGCGGTATCAAAGCGCCAGGGAGAAATGGTCTCCACACGAACCTGGGCGCCCCGGCTTTGCAGCAGCTCCACCGTGTCGTCAGAGGAGCCGGTATCCAGCACATAGATACCGTCGGCCTCACACATGGAATTCATCCACCGTTCCACAAACTGGCTCTCATTTTTACAGATGGCATAGACACAAATCTTCATGGCGTCCCTCCTGAAAGACCCCCCGGCCCTAATGGACCGGGGGGTAATGGATTAGGTGTCGTCGGGTACGTTGCCCAGCCGGTAGATGGACATACCGATGGTACTGTAAAGGTAATTACCCCCATCCCCCACTACCTGAAGGGTGGCCGGAGCGGAAGTTACCGCTACCGGAGTGCTGAAAGACAGCGCAGCTGTCTGGGCGGAGGTGTGGAAGATATACTGGGAAGTGGCTCCCGGCACAACCGATCCGTTCTGCTCCAGAGACGCGCCCATGGTTTGGGGGAAGTTGGCTCCGCTGGCGGGGGAGAAGCTGCCGTGGAAGGCCACGGCATATACGCCGGGCTGGTTGATGGTGAAGGTGCTGTCGCCTGCGGTGTGACTGATGTCCGAGCCGTAAGACAAACCGTTCTTGTCGAACACCAGGGAATCTCCGGAGGCGCCCGACTGGGCAGGCGTGGAATAGGCGGACAGCAGAGACAGGGGAGCGGGGGAACCGGTATCCCCTTTGGGGATGGTAAAGTCCAGAATGGCATTCTGGGGCGTGCCCGAGTTGGTGACCTGGGCGTTGGTGCCCGGTTCGCCGGTAGTAACTGTGCCCACGGCCAACGTGGCAGCACTGCCGTCGGTACCGTCGCTGCCGCTGGGTCCGGTAGGACCGGTAGGTCCGGTGGGACCGGTGGCTCCAGCTGCCCCGGTGGGTCCGGTGGGACCGGTAGGACCGGCGGGTCCGGTGGGACCAGTGGCGCCAGCCGCCCCGGCGGGTCCGGTGGGACCAGTGGCGCCAGCCGCCCCGGTGGGTCCGGTTGGACCAGCGGCGCCAGCCGCCCCGGTGGGGCCGGCAGGTCCGGTAGAGCCGTTTATTTATGCACAACATTAGATTTTCCTTTGTGTTGAATAGGCAAGCCGTTAGATTGCCTTGTTCTCAATCACTCGGATAACGTTGTGGTTATTCTCGATGTAATCAATAATTC
>CALWOL010000177.1 GCA_944383135.1 uncultured Flavonifractor sp.
CAGTCCCGCAGCTTGTCGGGCATGGCGGCGCCACCCAGGGCGGTTTTTCTCCGGATGGACTCCCGGGCCTTCCGGGCGGCTTCCCGGGCCCGGTTGGCCATGAGGGCCTTGTCCAGGATGGCCCGGCCCACGGCGGGATTCTCCTCCAGGTACTCGGTGAGCTTCTCGGTGACCAGGTTGCTCACCAGGGTGCGGATGGAGGCGTTGCCCAGCTTGGCCTTGGTCTGGCCCTCGAACTGGGCCTCGGTGAGCTTGACCGAGATGACGCAGGCGATGCCCTCCCGGCAGTCCTCGCCGGAGACCTTGTCCTCGTCCTTCAGGAGCTTCATCTTCTTGCCGTAGTTGTTGAGCACGGTGGTGAGGGCCCGCTTGAAGCCCTCCTCATGCATGCCGCCCTCGGGGGTGTGGACGTTGTTGGCAAAGGAGACAATGGTCTCGTTATACCCGTCGTTGTACTGGAAGGCCACCTCCGCCATGGAGTCGTCCTTGCTCCCAGCCATGTACACCACGTCGGGGTGAATGGCGTCCTTGGAGCGGTTGATGTAGGACACAAACTCCCGGATGCCCCCGGCGTAGTGCATGGTGTCCTCCTGCTCCCGGCCGGGGCGGGCGTCGATGGTGTGGATGCGCAGGCCGGCGTTGAGGAAGGCCTCCTCCCGCATGCGGGTGTGGAGGGTGTCGTAGCTGTATTCCGTGACCTCGAACATCTCCGGGTCCGGCTTGAAGCTGACCTCGGTGCCGTGGCGGTCGGTCTCCCCCACCACCTGCATGGGCTGGGTCACCTTGCCCCGGGAGAAGCGCATCTCGTAGATTTTGCCCTCCTTATGGACCCGGACGGTGAGCCACTCGCTCAACGCGTTGACCACGCTGGCGCCCACGCCGTGGAGGCCGCCGGACACCTTGTAGCCCCCGCCGCCGAACTTGCCGCCGGCATGGAGGATGGTGAATACCACCTCCAGGGCGGGCAGGCCGGTCTGGGGCTGGATATCCACCGGAATGCCCCGGCCGTTGTCGATGACGGTGATGATGTCCCCGTCCTCGATGCGCACGGTAATCTCGTCGCAGTAGCCCGCCAGAGCCTCGTCGATGGAGTTGTCCACAATCTCGTACACCAGATGGTGGAGACCGGACTCGCTGGTGGAGCCGATATACATGCCCGGGCGCTTGCGCACCGCCTCCAGCCCCTCCAGGACCTGGATCTCGGAGCCGCCGTATTCGTGCTCCACCTGAGTGGCGTTTTTCAATTCTTCAGACATTCAAAACCCTCCGTTGCCATGACGGGCGGCCAAAGGCCGCCCCTGCATCCGCTGCAGGAGCCGCCTTTGGCGGCCCAGGTTCACGTTTCACTCAAAACTGTTGCTCTCCGCCCGGCGCAGCAGGGTGGCGGCGGAGAGCTGGGACAGGTAGACCGTGTGCGCCGCCCCCGCCGGCGCGCACAGGACGAAGGAGCGGGGCAGATCGTCGCACACGTTGACAAGCCTTCCCTCCTTCTCCGCCCGCTCCAGAAAGGCACGGGTCAGGCGGGAGGCGCTGGTATTGTCCAGATCAAAAATTCCCACCACATCCCGGAAGGGGAGGACCACGCTCTGGCCCAGATGCAGATACACGCTATCCCCTCCCCTTTTTTTCCCAGATGACCCGGGGCCCCCACAGCCGCTTCCACAGCCGCCAGCCCAGGACAATGCCCGCCAGGGCGCACAGGGCGGGCAGGCCGGGGACAAACAGGAGCTGGGTCAGGGGGGAGTGCTCCGCCTCCCACACCCGGAGCCGTCCCGCCACCACCAGGGCAGTCAGGGCCAGCACCGCCAGGGGAGGCAGCACCCGCCACAGCCTCCGCCTGGGCAGGCGGCAGGCCAGATATTGGGCAATCAGCCCCAGTGCCAGGGGCAGGGCGCAGAATACGCCGATGATAATGGGCATGTGGTCTCCTCTATGGTCCGTGGGGGTCGGGAGCCCCGCCCCCCGGTTATTGGATCAGGGCGCCATTCCGGATGTGGAAGGCGCGGGCGCCGCCCAGGCGGCTCACGTCCATCTCCTCACAGCAGGTAATGAAAACCTGGCCGTTGGTGATACGCTTGAGTACATATTCCTGCCGCCTTCCGTCCAGCTCGGAGAGCACGTCGTCCAGCAGCAGCACCGGCCACTCCCCGGTCTCCCGGAAAAAGATTTCCCGGGAAGCCAGCTTCAGGGACAAAGCCGCCGTCCGCACCTGGCCCTGGGAGGCGAACTGCCGGGCCGCCAGCCCGTTCACCTCCACCGCCAGATCGTCCTTGTGGGGGCCGGACAGGCACTGCCGGGCCTCCAGCTCCGCCCGCCGGTGGCTCTCCTGATGGGCCAGCAGCTGCTCCAGAATGGTCTTGGCGGGGGCCAGGGGGTCCGTGACGGTGCGCACCGTCTCATACCCCAGCTCCAGCTCCTCCCGCCCTCCGGAGAAGTCCCGGTGGATGGCGGGGGTCACCTCCCCCAGCCGGCGGATGAAGTGGGCCCGGTAGTGGATGAGAAGGGCCCCGGTCTGGGCCATGCGCAGGTTGAACTCGTCCAGGGTGTCCAGCAGGGCGGGATGCTCCTCCCAGTCCCGGAGGATGCGGAGCTTGTGCTCGTACAGCCGGCGGTATTCCGCCAAAGCCTCGGCATACCTCGGCCGCAGCTGGCAGATGCAGCTGTCCAGAAACCGCCGCCGCGCCGCCGCCCCCTCCCGGATGAGCCACAGATCCTCCGGGCAGAAGAGCACGGTGGTGAGCACCCCCGCCAGCTCCCCGGCGGTTTTCAGCCGCACCCCGTTGGAGAAGAGCTGCCGCCGCCCCCCCCGGCTCAGCCGGGCCTCCAGGCTGAACGTCCGGTCCCGGGCCTCCACCTCCCCCTTGACGAAGGCGTAGTCCACCCCGAACTGGATGAGCTCCCTGTCATATCTGGCCCGGTGGGAGGAGGCGGTGGACAGGTAGGCCGCGGCCTCCAGCAGGTTGGTCTTGCCCTGGGCGTTCTCTCCCCAGATCACATTGACGCCGGGGGAAAACTCCCCCTCAAAATGGGGGTAGTTGCGGAAAAAGTCCAGGGTGAGGGAGCGGAGAATCATACCACTTCCAGCTCCACTCCGTCCAGGGCGGCCCGGTCCCCGGGTCGGAGCTTTTTCCCCCGCATGGTGCAGGTCTCCCCGTTTACCGTCACCTCTCCGGCCTGAATCCGCTCCTTGGCGTCTCCCCCGGTCTCCGCCAGGCCCTCAAATTTCAGCAGGGCCTCCAGCTTGATATACTCCGTGGTGATTTTCACTGTGCGCTGTTCCATACCGCCTTACTCCTCCTTGCAGGCCTCCAGCAGGGCGTAGATCTCCGGCAGGGCCCGCTTCAGGGACATCGGCCTGCCCTTGGCCCGGTCATAGAAAAAGTGGACGCTGGTGCCCTCCGCCCGCACCTGGCCGGTGGCGGCGTCCGCCATGGTGTAGCCCAGCTCCAGCTTGGCCTGGTGGAGCTGGTTCACCTTCACGGTGATGGCCACCGTCTCCCCGAACCGGGTCATGGACTTGTAGGCGCAGGACACGCTGTACACGGCAAAGTCGATGCCCGCCTCCACCGCCTTCTCATAGCCCCAGCCCAGCTGGTCCATGAAGTCGGTGCGGGCCTCCTCCATCCAAAGGATATGATTTCCATGGTGGACGATGCTCATGCCGTCGGTCTCATAAAACTGCACTTTGTGCAGGTAGGGATGCAGTTCCAAGGTCTGTTTTCTCCTTTTCCGTTACTCCCCGGCCCGCAGGCGGACGGGAAGCACCATATACAGAAACTTCTCCTCCCCCTCGGTGGGCAGGATGACGCAGGGGGATACTCCGGTGGTGAGCTCCAGCCGCACCCGGTCGGCGGGGGCGGCTTTGAGGGCGTCCATCAGGTACTTGTTGTTGAAGCCGATTTCCAGCCCCTCCCCGTCCCCGTCCACGGGGCACTCGTCGTAGGCGTCCCCGATGGCGGTTTTGGTGGCGATTTTCAGCACGCCGCTGTCAAACACGCACCGCAGGGGGCTTTTCAGCTTGTCGCTGATGATGAGGCTCACCCGGTCAATGGAGGCCAGCAGCGCCCGGGTGTCCCCCTCCACGTGGATGGTGTTGTTCCGGGGGATGGCCTGGCGGTAGGCCAGAAACTCCCCCTCCAGCCGGCGGGAGACCAGCATGGTGTCTCCCACCTTGAACATCACGTGCCGGGCCCCCTGGGTCACCGAGGCGGGCTCGTCCGTGTCGCCGCAGATCTTCTCTACCTCGGACAGGGCTGCGCCGGGCACCACGAAGGAGAACTCCGGGGCCCCCTCCTTTTTGTCAATGGCCTCATGCCGCAGGGCCAGGCGGTAGCCGTCCACCGACACCACGGTGAGTCCGGTGTCGTCCACCTCAAACAGGGAGCCGGTATGGATGGGCCGGCTCTCGTTGTCGCTGACGGCGAACAGGGTCTGGGCAATCATGGCCTTCAGCTTGCCCTGGGCCAGCTCCAGGGAATTCTGGTACTCCACCGTGGGCAGCTCGGGGAACTCCTCGGCGTCGGTGCCCAGAATGTTGAACTCGCTCATGCCGCACTTGATGTTGACCATATAGTTGTCCGAGCGGAAGGAGACCATGTCGTCAGGCAGCTTCCGGATGATCTCCCCGAACAGTCGGGCCCCCAGCACCAGGGTACCCCCCTCCTGAATATCGGCGGGGACCACGGTGCGGATGCCGGTCTCCAGATTGTAGCCGGTGAGGCGCAGATCCTCCCCCGCCTCCAGGAGAATCCCCTCCAGGGCGGGAATGGAGCTCTTGGGGGACACCGCCCGGGAGGCGGTGGAGATGGCCGCCTGCAACAGGGCCTTTTCACAGGTGAATTTCATAGCGTTGCTTCCTCCGTTTCCTGCACCCCTCTCTCTTTCCGGAAAAAAGAGGGGAACAAAGTCGTAATAGTACGCCGTAGGGCAAAATGATGTGGAAAACCGTCTCTTTTCCCTGGGGCCCATGGGAAAGCCCGTCCACAGGGGAGGTGGAGAAAAACCGCCCCTTTCCACAGGAGGGAAAAGAGGGGAGGGATTATCCACATTGCCCTTTCCACATCTCCCCAAAATCCGGTGGAAAGGTGGAAAAGCTATTCGTACCGGGCGTTGATGTTGGCGTTGATGTCCTTAATGACCTCGGCAATCTCGGGGGACTGCTTGGTGAGCTTCTCAATCCGGTCAATGGAGTGCATCACGGTGGTGTGGTCCCGCCCCTCGAACTCCCGGCCAATCTCCTTCAGGGAGAGGTTGGTCATCCGGCGGATCTGATACATGGCAATCTGCCGGGCCAGGGCGGTGTCCTTGGTGCGCCCCTGACCCCGGAGGGCGTCCGGGTCAATGTTGTAGAACTTGCCCACCTCGTCGATGATGACCTCGGGAGAGGGGAGAAACTCCGCCTTGTCCTTGAACAGGTCCCGCACCGCCCGGGTGACGGTGTCTACGTCCACGCTCTCCCCCATCAGCTCCTGGAAGGCCAGAATCTTGTTTACCGTGCCCTCAATCTGACGCACGTTGGAGGTGATGTTCTCCGCGATGTACTGGAGCACCGGGTCGGGCAGGTTCATCCCCCGGCGGATGGCCTTGTTCTTGATGATGGCCACCCGGGTCTCATAGTCGGGCGGCTGGATGTCCACCGGCAGGCCCCACTCAAACCGGGTGCGCAGCCGGTCGTCCAGCCGCAGCATCTCCTTGGGGGGACGGTCGGCGGTGAACACAATCTGCCGCCCCGCCTCGTACAGGGTGTTGAAGGTGTGGAACATCTCCTCCTGGGTGGACTCCCGCCCGGCGATGAACTGCACGTCGTCCATGAGAAACACGTCGGCGGAGCGGTACTTTTCCCGGAATTCCGGGTTGCGCCCCTCCCGGATGGCCTGAATCAGCTCATTGGTGAAGGAATCCCCCTTGATGTACACAATGCGGTATTCCGGGTGGTCCCGGTGGATTTTGTGGGCGATGGCGTAGAGCAGGTGGGTCTTGCCCAGCCCCGACTCGCCGTAAATGAACAGGGGGTTGTAGGTCTGGGCGGGCTGCTCGGCCACCGCCAGGGCCGCCGCGTGGGCGAACTTGTTGGAGGAGCCCACCACAAACCGCTCAAAGGTATACTCCTCCGTGCCGGGGAGAAACACGTCGCTGACCGGCTTGCCGTAGCCCTCCAGCTCCCCCTCTCCCAGCACCACCACCTCAAACTCGGCGGAAAACAGCTCGTGGAGGGCCTTCTGAATCACGGGGATGTACCGGGCCTGAATGATGTCCCGCTTGAAGTTGGAGGGGGTGTGAAGCACAAAACGGTCCGACTCCAGCGCCACGGCGGTGGCGTCGTCAAACCAGGTGTTGATGGTGGTGGCGGTCATCTCCCCTTCCATGAGAGAGAGCACCTTGGCCCAGAGATCGGCCGGTAAATTCACGAAGAGACCACCTCTTTCGGTAAAATATCGTATCCAAGTAATTATATCAAAAAAACCCCCTCCGTGCAACGGATACTATATAAAAAAGAATTCCTTTTTCCGGCGGGATTTTCGGCGGGGCGGAAGGGGGAAAGAGAGGGCCGTTTCCCCGGCGGAGAGGCGGCGCTTTGGTTCGTCCGGCGGATTCAGACACAAGATATGGTATTTGCGTCCCCGGTGGCAGAAAAAAACAAAAAAAGTTCCAAACAAATGGTTGACAGGGCATTTTAAACTAGGCTATAATACCATGTGCGCCGTATGTCCGGTACGGTGTAAAGCAGTTTTCTTTGTCAACCGCAGCCGGAAGGCTGTTGTGGAGGCGGGATTTCCCGCCGATTTTTGAACAGGAGGTGTCCCCACATGGTTCGTACCTATCAGCCCAAGAAGCGTCAGCGCTCCAAGGAGCACGGGTTCCGCAAGCGCATGCGCACCGCCAACGGCCGGAAGGTTCTGGCTCGCCGCCGCGCGAAGGGCCGCGCCCGTCTGACCCACTGATGCGTCCGCGAATGGAATAGGGCTTTTTGAGGGGCGGGGGAGCTTTCCCACCGCCCCTGCGCAGTATACGCAGAAACGGAGCGGGAACGTGAAGCATACCATCTCCCTGAAACAGAATCATCTGTTCCGCCGGCTGTACAGCAAG
>CALWOL010000178.1 GCA_944383135.1 uncultured Flavonifractor sp.
GGCATGTACACCGCCAACTCCATGAACTGCCTCACCGAGGCCATCGGCATGGGTTTACGGGGGAACGGCACCATCCCCGCCGTGTGGTCCGCCCGGCTGCGCCTGGCCAAGCACGCGGGCATGCAGATCATGGAGCTGGTGAAGAAGGACATCAAGCCCCGGGACATCATGACTGAGGCCGCCTTCCACAACGCCGAGACCATCGACATGGCCCTGGGCTGCTCCACCAACACCATGCTGCACCTGCCCGCCATCGCCCACGAGTGCGGCATCGAGCTCTCCTTCGACATGGCCAACGAGATCTCCTCCAAAACCCCCAACCTCTGCCACCTGGCCCCCGCGGGCGAGACCTACATGGAGGACCTGGAGCGCGCCGGCGGCGTGTACGCCGTGATGAAGGAGCTCACCAAGGCGGGCCTGCTGGACACCTCCTGCCTCACCTGTACCGGCAAGACCGTGGCGGAAAACCTGGAGGGCGTGGCGAACCGGGACCCGGAGCTCATCCGGCCCATCGAGAACCCCTACTCCAAGACCGGCGGCATCGCCGTCCTCAAGGGCAACCTGGCCCCCGACGGCTGCGTGGTGAAGCAGTCCGCCGTGGCGGCTGAGATGATGGTCCACAGCGGCCCCGCCCGGGTCTTTGACTGCGAGGACGACGCCATCCAGGCCATCTACGCCGGGAAGATCGTGGCGGGCGACGTGGTGGTCATCCGCTATGAGGGCCCCAAGGGCGGCCCCGGCATGCGGGAGATGCTCAACCCCACCAGCGCCATCGCGGGCATGGGCCTGGACAAGGACGTGGCCCTCATCACCGACGGCCGCTTCTCCGGCGCCACCCGGGGCGCCTCCATCGGCCACGTCTCCCCCGAGGCGGCCAGCGGCGGCCCCATCGGCCTGGTGGAAGAGGGGGACATCATCTCCATCGACATCCCCAACCACGCCATCACCCTGGAGGTCTCCGATGAGGTCCTGGCCCAGCGGAAGGCCAAGTGGGTCTGCCCCGAACCCAAGATCAAGACCGGCTACCTGGCCCGCTACGCCAAGCTGGTCTCCTCCGCCGACCGGGGGGCCATTCTGGAGTAAGGCGCCCGCGTTTTTCCAGGCCGGGCCGGGTTCAACGACCCGGTCCGGCCTTTTTTCACCCCCGCAACCAATCATTGCCCCCTGTTTTTGCACCGATTGCTTTTCAAACCCGGCCGGCAGGCGGTATACTGGCACCAAGGAGGTGGCGACGTGCTGGAGCCCCAGGCGGTGGCCGACTACCTGGCCCGGTTCTTCGGCTATGAGGGGGAGCTGCCCGCTGGGGGAACCGAGCAGTTTCCCCGGAAAAGCGGCGTCTATTACCCGGAGTGCGGCAGCTTCACCACTTCGGAGGACGTCTACACCCTCAGCGGCCTGGAGCGGCTGGAGGACGGGACCTTCCGGGCGGTGATCCGGGCGGAGCCCTACCGGATGGACCTGGCGCTGGTCCTCTCCCCCACCGATGACGGCCTGCGCCTCCACGCCGTGCGCAGGGCCTGCGGCGCGTAAATGCCCGATTTTCCACTTGTAAATATGCCGTCTTTCCGGTAGAATGGAGGCACCGAACCATCGAGAGGAGTGTTCCATCCATGAAGCAGCGCAACATCGCTCTGTGTATCGTACTCAGCGTCATCACCTGCGGCATTTACGGCATCTACTGGTTTATCTGTGTCACCGACGACACCAACCAGGTCTCCGACCGCTATACCACCTCCGGCGCCATGGCCTTCGTGCTCAGCCTCATCACCTGCGGCATCTACGGCATCTACTGGGCCTACAAGATGGGCGAGTGCCTGGACGCCACCCGCATGGAGCACGGCGAGCCCACCGGGAGCCTGGCCATCATCTTCCTCATCCTGAACCTCTTCGGCCTGTCCATCATCACCCTGGCCCTGGCCCAGAATGAGCTGAACAAGTACGACATTCTCTGATGCGCCGCCGTCTCTTCCGGGTACTCCGGGGGCTGGGGATTGTCCTCCTGCTGGGCCTCGCCTATGCCCTGTGGGGGACCGTCACCGGGCTGTGGCTCCCCTGCCCCTTCCACGCCCTCACCGGGCTGGAGTGCCCCGGCTGCGGGGTGACCCGGATGTGCCTTGCCCTGCTGCGGCTGGATTTTGCCGGGGCGTGGGCGGCCAATCCCGGCCTGCTCCTTCTCTCCCCCCTCATCCTGGCTCTGGCGGGGTGGCAAGTGAGCGACTTTATCCGTACCGGCTCCCGCCGCCCCTCCCGGGGACAGCGTGCCCTGGGTTGGGTGCTGGTGGGCTTGGCGGTGGGGTACGGCATCCTGCGCAATTGCATTTGTACGTAATAAATCCGTCTGTATCTGTCCAGTGTAGACAAAACACCCCCTGCATAGGAAATAAACCTATGCAGGGGGTGTCTGTATGTTCCGCTGAAATTGCGCCAACCAGTATTACCGCACGGAGAATTATCAGCAGTGAGATACCGGGTTTCTCTTATCAAACAACAATGACAGCGGCGTCGCTGACACGACGCCGCTTCGTCGAAAACTTTACCTCTCCACCGGGGATGAACCACAAGATAATGCCGGTTTCTAGGGGTAAGCGCAGCGATAGCTGACGCCGGTTTCCGGGGTGATCTGCCGTGCGGCCAGGAGTTCCTCCACGGTGACGAAATAAAATCCCCGGGCGTGGAGGGCGTCCACCGCCCGGAGAGCCGCCTCCACCGAGGAGGGAAAAATATCGTGAAGCAGCAGGATGTCCCCGTCCCGGGCATGGCTGACCAGGTGCTCCGCCACGGCGGCGGCGTCCTCGGTGGCCCAGTCCTCCGGGTCCACCGACCAGAGATAGATGGGGCCCCCGGCGTTGGCCCGGACCGCCGGGTCCACCGCCCCGTAGGGAGGCCGGAGGGGGAAGTCGCTGCGGCCCAGGATGGCGGTGAGGAGCCGCCGGGTGCGCCCCACCTGGGCGTCAAAATCCGCCGCGCTCAGGCCGGTGAGGGCGGAGACGTGGTCATACGTGTGGATGCCGATCTGGTGCCCCTCGGCCTCCATCCGCTCCACCAGATCCGCGTTGTTCTCCACCCGCTGGCCCACCAGGAAAAAGGTGGCCTTCACCCCCCGCTCCGCCAGTCCGTCCAGCAGGGCGGTGGTGGTGGAGCGCCGGGGCCCGTCGTCAAAGGTGAGGGCCAGCAGGCCCCCGGCGGGCGCGGCGGAGGGCGCGTTCTCCGCCGCCACCTCCGGGGCGGTCCCGTCCACCGGGACCACGGCGCGCCGCCCGCCGCACCACGCTCCCCACAGCAGCAGCCCCAGAGCCGCCGCCCCCGCCGCCAGACGCATCCTGTTTTTCTTCACCGCAGCATCGCCCTTTCCTTCCGCTGTTTCCCCTTAGTATGGGAAGAACGGAAGGGCTTATGCGGTCAAAAATAGCTCCCCGCTGCTAAAATCTGTCCGGCCAGGTCGGCCCGGTAGTCCGGCTCGGCGGGGTCCAGGCTGTTGACCACCACCGCCTCGTCCCCCTTCCGGCCGGTGGCGTGGACGTAGCGGTTTTCCCCCAGGTAGAGGGCCACATGGCCCGGGAAATAGAGCAGGTCCCCCTTCGCCATCTCCTCCACCGGGATGGGGTGGATGGGAAAGTCCGGGTGAAGCCTGGCGTCCCGGAAAACAGCGATGCCGTGGATGAGATAGGTGAGAGACGCCAAACCCGAGCAGTCGATGCCCCAGGCGCTCTTGCCGCCCCAGCGGTAGGGGACGCCCAGAAAGTCCAGCGCCGCCCGGGCCAGGGACTCCCGCAGATCGGAAAACTCCTCCGGGCGCACCGGCAGGGTCCAAAGGGACTCCTTTAGCAGGAACCCCAGCGCGCCGTTGGCCGCCTCCACCATCTGCCAGCCCCGCTCGTCCGGCTCCCCCAGCCGGGCCACCGCGGCCCCCCGGGGGAGCTGGTACACCGGCGCCTCCTCCGGGTGGGCCCCGCTGAGGAGGGTGGCCACCGGCGGAATCACCAGGGCCAGGTCCCCCTTCTGCCACCGCTCCACCCGGGCCGGGTCCTCCTCCAGGGAATCGGACAGGGTCCAGCCCTCGTAGCGGTAGGGCGTTTTTACCCTCCGCCAGCGTCTCTGCTCCTCCAGCACCTCCACCGCCATACCAGAAAAGACCTGGTCCACCTGTTCCGGCATAGGCTCCCGGCCCGTCATGGGGGCGGCAAACAGCGGAAGCAGGGCATCGCGCACAATCGCGGTCATATTCCTCACGCTCCTTTTTAATGGTACTTTTTATTGGACTATTTTTGCGGTATACTGGGATCAACAAGACAGAAGGAGGCCGGTTCCATGGCCAGAAGCGCAAAACAGAAATTAAAGCTGCTCTATCTGCGCCAGCTCCTCCTGGAGCGCAGCGACGAGGAGCACCCCATCTCCACCCAGGCCCTCATCGACGCGCTGGAGCGGCAGGGGGTGGCCGCCGAGCGGAAGAGCATTTACCGGGACATGGCCGCCCTGGAGGAGTTCGGCCTGGACGTCCAGGGCCAGCGGGGCCGCCGGGCGGGCTGGT
>CALWOL010000179.1 GCA_944383135.1 uncultured Flavonifractor sp.
CGCAAGTCTTTCTTCACTGATAATTTGCCGTTAGCAGCTCGCTTCGCTCGACGCTTGAAGCTAAAGCTTTTTTACGGGGTACCTCCACCGGCAGAGCCGGTGGTTTCCCTACCCAATGAGCACAGCCCCCGGACGGTGTCCCGTCCGGGGGCTGTCTGCGTCAACGTAAGAAATCTGTAAGACACGGCGGGAGGAAAGCCTGCTATAATGGAAACAACCAACCCCAAGGAGGTCCCAGCCATGCCTACCCAAGCCCCGCCTGTCCGCCGCCGGAGGAGAAGCCGCCGGCGCCGCTTTCCCCTGCTTCCCTGCCTGGCGGCGCTGGTGGCGGTGCTGGCCCTTGTCAAATGGGCGGATCCCTTCGCGCCGGGCCGGCAGGAGCCGCCCCAGGACGTGCCCGACTGGATTACCGTGGACCTGCTCCCCCTCAACCCCTACTCCCGGCCGGGCACCCCCCTGGAGCGGGTGGACGGCATCGTCATCCACTACGTGGGCAACCCGGGCACCACGGCGGAGCAGAACCACAGCTTTTTCCGGAACCTGGCCCAGACCGGGGAGACCTACGCCTCCAGCCACTTCCTGGTGGGTCTGGAGGGAGAGATCATCCAGAATGTCCCCCTGGATGAGATTGCCTACTGCTCCAACCAGCGCAACGAGGACACCCTTTCCATCGAGTGCTGTCACCCCGACGAGACCGGGGAATTTACCCAGGCCACCTATGACGCCCTGGTGCGCCTCACCCGCTGGCTCATGGACTGCTATGATCTGGACACCAGCCAGGTCATCCGCCACTACGATGTGACAGGGAAGGTCTGCCCCAAATCCTTCGTGGACCACCCGGAGGAATGGGAGGCCTTTCTGGCGGAACTAGAATAGTCCTGTTTATGGGACTGCGCCTCTGCTATGCTGGACACAGAAACAGCGGAAAGGAGCGCAGAACCATGGATTATGAGATTCGCTATGTACACGGACACGTGGAGGTATATGACCAGGCAGGCCGCTTCTGCTGCTCCGGGGACACGGAGCGGGAGGCCCTGGCCGAGCTGGAGGAGCTTGCCGCCGCGTAAGACAGAAAAAACGGAGCCGGACGGCCAGCGGCCGTCCGGCTCTCATCGTCTATATGGCCTCCAGCAGGCCGGCCAGCAGCAGCACATAGTCGGGCAGACTGTCCACCGGAGCCCGCTCATCCACCGAGTGGGCGTCCAGAATATCCGGCCCGGTGCTTGCCATCACCATTCCGGGGACCTTGGCCTGGAAGATGGAGGGCTCCAGCCCCACGTGGACGGCGCTGATGTCCAGCCCACAGCCGGTCTGCGTCCGCCACACCTTGTCCAGGGAGGCCGCCAGGGAGTTGTTCCGGTCCCCCGGCCAGCCGGGATAGCTGACGACGGTGCCGGTGAACCCGTGAGCCCTGGCCAGGGCCTCGTGCCGGTCGGCCAGCTCCTTCTCCTCCTGCTGGCGGGCGGCCCGTAAGAAGGTGGAGATGCGCAGGGTGTTTTCCTCCGTCCACACCCGCCCCAGGTTGGCGGAGGCGCCCACCGTTCCGGGGAAAGCGGCGTCCATGGCATATACTCCGTGATACAGGCCGCTGAGGAAGGCCAGGGTATGGGCCTGCAGGGCGGGGGTCCAGACCTGAGGGGGGGCCTCCGTCCGGACGCACTCCGCCGTCAGGCCGGGGTCGGTCTCCCCATACGGCTCCAGCGCCTCCCGGAGCAGGGTCAAATCGGGCTGGGCGGGGGCAAAGACCACTGCCTGGGCCTGGGCGGGAATGGCGTTGTGGGCCATGCCGCCGGACAGGGCGGCCAGCCGGGCGCCGGGCAGTCCGGCCAGGTAATTGGTCAGCAGCTTGATGGTGTTGGCCCGCCCCCGGTGGATGTCATCCCCCGAGTGTCCCCCCAGGCCGCCGGTGAGGGTGAGGCGCCAGGCGGGCAGCTGGGGCGCGGCTTGGGTCTCCAGGGGCCGGGTCCAGGTCTCCCGCCGGCCGCCGGCGGAGCCCACAATGGCCCGGCCCAGGTGGAAGCCGTCGGTGTTCAGCAGGCAGTTTCCGTCGGACAGCCAGGACGTGTCCACCTCCCTGGCGCCGGCCAGCCCCACCTCCTCCGCGGTGGTGAAGAGCAGGCTCAGCGGTCCGTGGGCCACCTGCCCGGTGGAGAGCAGCCACAGCACCGCCGCGTTCCCCAGTCCGTTGTCCGCCCCCAGAGAGGAGCGGCCATCGCTGCGGAGGAAGCCGTCCTGATTCAAAATGGTCACCGCGTCCTGCTCCGGCCGGAAGCCGCCGGCGGAGGCGCACACCATGTCCATATGCCCCTGGAGGATGAGCCGGGGCCGCCCCTCCCGCCCGGGGGTGGCGTTGAGACGGCACAGCAGATTGCCCGCCTGGTCTGTCCGGGGCTCCGCCCCCAGCTCCTCCCGGAGGAAGGCGATATAGTCCTCCCGGGTGGCCTCCTCCCGGTGGGAGGGATGGGGATGGCGGGACAGACGGCGGAACACCGCCTCCACCCCCCGGGCGATGGTGCTGCGGCCCCCCAGCCGCTCCAGCAGAGTTATGGTCATGGCGCATCGCTCCCTTCTGTCCCCAGTATAACATAAAACCGAGCAGTTTGCACCATAAAAACGCCCCGGCGGGTTTCCGCCGGGGCGTCAGGCTTACAGGGGGAGGAAACTGATTGCCCCGGTGGCAATCAAATAATAGAGCAGGGAGAAGCGGAAGTTGTGCCCCATGGCAATCTGCCGGGCGGGGAGATGCAGCAGGTGGGACAGCAGCAGAATCAGCCCGGCAAAGGGGGACACCATGTAGGACAGGCAGCAGCCCAGGGCGGTGGACAGGGAGAGCTGCAACAGGCTGGCGCTGCCGGTGAGCTGGGTAAACAGGGGGGAGAGCACCGCCAGGGAGACCATGGGGTGGACGCCGATGAGGGAAAAGGCGATGATGACCAGGGGGATGGCGCCCAGCAGCAGGGGCACGGGCAGGGCGTTCAGGGGGACCGCCGCCCGCTTCAGGAGCGCGTCCAGGCCCATGTACTGCAAGGCGTTGGAGAAAAAGCCCATGGAAATGAAAAAGGCGCACAGGCTGCCGGAGTCGGGCAGGGTATCCGTGCAGAACCGGCGGATTTCCCGCCCCAGGCCGGGGGCGCGGCACTGGCTGAGCAGCCACACCAGGGAGACCGCGGCCACCGCCAGAATAAGCCGCTCTCCGCTGCTGGTCTGGGGAAAGAAGGGCTCCAGGAGGGAGACGCTGCACACGATGACGGCAATGACCCCGCCCAGTACCGCCAGCTTGCGGAAGGAGTCGGGGGCGGGGGGAACGGCCTGTCCCCCGGCAAGGGTGTGGGTGCGCAGGCGGCGGTATTCCAGCCCGCCCCCCAAAGCCATGCCCAGCACCGCCAGGGCCATGGCGGGAAGGACATAGCCGGACCAGTCCACCCCGAAGAGCTGGAGGGTCATCAGCACGGTGACGGAGCCGGGCGCCCACAGGAAGGCGGTGCAGTGGCCCCGGGAGATGGCGCTGGAGGAAAAGTGGGGGAAATCGTGGATTTTCTCCTTCAAATCCCCGTCAAAGGAGCCCAGGACAATGATGACCTCCCCGATGTTCAGAATGCTGCACAGCAGATGGGCAAAGACCTCCACCAGGAAGTAGAGGCTGCCCTGGCTCCTGGCGCAGCGGCGCATGGCGTCGGAGATGGCCCTGCTGTAATTGCCGGTGCCGATGGCGATGGACAGGGTCTGCATGACCACGATAATGGCGGCGGTGAGGAGCATGGAGTTCAGCCCCTGAGCCCACACCTCCGCCGGCGCCCTCCGCCAGAGGAGCATGGCCCCGCCGCAGAGGGTGAAAATCCAGGCGGGAATCCGAAAGGACCTGGACATGCGGGGCAGGAAGAGCAGCAGCAGGGCGCCGGACACCACCGCCCGGGGCCAGAGCAGCGTCCAGCCCAGCAGCCCCCGCAGGACGTAAAGCAGGCCGATGGCCAGAAGTAGCGCGGTGTCCAGCAGAGGCGGAACGGCAAATTTTTTGGCAGTTGCCATCATTCTCCCTCCTGAAATTGGGAAATTGGGCCGGAAAAAACAGCTGTGGCGGCAGCCGCACGGGGCGGCAGCCACCACAGCGGGGCCGGATGGGACCGGCCGCATATGGGCTTGGAACAGAACTCAGGTCATACCCATCATATTGGGCAGGAACATGATGATGCCCGGCACGTAGGCCATCAGCAGCGTCACTGCGAAGGCGACGATAATGAAGGGCAGCAGCTGCTTGGAGATGCGAATCAGAGGCACCTTGGTGATGTTGGAGGTGACAAACAGGGTCATGCCCACGGGAGGAGTGACCAGACCCAGGGTAATCATAATGCAGAACCACACGCCGAACTGCACCATATCCATGCCGGCGGCCTGAGCCAGAGGCATGAGCACGGGGGTGAAGATGAGCTGGGCGGCGGTGGCCTCCATGGCGCAGCCCACCACGATGAGCACCGCGAACATGAGCAGAATGATGACGGCGCCGCTCTGGGTGAAGCTCAGCACCGCGTTGGAAATGCGGTCGGGAATCTTGTCCACGGCCATGGTCCAACCCATGATGTTGCCGAAGCCGATGATGATGAAGATACCGGCGGTGACGGGCACGGAGCGCATGAACACGGTGGGGAGCATGGAGAGCTTAAACTTGCGGTAGATGATGCCGGCCAGGATGGCGGCCACCACGGCCACGGCGCCGGACTCCTGGGGGGTGAAGATGCCCAGGGTGATGCCGCCCACCAGAATGACGGGCACCAGCAGGGCGGGAATGGCCTTTACAAAGGCGATGCCAAAGGCCTTGGGGTCAAAGCGCTCAATGCTGCGGGGCAGGTTGAGGCGCTTGGTCTGGAGCCGGATCACCAGGATGTAGCCCAGGCCGATGAGGATGCCGGGGATGGCGCCGCCGGCGAACATGGCGGTGACGGACACGCCGGAGAGCACGCTGAAGTACACGAAGGTGACGCTGGGGGGGATAACCGGGCCCAGCACGCCGGAGGCGCACACCAGGGCGGAGGAAAAGTCGTCCCGATAGCCGTCCCGAATCATCTCAGGCACCACCACGGCGCACAGAATGGCGGCCACCGCGTTGGCGGAGCCCAGGATGGCGGAGAGGATCATGGCCACCAGGACCACCACATAGGCCAGGCCACCCCGGAAGTGGCCCACCAGGGAGCGGACGAAGTCAATGAGCTTCTGAGTCACGCCCATGGCGTTCATCAGCTCGCCGGCCATGATGAAGAAGGGAATGCAGGTCAGGCTGGAGACGCTGGCGCCTGCAAAAATTTTCTGAGTAATGATGTTGAAATAGGAATCCACGCCCATGGTGGCCACGTGGGTCAGACCGGCCAGGCCCAGCACCACGCAGATGGGCACGCCCAGTACCAGAGTGGCCAGGAATACGATTACAACCAGTGTCATGCGTCGGTTCCCCCTTCCTCCAGCTGAGCCGGGTGCTTGTCATACGCGCCGGAGCGGTAGCCGCGGGCGATGGTATAGTATTTTTCCAGGGCCAGAAGAATCAGCATGCCAATGCCGATGGTGATGGGCAGATAGGGGATGGCCATGGACACGCCCAGGCCGATGCTGATCTGGCGGAAGATGGAGGGCATCTGCAGGTTTTCGATGGAGTTGTAGAAAATGTAGCAGGAGAAAAGCAGAACAATGGTGTTGATAAGCAGCTCCAGAAGCAGGCGGAGCTTGCCGTAGATGTGGGTCTGGACCATATCGAAGGATACCAGACCGCCCACCTCCCGGTAGGCCACCGAGCCGCCCAGGAAGGCTACGGCCACAATGCAGTAGCGGATAAATTCGTCGGCCCACACAAAGGAGTGCCCCAGAATGTAGCGGCGCACAATCTCGGCCACCGAGGCAACCAGCATGGCGGCCAGGATCAGCGCGGTAATCCACTTGAAGATTTTACACAGAACATCCAGAACGCGTGTAATTATTTTCATAAATCGTTCCCCTCTTGGTCCCGGGCGGGGGGCGGAAGCCGCCCCCCGCCCGAGCGCAGGATTAAAACGGACGGAAAATTAGCTCAGAGACTCCACGTAGGCGATAAAGTCGGCGATCAGAGGATCCTTCTCCCGGTACTCCTCCCAGATGGGGGTGCAGATATCCACGAACTCCTGCTTGGCGTCGCCCTCAATGACGTTGAAGGCAGTGGTGCCCTCGGCCTCGATCTCGGCGCGGGCGGTCTCCTCATACTCGGGCAGGTAGGTGGCAAACACGTTGTCGCAGCCCAGCTGGAAGCCGTCGGTGACAATCTGCTGCTGCTCGGGGGTCATGCTGTTCCAGAAGTCCAGGTTGAACACCACGAAGGCGGGGTAGGGATACATACCGATCTCAGAGATGTACTTCAGCTGCTCATAGTGCTTCAGGGCGTAGATGGAGGTGATGTTGATCTCCTCGCCGTCCACCACCTTGTTCTGGAGGGCGGAGTACACCTCGTTGTAGCCCACGGTCATGGGGGAGGCGCCCAGGCTCTCAATAGCGGCGGTCAGCATGTTGGAGGGAGCGATGCGCAGCTTCAGACCGCTCAGGTCATCCACGCAGGTGATGGGGCGGACGTTGTTGGCAAAGTGACGCAGGCCGTTCTCGGAGAAGCTGATGATTTTCAGACCCAGGTCCTGCTCGATCTGGTCATAGATGGCCTGGGCGGCGTCGCTGCCCAAGGCGGCCTGCTCGGTCTCATAGTCGGTGATGAGGAAGGGGAGCTGGAAGCACTCGGACAGGGTGGTGTACAGGTTCAGGGAGGAGGCGGAGCACTCAGTGGCCTGGATGGTGCCGTCCATGACCTGCTGCATCATGTCGGACTCGCCGCCCAGCACGCCGTCGGGGATAAAGTCCACGGTGATGGTGCCGCCGGAGGTCTCGGAGATGTAGTCGATGGCGTCCTCATGGCCCATGGCGGGGGGCATGGAGCTGGAGCCGTAGCTGCCGAAGGTGATGGTGACGGGATCGCCGGTGACTTCGCCGCCGGAGGTCTCCTCGGTACCGGAGGGGGTGTTGTCGTTGCCGCCGGAGGGGGCGCTGTCGTTGCCGCAGGCGGTGAGGAGCATGGACACGGTCAGGATGCCGGCCAGGAGCAGAGCAAACTTCTTTTTCATACGTACCTCCTAAATACTTTGTGCCGAAAATTTTGGGTGGGGTGTGGGTGCTGCATGGGGTGCGGGGGGCTGCAAGCGCCGGGTTACAGACCCAGCAGCTTGGCGGGGTTCTCCTTGGCGATGAGATTGATGTCGGCCTCGCTCAGTCCGAACTTATCCATCAGCAGACGGATGAAGCGGTACATGCCCTCCACGGGAGAGCCGTTGCCCTTCTGGCCCATGTCGGAGTCCAGAATGATATTGGACAGAGGCACCGCCTTGAGCATGTCGGCGATGACCTGATCATCCAGGGTACCCAGCTTGGAGCCGGAAGTGAACACGCACACGTTGAGCTCGATATAGGCGCCCATCTTGGCCCACTTGGTCATCTGCTCATAGGTGGCGCCGATGTGGAACTGGGGATGATTCACCAGGATGCGCTTCACGCCCACTTCCACAGCCTTCTCCACCAGGTGGTCAATCTCCCAGGCGGTGCCGTGGCCGGTGCCCAGGATGACGTCCTTCTCGGCAATAATCTTCAGGCACTCCACGGCGGCGGGGTCCATCACGCCCTTCTCGTCCACGTAGACCACCGGCACCTCGGGCACGGACATCTTGCCGGCGCCCACGAAGTTGCCCTTGTGATGGTCAATGTGGTTCTTGGAGGACACGGTGGGGAAGTAGATGATCTTGGCGCCCATGTTGATGGCGGCGTCCAGAGCCAGGGTGTTGAACAGACCCATGGAGTTGTTCAGCGCCATGGAGCTGTATATCTCCACGCCCTTGGCGTCGCAGTGCTCCTGGACCATCTTGACGCCCATGCAGGAGGGGAAGTAGTGATCCTTTACCAGGAAGCCCCGGTAACCGGCCACCACGGCCTCCTTCAGCATGTCCGCGGCGTCCACGGCCCGGTTGGCCACGGAGGGACCGGCATGAACATGCAGGTCAATGATACCCTTCAGAATGTCTCTCTCGTCAAACATAGTATACAGTCTTCCTTTCCGGGTTTCAGCAAGTTATTTTTTCAAGCTCTCCAAGAATTCGGTATATTTTTCCTTAAATTCGGGGCGGGGGGTGCCGAAGATGTCCATCTGGAAGCAGGGGATATCGGTGTCATGCACGTCGATGTAGTGCTCCACGCCGCCGGGAACCACCACAAAGCCGCCGGGGGTCAGGTGGTAGGGCACACCGTCCACATAGTAATCGCACTCGCCCTGGACCACCAGCGCCACCTGCTCCTCGGGGTGGGAGTGGGGCCGCTTCTCGTGGCCGGCCTCCACGATGCCGATGGTGACGGTGACATCATCTGCACCCATGGCCAGAGTTACCTGCTTGATGCCTTCCCGGATGGGGCGGAAGGGCATCTGGTTCCAGTTGCCGGACATGATTTCGCTCATTGCATCTTCCTCCTTACAATGGTTTGGACAAGGGTTTGCTTGTTTGAAATACCGGTGGTTGTCTGTATGACACGCCTGCCGGACCCAAAGACCGGCCCGGCCGCGGTGGCGCCGAAGGCAGACGGCCGTCCCGAGGAGACCGCCCCGAAAGGCGCGCCCAAAGCCCTGCTGTTACACCTTGACGCTGTCAGCGCCCTTGAGCTCCAGAATCTGCCGGACCTCGGCAGGGGTGGCCACCTCCAGGCCCATGATGCCGGCCATGGTGCGTACCGCCGCCACCTGCTCCCCGCTGGACTGGGCCAGCTTGCCGGGCGTGAGATAGAGGTTGTCCTCCAGACCCACCCGCACGTTTCCGCCCAGAGCCAGAGCGGTGGCCGCCATGGGCATCTGATACTTTCCGGCGGCGGCCACGGACCAGTGGAAGTCACCCAGCTGCTTACAGGCGGTCTCGTACAGGAAGTTCACGTTGGACACCGTGGCGGGCAGACCGCCGGTAATGCCCAGCACAAACTGGAGGTAGGGCGGGGTCTTGATGACGCCCTCCCGGATGAAGTAGGCGATGTTGTTGATCATGCCCACGTCGTAGACCTCAAACTCCGGCCGGGTGCCGTTTTCATTCATGGTGCGCACGTACTGCTCCAGCCCGTTGTAGCTGTTGGAGAACACGTTGCCCCGGGTGCCCAGCAGGTAGGGCTTCTCCCAGCCGAAGCCGTCGGGAATTTTCTTGGCGATGTCCGCCAGCACAAAGTTCATGGAGCCGGCGTTGCAGGAGGCCAGCTCCGGCTGCAGGGCGGGGATGGGGGCCAGCCGCTCCTCCAGGGACATCATCTGGCTGGCGCCGGTGGTGACGCAGCAGATGACGTCGCAGCGCTTCTGAATCCCGGCCACAGCCTCCCGCATCAAGTCCAGGCTGGAGTCCGGCTCGCCGGTGGTCTGATTCCGGGTGTGGAGATGGACCACCGCGGCTCCCGCCTCGTAGGCCCGGACGGCCTCGTCAATCAGCTGCTGGGTGGTGATGGGCAGATAGGGGCTCATGCTGGGG
Source organism: uncultured Flavonifractor sp. (assembly GCA_944383135.1). Lineage (GTDB taxonomy): Bacteria > Bacillota > Clostridia > Oscillospirales > Oscillospiraceae > Flavonifractor. The sequence goes on from CALWOL010000179.1 coordinate 9,540, forward strand.
GTGTGGACGGCCCCGGTCAGCGCGGCGGTAATAAAAATCTTCTTGTTCTTCTTCATAGGCCTTGTTCGGCTCCCTTTCCTTAAGCTAGAACTGCCAAATATAAAGGCAAGTTCCGTGCCAATTTTGGAAAAATGCAAAAAACCACGCTATCCTTTGATTTTAAAGGAGCCTTGCATTTTGCGCGCGGGTGGAGTATGATAAAAATAAGTCGAAAATGCATTGAAACAAGGGGGAGGCAGCGGGGCCGCGAGAGGCGGTGTGCCTGTAAAAGATTGCGCCCTCAAGACTTTCATGCTGAAAATGCAAAAACAGTTCAACAATCTGAAAACGGGTTAAAGGAGGAGTCTCCATGCCCCAAACGCAGAGGCCGTGGGAGAATCCCCGGTACTTCAACATTTACAATATGGCAGATTTAATCAATCAGCCCATCCATATTACCACCCCGGACGGCATTGTCCGCTTTGTCAACAAGGCCTGGAGCATGATGTACCGCAAGCCGCTGGAGGAGGCGGTGGGCTGCCACATCCATGATTTGATGGAGAAGGAGCATCTGAATTTCTACCTGTCCCTGAAGGCGGAGGCCACCAAGGAGCCGGAGGAAATCAGCTACGAGCACTTTACCGAGCCCAAGACCACCTCCGCCGCGGTACAGGCCGCCCAGGAGGGCAAGCAGGTGACGTGCATGACCCAGACTCCGGATTTCCGGCAGATGATGGTGACCGCCACCCCCTTTTTTGACGACGACGGCAAGGTGAGCTTTGTGTTCACTCTGGTACAGGACCTGACCGCCCTGGGCCGCTGGCGGGACGCCATTGAGCGGGAGATGCAGAAGAATACGGTGCTCCAGCAGGAGCTGCAATATCTGCGGAACAACCAGGCCGACTCCAACCTCATCGGCAATTCCAAGGCCATTGTGTCCCTGCGGCGGCTGATTACGGTGGTGGCCTCCTCTGACGCCAGCGTGCTCATCTCCGGGGAGAGCGGCGTGGGTAAGGAGATGGTGGCCAAGGAGATTTACAGCGAGAGCCAGCGGAAGGACAAGCCCTTCATCACCGTCAACTGCGCCGCCATTCCGGAAAACCTGCTGGAGTCGGAGCTGTTTGGCCACGAAAAAGGGGCCTTTACCGGGGCGATTTCCACCAAAATCGGCCTGTTTGAAATGGCCAATGGCGGCACCATTATGCTGGACGAAATTGGCGAATTCCCGCTTCACTTGCAGCCCAAACTGCTGCGGGTGCTCCAGGAGCGGGAATTCCGCCGGGTGGGCGGCACCAAAAAGATTCCCATTGACGTGCGGGTCATTGCCGCCACCAACCGGGATTTGCTGGCCATGACCAAAAACGGCAGCTTCCGCATGGACCTGTACTACCGGCTCAACGTATTTCCCATTCAGCTGCCCGCCCTCCGCCAGCGGAAGGAGGATATTCCCCTGCTGGCATCCGCCTTTCTGCACCAGTTCAACAAGAAGTATGAAAAATCCAAATTCTTTACCAGCCAGGCGGTATTTACCCTGGAGCAGTATTCCTGGCCGGGCAATGTCCGGGAGCTGGAGAACGCGGTGGAGCGGCTGGTGGTCATTGGGGAGAAGGACGCCATCACCGTGGACCAGGTGTGCGCCGCCATGGGCAGCGACTCCTCCGAGGCGGTGAATCTGCCGGGCAACGTGAGCCTGAAGGAGTCGGTAGCCATTCTGGAGCGGCGGCTCATCTCCGAAGCTTTGTCCACCTATAAAACCACCTACAAGGCGGCGGAGGCGCTGGGCACCACCCAGTCCACCATTGTGCGCAAGGCCAAGGCCTTGGGCATCACCGGCTGGTAAACCATACAAAAAACGGGAGGCCGTCCGCTTCGCGGCCGTCCTCCTCAGCAGCTTAGGCTGCAACGGCTTATTCCTGCACGTGGGCCAGCTTCTTGGCCAGCTCCTTCTTTCTGGCCAGGTTGCCCTGGCGGGCAATCATAATGCGCTGGGCCTGGGGGGAGCC
>CALWOL010000180.1 GCA_944383135.1 uncultured Flavonifractor sp.
ACAAACGGGCTGCAGGCCCGTCAAAAGGAGGTTTTCCTGTTATGGCTATGGATAGAGAGCGTCCCCGCGGCCGGAAGCGCCGCAAGGTCTGCACCTTCTGCGTGGATAAGGTGGAGCACATCGACTACAAGGATGCCGCCAAGCTGCGCCGGTTCCTGTCTGAGCGGAGCAAGATTCTGCCCCGCCGCACCACCGGCACCTGCGCCATGCACCAGCGTCAGCTGACCGAGGCCATCAAGCGCGCCCGTCAGATCGCGCTGCTGCCCTTCGTCACCGACTGATGACAGCGAACAGGGCGCCTGCGGAAACGCAGGCGCCCTGATTTTATGTTCTGAGACAGCCGCCCCAGGGCGGCTGTCTTGTTTATTGCGGGACCGGAGGGAGGGCGGGAATCTCCGGGAAGGAGAGCACCGCCTTGAACAGATCCCCGTCGATGTCGATGGAAAACCGCCCGCCCTGGAGCTCGGTAAGGCTGCGGGCGATGGACAGACCCAGGCCGGAGCCCTCGGTGGTGCGGGACTGGTCCCCCCGGACGAAGCGCTCCAGCAGCTGCTGGGCGGGGATGTTCAGCTGCTGCCGGGAGACATTTTTGACGGTGAGCACCGCCCGGCCCTCCTGCCGGGAGATATCCGCGTATATACGGGTACCGGGCTGGGCGTACTTGTTGCAGTTGGAGAGGAGATTGTCCAGAATGCGCCACAGGTGGCGGCCGTCGGCCATAATCCACAGCTCCTCCGGCGGAAAGCGGGGAATGACCGTGAGATTGTTCTCCTCAAATTTCTCCTCAAACTCCCCCAGAGCCTGCTGGAAAAGCTGTACCATCCCCAGCCGCTCCAGGCGGACGCTCAGACTGCCGGTGGACGCCTTGGAGGCCTCCACCAAATCCTCCGTCAGCTTTTTCAGCCGCTGGCTCTTCCGGTCCAGAACCTCCAGGTAGGCGGGGGCGTCGGGGCTGTCCAGCCCCTGCTTTTTCAGCAGATCCACATAGTTGATGATGGAGGTGAGGGGGGTTTTCAGATCGTGGGAGACGTTGGTGATGAGCTCCGCCTTGAACCGCTCGCTCTGAATCCGCTCCTCCACCGCGTTGCCGATGGCCTGCCCCAGATCGTTGAGCTGCCGTGCGTGACCGGCCAGATCGTGGTACATGTGGGCGGTGTCAATCTGATAGTCCGCCTCGCCCCCCAGGATGCGCTCCGCTCCCGCCCGCACCTTTTTCCACTGGATGGCCCAGCGGCACAGGGCGAAGAGCACCGCCCCCTGATAAAAGGGGATGAGGAAAAGGGTCAGGCCGGTGAGTACCGAGCCCGCCAGATAGAGCAGAAACACCAGCACCACCCGCCAGGTGAGGGGCCAGCTCCCGGCCATGGCCCGGAAGGCCCGGACGATGAGCCGGCAGCAGGCGGCCACCAGAGTACAGGACAGGAGGGTGTGGGTCTTGACCCGTACCGCCAGGGTGAGCAGGAAAGAGAGCAGGCACAGGGCCATGCCGCAGGAGAGGAGGGCCAGGCCCACCACCAGGTCCCGGCTGAGCCCGTTCTGGTTGACGGCGTAGGCCATGGAATCTCCCCCGGTCAGCAGCAGGAGCACCACCCAGAACAGGCTGAAGGCGAGCAAATCCAGGGGAATCCGGTCAAAGCCGCTGCGGACGGGACCCTCCGCCCCCTTCCGCCAGCCGGCGGAGCGGAGGAGCAGCACCAGCAGCGCCAGGAATACCACGTCCAGGACCAGCGCCAGCAGAGCCAGGGCGGGGAGGTAGCGGGCGTATTCCCCATACTCCTGGTAGCCAATGTAGAATTCATCCTCCGCCCCCAGCGGGTCTGTGACGCCGTATTCCAGCACCAGCTCCGAGCTGAAGGACGGACTCATGGTGAGGGCCATGGCGTCCCGGACCACGGTGTGGACCTGGGCCTCCAGCGGCAGATTGTCGTCCCCATTGGTGTAAATCAGCACGCCGGTATCGTTGCGGCGGATGGCGAAGCGGAAGTTGGTGGCCTCCCCGTCCAGCAGGGATTCCAGATCCTCCAGCCGCTGCTGGTCCAGGTAGGGCAGCCTGCCCCCCTTCCACTCCTTGTACTGAATCAGCCAGGCCAGCTCCTGGAGCTGGGAGTAGCGGTTGTCCAAATCCTGATAGTAGGAGTTGCTGGTATAATAGCCCGTCCCCGTCCACAGGGTGTCCCACTGGGCGAGGATGAACAGGGAGGCCCAGAAGCCCCCCACGCCGGTGGCAATGGCCAGCAGGAAGGCCGCCAGCCTGACCGCCGGATTGGTTCTCAGTGCTTTCATTGTCGTGCTCCCTCACAGGCGGAGCGCCCGGGGCCCTCACACCTTTTCCATCTTGTAGCCCAGGCCCCACACCACCTTGATGTATCGGGGGTTGGCCGGGTCAATCTCAATTTTCTCCCGCAGGTGGCGGATGTGCACCGCCACCGTGTTTTCCGAGCCCAGGGAGGGGTCGTTCCACACCAGCTCATAAATCTGACTGGTGGAGAACACCCGGCCGGGATTTTTCATCAGCAGCAGGAGAATGTTGTACTCCAGGGGGGTGAGGCTTACCGTCTCTCCGTCCACCGTCACCGACTTGGCTCCGTCGTCCAGCACGATGCCGCCGTTGGTGAGCAGGGCGGGGTCCCCGGCGCTTCCGCTGCTCTTGCCCCCCAGGCTGGTGTACCGCCGCAGCTGGCTCTTCACCCGGGCGATGACCTCAATGGGATTGAAGGGCTTGGTGATATAGTCGTCCGCCCCGATGTTCAGACCCAGCACCTTGTCCGCGTCCTCGCTCTTGGCGGTGAGGAGGATGATGGGCACGTTGCAGCGCTCCCGCAGCTTGGCGGTGGCGCGGATGCCGTCCAGGTTGGGCATCATCACGTCCAGCAGAATCAAATCCACCGGATTGTCCTCCGCCAGACGGAGGCACTCCAGCCCGTCATAGGCCTTCAGGGTGGCATAGCCCTCGCTGGAGAGATAGATATCCAGGGCGGAGACGATGTCCCTGTCATCGTCACAAATCAGAATGGTGTTCATTTGCCTCACCTCATGCTGTGTACCCAGTCTACCGGAAAAGATTTAAGCCGGAGGGTGGAAATGTTTTAAGAGTGGCTTAAGACCAAGGAACATTTTACCCCACCTCCCGTCTAAAAAGCAACCAAAGAAAAAGGAGGGTATTCCATGAAAAGGAAGCTGTTGGCGCTGCTGCTGCCCCTGGCTCTGCTGGCCGGGTGCGGCTCCGGCCTCTCCGCCGCGCCCCGGGTGGCGGGGGCGGTACGCCTCTCTCCCCAGGGGGGCGGGGAGGCGGAGACGCCGGCCCGGCCCGTGGCCCGGGCCGACGCCGCCATTGGCGATCTGGGGGCAGACCTGCTCCGGGCCGTCCGCCGGCCGGGGGAGAATGCCCTGCTCTCCCCCCTGTCGGTGGCGCTGGCCCTGTCCCTCACGGCCAACGGCGCCGCCGGGGACACCCGGGAGGAGTTTGAGACCCTGCTGGGGGCGGAGGTGGACGCCCTCAACCAGAACGCCGCCTCTCTGCTGGCCGATTACCTGTCCCTGGGGGGGAGCACCCAGTCGGCCATCGGCAGCTCCCTGTGGGTGGACGAGAGCCTGGAGGCGGAGGAGCAATTCCTGTCCCGCTGCACCAGCTTTTATCAGGCGGGGGTCTATCAGGCGGATTTGGACACCGAGGGGGCCAAAAACGCGGTGAACGGCTGGATTGACGCCGTCACCCGGGGGATGATTCCCCGGATGCTCCAGCAGCCGCCGGCGGAGGACACCGCCCTGCTGCTGGTGAACGCCCTCTGGCTGAAAACCGCCTGGGCGGAGGAATTCGAGCCCGGCAACACCGATACCCGCCCCTTTACCGCCGCCGACGGTACACAGACGGATACCGCCTTTCTCTCCAACGGCGTCCGCACCGAGCGGTACTTCCGCACGGAGGATGCCGCCGGGGTGGTGCTGCCCTATGACGACGGGCGGCTGGCCTTTCTGGCCGTCCTCCCCCACGGGGAGCTGGACGGCTGGCTGGAGGGGCTGGACGGGGATACCTGCTCCAGCCTGCTGGCGGAGGCGGAGGACACCCGGGTGTACCTGTGCCTGCCCAAGTTTGAGGCGGAGTGGGGCGGCTCCCTGTCTGACGCCCTGAAGGAGCTGGGGCTGGGCACCGCCTTTGACCCGGGACTGGCGGACTTCTCCGCCCTGGGTGCCACGGAGGAGGGCCTTCCGCTCTTTGTGGGCTCCGTGGACCACCGGGCGAAGATGATGGTAAATGAGGAGGGGACCGAGGCCGCCGCGGCCACGGTGGTGGCTGTGCCGGCGGGGGCGGCGGAGGAGGCGGTAAAGCCGGTGGAGCTCATCCTGGACCGGCCCTTCTGCTACGCCATCGTGGATTTGGAGCGGGGAATCCCCCTGTTTCTGGGCACCTTTGAGGCGCCGTAGGGCGCAAAGGGATGGTAAAACGGCCCGGATTGTGGTATCCTGGGGAAAAAGGAGGGGATGGCCATGGTGCTCTGGCAGGGCGAGGGAGAGGCATACGGGCTGCTGGCAAGACTGCTGGCGGCGGAGTATGGCCTGCCCGGCCTGCCTGAGCTGGCCCGGCGGGAGGGGGGTAAGCCCTTCTTTCCGGGGCGGCCGGACCTCCACTTCAACGTGAGCCACAGCGGCGGTCTGGCCCTGTGCGGGGTGGGAAGCGCCTCCCTGGGGGTGGACATCGAGGCGGTGCGCCCCCGGCGGGCCGGCCTGGCCCGGTACATCTGCTCCCCGGCGGAATACGCCTGGTATGAGGCGCTGGGAGGGGGCTGGGCGGGCCTGTACACCATCTGGACCCTGAAGGAGGCCCGGGTGAAGTGCACCGGCCGGGGCCTGCGGCAGCGCCCCGATACCATCGCCGTGCCCCTGCTTGCCCCGGGCCGGACCGAGGAGCTGGACGGGCTGCGCTTCCGCGCCTACGCCGGGCCCGGGTGGCGGGGGGCGGTCTGCTGCCGCGCCCCGGAGGAGCCGCCGGAAAATGTTTCTTTTTCTTAAGTTCTTCTTAAGATTCTGCCCCTGGTTTTCTAAAGAAAGCTCGCTTATACTGGAGCTGTAACATAAAACCGGAGGGAAACGCCGTGAAGATATTGATTTTGACAGGGAAATTCTGCATGGGACACATGACCGCCTCCAAGTCCCTGGCCCAGCAGATCCTGGATGCCTACCCCGGTGCCCAGGTGCGGATTGAGGATTTGGTGGACTACGCCGTGCCCGAGCTCTCCGCTGCGGTGTACAAGGGGTACAACCTGCTGGTGACCTGCGGGCCGGCCCTCTTCAACGCCTACTACAAGCTGACGGAAAACGTCCCCGCCCACCTGTGCTTTGCCGGCCACTTTGTGGAGAAGCTGGAGGAACTGCTGGGGGAGACTTGCCCGGACGCGGTCATTGCCACCCATCCCTTCTGCGCCCAGGTGGTCTCCCGCTACAAGCAGACCAGCGGGGACAAGCTGCCCCTGATCACCTGCGTCACCGATATTTCCGCCCACTCCGAATGGATTTGTGAGGGAACCGACTGCTACCTGGTGGGCAGCCTGGAGGTGCGGGACAAGCTGGCAAACAAGGGGGTCAACCCCGCCCGCATCTGTATTACCGGTATCCCGGTGCGGGCGGAGTTTCTGGCGCCCAGCCGGCGCAGCGGCCGCACCCGGGGGGCGGGGGAGCCCCGCCGCCTGCTCATCATGGGGGGCGGCCTGGGCCTGATGCCCCGGCGGGATTCCTTCTATGAGGCGCTGGACGCCCTGCCGGGGGTGGAGACCACCCTGATTACCGGCAACAACCGGAAGCTGTACGAGCGGCTGGTGGGGAAGTATCCCCATATCGAGGTGCTGGGCTTTACCGACCAGGTGTGCGCCTATATGGAGCGCGCTGACCTGGTGCTGACTAAGCCCGGGGGCATTACCACCTTTGAATCCCTGTTTTCCGAGCTGCCCATCCTGGCCTGGGAGCCCTTCTGGGAGCAGGAGCGGAAGAACGCCCGCTTTCTGGTGGACCAGGGGATCGGCCGGATTGCCGGCAAGGAGAGCGGCAAGTGCCTGGAGGCCATCCGGGCGCTGATCTATGACGACGGGGCGCTGGACGCCATGGCGGCCAACATGCGTCTGCTCAAGCATCAGCTGGGGCAGGAGCGGCTGACCGGAATTGTGGCGGCCACGGTCCAGATGAGTGAGGTGTGCGCCTGATGCAGAGCAAGCGGAATCAGATTGGCGCGGCCATCCTGGTCGTTCTGATGGCGGTGACCTTCTGGGTGCTGCTGCGGGATATGCCCCTGACCCGGCTGGCTTCGGTGCTGGGTCAGCTGAAGCCGGGGTGGATCATCGGGGGACTGGGGCTGATGCTGCTGACGCTGTGCTTTGAGGCCTCCTGCACCCGCCAGATTCTGCCCTGCTTGGGGCACAAAACCAGCCTGCTCCGCTGCCTGAGCTACTCCTTCGCGGGCTTTTATTTCAGCGCCATCACCCCCTCCGCCACCGGCGGACAGCCCGCCCAGATTTACTGTATGAGCCGGGATGGCGTCTCCGCCGCCCACGGCACCCTGAATATGCTGCTGCTGGCCATGTGCTACCAGGTGACCCTGCTCCTCTTTGCCGCGGCGGCGGCGGTGCTGTATCCCTGGCTGCTGGCGGAGATGGGGAGCGGGATGCTGCTGCTGCTCATTTACGGCATCCTCATCAACGTGGCCCTGACCGCCGGGATGCTCTGCCTCATGTTCCTGCCCAACGCCGCCCGGCGCATCTGCCGGGGGGTACTGTCCCTGCTGGTGAAGCTCCGCCTGGTCCGCAACCGGGCGAGGGCGGAGGCCGTGCTGGAGCGGCAGATGAAGGAATACCGCAGCGGGGCCGAGTGCCTGCGGCGCAACCCCACCCTGGGCTTCCGGCTGATGGGCTGCACCATCCTGCAGCTGGGGACCCTGTTCAGCGTCCCCTTCATGGTCTACCGCGCCTTCGGCCTCAGCGGCCACGGAGTGCTGGAGCTGCTGGGCGCCCAGGCCCTGCTCACCCTGGCGGTGGGCTCCCTCCCCCTGCCGGGGGCGGTGGGTGCCTCCGAGGGGGGCTTTGTCCTGGCCTTCCGCCTCTTTTTCGGGGCGAGCCTGGTGACCCCGGCGGTGCTGGTCTCCCGGGGCATCAGCTTTTATTCCTTTATGGTGGTCAGCGGCGTGATTACCCTCATTGTCCAGCTGTATATCCGGCGGAGAAGGCCGGAGGAGCAGGCGTCCCCGCTCCCTAGTCCGGCGCGGGAGACCGCCGCCTGACGGTGTCCCGCGCATACCGGCGTTCCGCCGCCCCGGGGAGAAGTTGTTCCTCCGGGGCGGTTTTTTCTTGTGCCTGTCCGTCCGGTGCATTATAATGGCGGCAGAAGCTGAATAGGAGGCGGGAGCATGTACTATTTGGGAATTGATTTGGGCGGCACCAACGTGGCCGCCGCCGTGGTGGAGGAGAGCGGTGCCATCCTGGGCAGGGCCAGCCTGCCCACCCCCCGGGGGGTGCCCGCCGCCAGAGTGGCCGATACCATGGCATCCGCCGCCCGGGCCGCGGCGGAAGACGCCGGAGTGAGTCTGGAGCAGGTGGAATCGGTGGGGATCGGCTCTCCCGGCACCATTGAGCCCCAGCATGGCCTGATCAAATACTGGTCCAACCTGAATTTTGTGGACGTACCCCTTACCGCCCTGATGGAGGAGCGGCTCCACCGGGACATCTGGCTGGAGAACGACGCCAACGCCGCCGCCCTGGGGGAATTTGCCGCCGGGGCGGGGAAGGGCAGCTCCTCCATGGTGGCCATCACCCTGGGCACCGGGGTGGGAGGAGGCGCCATCCTCAATGGCAGGCTGTACACCGGCTTCAACTACGCCGGTATGGAGGTGGGCCACTTTGTCATCGAGCACGGCGGCCGGCTGTGCACCTGCGGCCGGCGGGGCTGCTTTGAGGCCTATTGCTCCGCCACCGCCCTCATCAAGCGCACCCGTGAGGTGATGGAGCAGACCCCCGACTCCCTGCTGTGGCAGCTGGCGGGCGGCCTGGAGGGGGTCAACGGCCGCACCCCCTTTGACGCCGCCGCCCAGGGGGACGCCGCTGCCGGGAAGGTGATTGACGAGTATGTGGACTACCTGGGCTGCGGCGTGGCCAGCCTGGTGAACATCTTCCAGCCGGAGGTCATCTGCATTGGCGGCGGCCCCTCCGCCCAGGGGGAGACCCTGATGGCTCCGGTGCGCTACATCCTCAACCGGGAGGACTACGCCCGCAACAGCGTCCACCGTACCCGGCTGGTGCGGGCCGCCCTGGGCAACGACGCCGGCCTCATCGGCGCGGCCCTGCTGCCCCTGTTCCGGTAAGCGAAAAGGAGCCCGCCGCCGGCGGGCTCCTTTTCGGTTTATGCCACGGGGCTGTATCCCTGGCAGTCGTCCGGCTCCTCCTGCGCGCCCTCCCCCTCCGACAGGGGAAACAGCAGCAGGGACAGCCCGAACAGGGCCGCGGCAGCGGCCGCCCCCGCCTCCAGCCTGTGTGCCTCCAGCCAGGGGCGGTATTCCTCCAGCGCGGGCAGCTTCACCGCCCCCCTGTAAAGCACCGCCGCCAGGCCGCCGCATAGGGCCAGCCGAGCGACCGCCTTTTTCTGTTCCGGCTTCCATTCCATAGGCACCCTCCTTTGCTTTCAGTATAGTGGGGAAGGGCGCGGGAAAGACCGGCACCTGGGGGCGACAGGAACGAATTTGGAAAAAAGACGAAAAAATTGTGAGGAAACAGTTAAGATTTTCCCGCCGCCCTTGTCCGGCGGGGACGATTCCGGTATAATGCCTGTACAAGATTACGAGAAGCAGAGGCGGAAGCATGGCGAACAAGAAACTGCGCCGGCGGGAGCCGGTCAAGGCGGAGCCCCAGCCCCGGCGGGAGGTGCCCCGGGTGACGGCCGACCCGGACAAGGGTCTGAACCTGTCCCAGGTGAAGGAGCGGCAGCACCACGGCTGGGCCAATGACCCGGTGGAATCCCCCACCAAGACGGTGGGCCAGATTGTCCGGGCCAACTGCTGTACCTTTTTCAACTTCATTTTCCTGGTGCTGGCGGCCCTGCTCATTGCAGTAGGGTCCTTTGACGACATGCTCTTCCTCCTCATCGCCCTGGCCAACACCGTCATCGGCATTGTGCAGCAGCTGCGCTCCAAGCAGACCATTGACAAGCTCAACCTGCTGGCCGCGCCCCGGGCCAATGTGGTCCGGGAGGGGAATGTGGTCTCGGTGCCGTCGGCCCAGCTGGTGCGGGACGACGTGGCGGAGCTGGCCGCCGGGGAGCAGATTCCCGCCGACGCCACCGTCCTCTCCGGCCAGGTGCAGGTGAATGAGGCCCTCATTACCGGCGAGGCGGACGCCATTGTGAAAAATCCCGGGGATGAGCTGCTCTCCGGCGCCTTTGTGGTGGCCGGACGGTGCCGGGCCCGGCTGGACCGGGTGGGGGCGGACTCCTACGCCGCCAAGCTCACCCTGGAGGCCAAAAAGGACGTCACCGTGGGCAAAAGCGAGATGATGTCCTCCCTGGACAAGCTCATCCGCATCATCGGCATCCTGCTGGTGCCCATCGGGGTGGCGCTGTTTGTCAAGGAATATGTCTTTCTGGAGCGCACCGCCCAGGAGGCGGTGGTGTCCATGGTGGCCGCCCTCATCGGCATGATTCCCGAGGGGCTTTACCTTCTCACCAGCGTGGCCCTGGCGGTGAGCATGGTGCGCCTGGCCAAGGGCAAGGTGCTGGCCCAGGATATGAACTGCATTGAGACCCTGGCCCGGGTGGACGTGCTGTGCGTGGACAAGACGGGCACCATCACCGAGCCCCAGATGGAGGTGGGGGAGGTGGCCTATCTGGACTTGGAAACATACGCCGAGACCGAGGTCACCGAGACCCTCAACGCCTTTTACAAGGTAATGGAGGCGGACAACGACACCGCCCGGGCCATGCAGAAGAAGTTCCACGGCGTCTCCACCTGGCACGCCTCTCAGACCATCCCCTTCACCTCGGCGGCCAAGTGGAGCGCCGCGGTCTTTCCCGGCCACGGCAGCTTTGTGGTGGGGGCCCCGGAGTTCATCCTGGGCCGGCGGTATCCCGATTTGAAGGAGCAGGTGGAGCCCTGGTCCGCCAAGGGCTACCGGGTGCTGCTGGTGGCGGAGTACGACGGGATTCCGGACCAGCGGCAGGGGCTGGACCCCCGGCGGGTCTCCCCCATGGCCCTGGTGATGCTGGCCAACCGGGTGCGGCCGGCGGCCCCCAAGACCTTCCGGTACTTTGCCCAGCAGGGGGTGGCGGTGAAGGTCATCTCCGGGGACAACCCGGTGACGGTGGCGGAGGTGGCCCGCCAGGCGGGCATTGAGGGGGCGGACAAGTATGTGGACGCCGCCACTCTCCAGTCCGATGCCGCCATCGAGCGGGCGGTGCGGCACTACACCGTGTTCGGCCGGGTCACCCCCAACCAGAAGCGCAAGCTGGTGCGGGCCCTTCAGAAGGAGGGACATACCGTGGCCATGACCGGGGACGGGGTCAACGACGTGCTGGCCCTGAAGGACGCCGACTGCGGCATCGCCATGGCCTCCGGCGCCGACGCCGCCTGCCACGCCGCCCAGCTGGTGCTCCTCAACTCCGACTTCTCCGCCATGCCCAGGGTGGTGGCCGAGGGGCGGCGGGTCATCAACAACATCCAGCGGGCGGCTGCCCTCTACCTGGTGAAGAATATCTTCTCCTTCTTCCTGTCCATTATCTCCCTGTTTGCCACCTTCCCCTATCCGGTTACGCCGCTGCAGATTTCCCTGCTCAGCGCCCTTACCATCGGGGTGCCCTCCCTCTTTCTGGCGCTGGAGCCCAACCATAGCCTGGTGAGGGGCAAGTTCCTGGCCAATGTGTTCCGCTCCGCCCTTCCCGGCGGGCTTGCCGATCTGCTGGTGGTGCTGGGAGCGGAGGCCTTCTACCTGGCCTTCGGCTTTACCACGGAGGAGCTGTCCACCCTCTCCGCCATCCTGCTTATTGTCATCGGTATCCTGGTGCTCTATCAGGTGTGCAAGCCCTTTGACTGGAAGCGGCGGGTGCTGTGGGGGGCCATGGCGGGCTCCTCGGCGGTGACCATCCTGTTTTTCGGGGAGAGCTTCGGCCTCAGCCCCCTGGAGCTGCAGCCCTTCCTGGTACTGCTGGTGTTCCTGGGCCTGGCCTACTCGGTGTTCCGGCTGATGCTGTCCCTCTTTGAGCTGGGCAGCGCCCTGGTGGACAAGGGACGGAGCCTGTGGGGGCGGCGGAGCAGATAAAACCGGCCCATTCTACCGCCAGTCGGTTGCCGGATCGGCCCCGGCGGTCCTACAATGGCGGAGGAAGGAGGCTGTATCATGTTTGAAATAGACCGGGAGGCCTTTGGAACCTTTCTGGCGCGTCTGCGGAAGGAGAAGGGCCTGACCCAGAGGGAGCTGGCCGAACAGCTCTACGTGTCCGACAAGGCGGTGAGCAAGTGGGAGCGGGGCCTGAGCCTGCCCGACATCTCCCTGCTCACCCCCCTGGCCGAGAGCCTGGGGGTCACGGTGACCGAGCTGCTCCGGGGGGAGCGGCTGGGGCCGGAGCCCCTGCCGGTGGAGCAGGTGGAGGAGCTGGTGACCGGCTCCCTGGAGCTGTCGGGGAGCCAGCGGCAGCAGAAGGGGCGGGACCGGAAGCGGCGGGGCATGCTGTTTGCCCTGTCTGCGGCGGCGTCCCTGCTGGAGCTGCTGCTCCTGAAGGGAATCGGCTTCTCCTGGCCGGTGCTGTGGAACGACCTGGGGGTGGTGGAGCTCCTGTGCCTGCTCTTCGGGGGCTGGTTCTGCCTGCTCGCCCCCGACGCGCTCCCCGCCTACTACGACCAGAACCACATCAGCTCCTTCAGCAGCGGCCCCATCCGCCTGAACCTGGCGGGCATCCGCCTCAGCAACCGGAACTGGCCGTATCTGACGGGGGCCGCCCGGTGGTGGCTCCTCCTCACGCCGGTGGTCTTCCCCCTGCTCTACCTGGCCCTCCAGTGCTTTGCCCCTCCGCTGTGGGCGGAGGGCAGGCTGTGGCTGACACTGACGGCCTGTCTGGGGCTGTTCGTGCCCATGATTGTGTCCGCCAAGCTCCATGAGTAAATGCCACAAATTCGACGGATTTCCCTTGCGCTTTTTATGGCGAACTGATATAATAACCAAGATAAATAACTGAAAGCACTTGCAGCCGCGGAATACCGCACGGGGAAGCCGGTGAGAATCCGGCGCAGTCTTACCTCTACTGTAAGCGTGGACGAAGGCGCACGAGCCATTGGCCCTCTGGGGCTGAGAAGGCGCGCCGGAGGAGGAAGCGCAAGCCAGGAGACCCACTGTGAGATGCGCTTGCGTAGCTCTGAGGTGGAGAGGTGCGGCAGGACACAGGCAAAAGGCCCTCCCTCATTTTGGGAGGGCTTTCTTTTTTGGAAAGGGAGGACGGCATGGGAAAACTGGAGCTCTATCTCCCGGTGGGGAAGCAGCGGCTGCGCTGCGGATACACCACCGGAACCTGCGCCGCCGCCGCCGCGGCCGGGGCCGCCCGGCTGCTGCTGACGGGGGAGCGGCTGCCCGCCGTGGCGGTGGACACACCGGCCGGGGTGCGGGTGGAGGCGGAGCTGCTGGACCACGCCGCCGGCCCCGGCTGGGCCAGCTGCGCCGTGCGCAAGGACGGGGGCGACGACCCGGACGTCACTGACGGGGCCCTCATCTGCGCCCGGGTGGAGGCCCGGGACACCCCCGGCGTCACCATTGACGGGGGCGTGGGGGTGGGCCGGGTCACCCGGCCCGGCCTGGACCAGCCGGTGGGGGCCGCCGCCATCAATTCCACCCCCCGGCGGATGATTGGGGAGCAGGCGGAGCGGGCCCTGGCGGCGGCGGGCTGTTCCGGCGGTCTGGCGGTGACCATCTCGGTGCCCCGGGGCGCGGAGCTGGCCGGGCGCACCTTCAATCCCCGGCTGGGCATTGTGGGGGGCATCTCCATCCTGGGCACCAGCGGCATTGTCCGGCCCATGAGCGAGGCTGCCCTCATCGACTCCCTCTATCTGGAGCAGGATATGGCCAGGGCCGCCGGGGTAAGGGACCTGCTGATGACCCCGGGCAACTACGGGGACCGCTTCGCGGAGCAGGTGCTGGGTCTGGACCTCACCCGCCGCTGCACCTGCAGCAACTACCTGGGCGCGGCCATTGACCACGCCGCCGGGCTGGGCTTTTCCTCCCTGCTGCTGGTGGGCCACCTGGGCAAGCTCATCAAGGCGGCCGCCGGGAACATGAACACCCACTCCGCCGTGGCCGACGGCCGGCGGGAGACCCTCACCGCCCACACCGCCCTGGCGGGGGGCGGGCCGGAGCTGCTCCGGGCCCTGTTTGACAGCCCCACCACCGACGCGGGGGTGGAGCTGCTCCACGAGGCGGGGCTGCTGGAGCGGGTGATGGCCTCCGTGGGGGCGGCCCTGGAGGAGCGGCTCCGCCGCCGGGCGGGGCCGGAGCTGGAGATTGAGGCGGTTTTCTTCTCCAATCAATATGGCATTTTGGGAAAAACCTCGGGGGCGGACCGGCTGCTGGCCCTCCACCGGGTATAGGAGGAACTTATGGTACATTTTATCGGCGCGGGCCCCGGCGGGGCCGATCTCATCACCGTCCGGGGAGCCCGGCTGCTGGGGGAGGCGGATGTGATCATCTATGCCGGCTCCCTGGTGAACCCCGCCCTGCTGGACGGCAGGAAGGCGGGCTGCCAGGTGCATGACAGCGCCAAAATGACCCTGGAAGAGGTCGTCGGGGTGATGGAGGAGGCGGAGCGGCGGGGGGAGACCACCGTCCGCCTCCATACCGGGGACCCCGCCCTCTACGGGGCCATCCGGGAGCAGATGGACGAGCTGGACCGGCTGGGCATTGCCTACGACGTCACCCCCGGGGTGTCCGCCTTCTCCGGGGCGGCGGCGACCCTCTGCGCGGAGTATACGCTGCCGGAGGTATCACAGTCTGTTATCATCACCCGCATGGCGGGGCGCACCCCGGTGCCGGAGGGGGAGCAGCTGCGGAAGCTGGCGTCCCACGGGTGCACCATGGTGCTCTTTTTGTCCACCGGCCTGCTGGAGGAGGTGGAGCGGGAGCTGGTGGCGGGAGGCTATCCCCCCCACACGCCGGCGGCCATTGTGTACAAGGCCACCTGGCCGGAGGAGCAGGTGTACCGCTGCACCGTGTCCACCCTGGCCCAAACCGCCCGGGAAAACGGGATTACCAAGACGGCGCTCATTACGATCGGTAATTTCCTGGGAGAAAAATACCAGCGGTCCAAGCTGTATGACCCCGCCTTTACCCACGAATTCCGGGAGGCCAGCCGGTGACGGCGGCCATTGTGGCCTTCACCCGCCGGGGGGCGGCGCTAGGGCGCGGCCTGGCGGAAGCGCTGGGCGCTAGCCTCCATGTGCCCCCCCGCCTGGCGGGGGAGGCGGGGGGCGAGGCATACGGCAGCCTGGAGGACTGGACCGCCCGGATGTGGGAGGAGGCGGACGCCCTCCTCTTCGTGGGGGCCTGCGGCATTGCCGTCCGGGCCATTGCCCCCCATGTGAAGGATAAATTCACCGACCCCGCCGTGGTGAGCGTGGACGAGGAAGGGCGGTTTGCCGTGCCTCTCCGCTCCGGCCATGTGGGGGGCGCCAATGAGCTGGCCTTGAAGGTGGCCGCCCTCACCGGAGGCCAGGCGGCCATCTCCACCGCCACCGACGTCAACGGCCTGTTTGCCGTGGATGTGTGGGCCAGGGAGCACGATATGGCCCTCACAGACCGGGCCCTGGCCAAAGCGGTGTCCGCCGCTCTGCTGGAAGGCAAGCGCGTGGGCTTTGCCAGCGACTTCGGCCATCCCTGCCCGGCGGGCCTCACCGGCGGCCCGGCGGAGCTGGGGGTGTGGGTCACCTGGAAAGCCGGGGACGGCCCCTTTTCCCGTACCCTGCGGCTGGTCCCCAGGGGGTTGATCCTGGGCATCGGCTGCCGGAGGGGGACGGACGCGGGGATTATCCAGGCGGCGGTGGACGAGGCCCTCGCCGGTTATGAGCCCGCCGCCGTGGAACGGGTGGCCACCATTGATTTGAAACAGGACGAGGCCGGTCTGCTGGCCTTCTGCGCCGCCCGCGGCCTGCCCCTGTCCGCCTTTTCGGCGGCGGAGCTGGCGGCGGCGGAGGGGGCCTTCACCCCCTCCGCCTTTGTGAAGGAGGTCACCGGGGTGGACAACGTGTGCGAGCGGGCGGCGGTCTGCGCCGGAGGGGCCATTCTGGTGCCCAAACAGGCCAAAAACGGCGTCACCGTGGCGGTGGCGGGAAGGAAGCTGCTATGAAGGTAACAGTCATCGGACTGGGCCCCGGCGGGGGACGGGATTTGACGGGGCGGGCCAGGGCGGCCCTGGAGGCATGCGACCTCATTGTGGGCTATACCGCCTATCTGGATTTGGTGCGGCCCGATTTTCCAGACAAGGAGATGCGCTCCACCGGTATGCGCCGGGAGGTGGACCGCTGCCGGGCCGCGGTGGAGGCCGCCCTGGCCGGGAAGGATGTGGCGGTGGTGTGCTCCGGGGACGCGGGGGTGTACGGCATGGCGGGGCTTGTCTATGAGGTGGCCCAGGAGTATGACCCCATCGAGATTGAGGTGGTGCCCGGCATTACCGCCGCCTGCGGCGGCGCCGCGGTGCTGGGGGCGCCGCTCACCCACGACTTTGCCGTGGTCTCCCTGTCCGACCTGCTCACTCCGTGGGAGAAGATTGAACGGCGGCTCACCGCCGCCGCCCAGGCGGATTTCGTCCTCTGCCTCTACAATCCCGCCAGCAAAAACCGCCCGGACTATCTCCGGCGGGCCTGCGACATCCTGCTCCGGGACAAGGCCCCGGACACCGTGTGCGGCACGGTGCGGAACATCGGCCGGCCGGGGGAGGAGGGCCAAATCCTTACCCTGGCCCGGCTGCGGGACACCCAGGCGGATATGTTCACCACCGTGTTTGTGGGCAGCAGTCAGACCAAGGTGCTGAACGGGAAGATGGTCACCCCCCGGGGCTACCTCCAGCGGGGGGAGTAGGATGAAAATTCTGCTTTTCGGCGGCACCGGGGAGGGGCGGGAGCTGGCGGCCTGGCTGCTGGAGCGGCACATCCCCACCCTGGTGTGCGTGGCCACCGAGTATGGCGAGACCCTGCTCCCCCCCGGCGCGGAGGCCCATGTGGGCCGGCTGGACCGGGCGGGGATGGAGAGGCTCATGGCCTCCCGCCCCTTCACCCACGTGGTGGATGCCACCCACCCCTACGCTGTGGAGGTGACCGCCAACATCGCCGCGGCGGCGGCGGGGGCGGGCCTGCCCTGTCTCCGGCTGGTGCGCCGGTCCGACGGGGAGGACGGGTGCCTGCGGGCCCAGAGCATGGCGGCGGCGGCGGACCGGGTGGGGGGGCTGCCGGGCAACGTGCTCCTCACCACCGGCAGCAAGGAACTGGACGCCTTTGCCCGGCCGGGGCTGAGGGAGCGGTGCTGTCCCCGGGTGCTCCCCATGGCGGACTCCCTGGTCCGCTGCCTGGAGCTGGGCTTTTCCCCCAAACACATCATCTGCATGCAGGGCCCCTTCTCCAGAGAGCTGAATGTGGCCCTTCTGAGGCAATATGACATTAAAACCCTGGTGACCAAGGACACCGGGAGCTATGGCGGCTTCCGGGAAAAGGCGGAGGCCGCCCGGGAGGCGGGGGCCGCCCTGCTGATGGTGGAGCGGCCCGGACGGGAAACCGGACTGACCCTGGAGGAGCTCCAGGCGGCTTTGGAGGAGGGACGGGTATGAAGGTCTATCTCATCGGGATGGGGATGGGCACCCCTGCCACCCTGACGGCGGAGGCCCTGGCGGCCATTCAATCCTGCCCCACTCTGGTGGGCGCCCCCCGGCTGCTGGAGGGCTGGCGGGAGGGCCACACCTGCGTGCCCCTGATCGCCGGGGCCGATATCGCGGCATATATCGGTACGGCGGGGGAGGGGCCGGTGGGGGTGCTCCTCTCCGGGGACACCGGCTTTTACAGCGGGGCCAGGAAGCTGTGGACCCTGCTGGAGGGCCATGAGGTCCTTACCCTCCCCGGCATCTCCTCCCTGAGCTATTTCTGTGCCCGGCTGGGCCAGGACTGGCAGGATGTGAAAATCGTCAGCGCCCATGGCCGCAGCCACAACCTGGCGGGGGAAATCCAGTGTCACCCCCGCACCTTTGCCCTCACCGGCGGGGCGGCCAAGGTGCAGGACCTCTGCCGGGAGCTGGCGGACCGGGGCCTGGGAGAGGTGCGCCTCTGGGTGGGGGAGCGGCTGAGCTACCCCGACGAGCGCATCGTCTCCGGCACCGCGGCGGAGCTGGCGGAGGCGCGCTTTGCCGACCTTGCCGTGCTGCTGGCGGAGAACCCCCACCCGGTGGAGCGGCCCTGGAATACCCCCGGCCTGCCCGACGGGGCCTTCCGCCGGGGGGAGGTGCCCATGACCAAGGAGGAGGTGCGCGTGCTGGCCCTGTCCAGACTGCGGCTCCAGGCGGACAGCGTGGTGTGGGACGTGGGGGCGGGCACCGGCTCGGTGTCGGTGGAGTGCGCCCTGGCCTGTCCCGCCGGGCGGGTGTTCGCCGTGGAGAAAAACCCGGCGGCCCTGGATTTGCTGGCGGAGAACAAGGCCCGGTTTCAGACCGCCAATCTGACCATTGTGCCCGGCGCCGCTCCGGCGGCTCTGGAGTCCCTGCCCCCCCCGGACCGGGTGTTCCTGGGGGGCACCTCCGGGGAGCTGGAGGGAATTTTGCGCCTCGTTTTTCAAAAAAATCCCGCCGCCCGGGTGGTGTGCACCGCAATTACCCTGGAGACGGTGGCGGAGGCGGCAAGGCTCTTTGCCGGGCTGGAGGGGGCGGATATGGTGCAGGTCTCCGCAACCCGCACCCGCTCCGCCGGACGCTATCATCTTATGGACGCCCAGAACCCGGTGTGGCTCTTCTCCGGGGAGGGACGGCCATGAGCGCCCCCCGGCTGCTGCTGTGCGCCGGGGCCAGCGGCGGGGGCAAGACCACCGTGACCTGCGCCATCCTCCAGGCCCTGATGGGGCGCGGTCTGAATCCCGTGGCCTTCAAGTGCGGTCCGGACTATATTGACCCCATGTTCCACAGCGAGGTGATCGGCGCCAAAAGCCGGAACCTGGACTTGTTCTTCCTGGGGGAAGACAAGACCCGGTATTTACTGGAGCGGAACAGTGCCGGGGCCGGCCTGGCCCTCATCGAGGGCGTGATGGGCTACTACGACGGCATCGCCATGAGCCATCAGGCCAGCGCCTACCACCTGGCCCGGGCCACCCAGACCCCGGCGGTGCTGGTGCTGGACGGCCGGGGGAGCGCCCTCACCCTGGCGGCGGCGGTGCGGGGGGTGAAGGACTTCCGGCCGGACAGCGGGATTGCGGGGGTGATTCTGAACCGGATCTCCCCCATGCTCTACCCCCGGCTGAAGGCGTGTATTGAGGCGGAAACCGGCGTTACCGTGTATGGCTTTCTGCCCAACCGCCCCGACTGCGCCCTGGAGAGCCGCCACCTGGGCCTGGTCACCGCCGCCGAGGTGGCAGACCTGAAGGAGAAGCTGAACAGGCTGGCCGCCCAGGCGGAGGAGAGCGTGGATTTGAACGGCCTGCTGGCCCTGGCCGCCTCCGCCCCGCCCCTGAACGCCCCGCCCATCCCCCTGCCGCCCCCGGTGGAGGGGAAGCCGGTCATCGCGGTGGCGCGGGACAAGGCCTTCTGCTTCTATTACGCCGACGGCCTGGAGCTGCTGAAGGCCATGGGGGTCGAGCTGGCGGAGTTTTCCCCCCTGAGGGACGGCGCCTTGCCGGAGGGGACCTGCGGCCTCTACCTGGGGGGCGGCTATCCGGAGGAGTACGCCGGGGAGCTGGCCGCCAACCACAGCCTGCTCCGGGAAATCCACCATAAAATCCTCCACGGCCTGCCCACGGTGGCCGAGTGCGGGGGTTTTCTCTACCTCCACCGGACGCTGGGCGATGCCGACGGCCGGTATCATTGGCACATGGCGGGTGCCTTCTCCGGGGAGGCCCACAACACCGGGCGGCTGGGCCGGTTCGGCTATGTGACCCTCACCGCCCGGACGGACGGCCTGCTGTGCCGGGCGGGGGAGCGCTTCCCCGCCCATGAGTTCCACTACTGGGACAGCACCACGCCGGGGGCGGATTTCCAGGCGGAAAAGCCCCTCAGCGACCGGAAGTGGACCTGCGGCTGGCACACCCCCACCCTGTACGCCGGATTTCCCCACTTCCACTTCTGGGCCAGGCCGGAGCTGGCCCGCAATTTTGCGGCGGCGGCCCGCCGCCATCAGAATCAGGAGGCATTGCTATGACGCTGGCAGAAGTGCTTTGCTCCATTTCCCCCGCCGACCAGAGCGCGGCGGCGGCGGCCAAGGCCCGCTGGGACTCCATCGCCAAGCCCCTGGGCAGCCTGGGAGCCCTGGAAAACGCCGTCATCCGCATGGCGGCCATGATGGGTACGCCCGATGTGGATATCTCCAAGCGGGCGGTGGTGGTGATGTGCGCCGACAACGGGGTGGTGGCCCAGGGGGTCACCCAGACCGGCCAGGAGGTCACCGCCATCGTGGCGGAGAACATGTCCACCGGGGACACCAGCGTGTGCGCCATGGCCCGGCTGGCCGGGGCGGAGGTGGTGCCGGTGGATATCGGCACCGCCCGGCCGCTGACGGGAGCGCGGATTTTGCAGAAAAACATCCGCCGGGGCACCGCCGACCTGACCCAGGGCCCCGCCATGACCCGGGCGGAGGCGGAGCGGGCGGTGTGCACCGGTGTGGAAATTGCCCGGGACCTGTGCGCCGGGGGGGTGAAGCTCCTGGGCACCGGGGAGATGGGCATCGGGAATACCACCACCTCCTCCGCCGTGGCCTCCGTGTTCCTGAACCGTGCGCCGGCGGATATGACCGGCCGGGGGGCCGGTCTGTCCAGCGAGGGCCTGCGGCGGAAAATTCACGCCATTGAAGCCGGTATCGCGGTAAACAGGCCCAACCCCAATGACCCCCTGGACGTGGTGAGTAAGGTGGGGGGTCTGGACCTGGCGGGACTGGCGGGGGTGTTCCTGGGGGGCGCCCTGTGCCGTGTGCCGGTGCTGGTGGACGGCTTCATCTCCTCGGTGGCCGCCCTCATCGCCGCCCGGCTGTGCCCCACCTGCAGGGACTATATGCTGGGCTCCCACGCCTCCGACGAGCCGGCCAGCAGGCTGGTGCTCTCCGAGCTGGGCCTGGAGCCCTTCCTCTACGCCGGGATGCGGCTGGGGGAGGGCACCGGCGCGGTGGCGGTGATGCCCCTGCTGGACATGGGCCTGGCGGTGTACCGGGAGATGACCACCTTCGAGGCCGCCGAGATTGAGGCCTATCAGCCGCTGACGTAGGAGCGGGCGCGTTTGGAAGGAGGATTCGCCATGCTGATTCTGGTGTCCGGCGGAGCGGGCAGCGGCAAGTCGGCCTTTGCCGAATCCCTGGTGGTGTCCTCCGGCCTGGAGAAGCGCGTCTATCTGGCCACCATGCAGGTGGGGGACGGGGAGAGCGTCCGCCGGGTGGAGCGCCACCGGGCCATGCGGGCGGGCAAGGGCTTTTCCACCCTGGAGTGCCCCAGCGGTCTGGACCGGCGGGAGGTGCCCGCCGGCTCCGCCGTGCTGCTGGAGGATTTGTCCAACCTGTACGCCAACGAGTATTTCGGCCCGGCGGGGCGGGACGGAGCCTTTGACCGGGTGCTGGCGGGGGTGGAGCGGGCCGCCGGGCAGGCGGGACTGCTGGTGGTGGTCACCAACGAGCTCTTTTCCGACGGCGGAGACTATGACGCCGTCACCCTGGACTGGCTGACGGGACTGGCCGCCCTCAACCGGGCCCTTGCCGCCCGGGCGGAGCGGGTATATGAAGTGGTGTGCGGGATTCCCATGGCCTGGAAGGAGGACCTTGCGTGAAAAGCCTCATCATTGCCTTTGCCATGTACTCCAAGCTGCCCATGCCCCGGGTGGACTGGGAGGAAAAGGCCCTGTCCCGGGCCCTGTGCTGGTTCCCCCTGGTGGGGGTGGTCATCGGGGCGGTCCTGTACGGCTGGATGGTCCTGGCGGAGTTTCTGCACATCGGTCCCGCCCTGTTCGCCGCCTTCGCCCTGCTCCTCCCCATCGCCCTCAGCGGCGGCATCCATCTGGACGGGTTCTGCGACACCTGCGACGCCCTCTCCTCCCACCAGAGCCGGGAGCGGAAGCTGGAAATTCTGAAGGACTCCCACACCGGGGCCTTTGCCATCATCTGCTGCGGACTCTATCTGCTGGTGTGCTTCGGCGCCTGGTGCGAGGTGGAGCTTACGGAGCGGACCGCCGTGGTGCTGGCCCTGGGGCCGGTACTCTCCCGCAGCCTGTCCGGGCAGTTTGCCGTCAACCTGCCCAACGCCCGGGGTACCGGGATGCTGGCCACCTTTACCGGACCCATGGATCGGTTCAAGGCCGACCTGGTGCTGGGAATATGGGCAGCCGTGAGCGGGGCGGCCATAGCGGTTACGGCGCCGGCAGAGGGCGGGGCCGCCCTGGTGGGTACCCTTCTGGTCTGCCTGTATTATTGGGCGATGAGCGAAAAGCAGTTTGGCGGCGTCACCGGGGACCTGGCGGGCTTTTTCCTCCAGACCTGCGAGCTGGCTATGGTGCTCTCGGTAGTGATCGCCCAGAAGGTGGTGGCCATTCTATGATGTTGATTATCGGGGGCGCGGCCCAGGGCAAGCTGGACTATGTGCTCCGAAAAACGGGATGCGGCCCGGAGCAGGTGGCCCATACGCCGGAGCAGGCCAGGACTCGCCCCATTTTCGACGGGGTGGAGGGGTGGCCCGACCTGGACGAGGAGGCGCTGCTGGCCGTCAATCCGGATATCATCCTCATCTGCGACGAGGTGGGCTGCGGCGTGGTGCCTATCGACCCGGCCCAGCGAACCTGGCGGGAGGCGGTGGGGCGGCTGTGCTGCCGCCTGGCCAAGCGGGCGGAGCGGGTGGAGCGCATCTTCTGCGGCCTGCCCATGACCCTGAAAGGAGAGACTTCTCCATGGAATTGATTCTCATTCGCCACGGCACCACCCAGGGCAACCTGGAAAAGCGGTTCGTGGGTACCCTGGATGTCCCCCTGGCACCCCAGGGGGAGGAGCTGGCCCGGCGGGTGGGGCCCACCCTGCCCCGGGTAGAGCACATCTACCGCTCCCCCCTGATGCGCTGCCGTCAGACGGCCCAGCTGCTGTGGCCGGGTACCGGGATGACGGTGATCGATGAGCTGCGGGAGAGCGATTTCGGCCCCTTCGAGGGGAAGAACCACGAGGAGCTGAAGGACGATCCCCTGTACCAGGCCTGGATCGGCCAGTCGGGGGACCACCTGAATTTTGCCGCTATGCCGGTGGGCGAGACGGCGGAGCAGGTGGTGGAGCGGGTGTCCATCGGCCTTGCGAAGCTGGCGGCGGACGCCGCCGCCCACGGCTATAAGCGGGTGGGCGTGGTGTCCCACGGCGGGGCCCTCATGGGCCTTCTGAGCAAGTACGGCCGCCCCGTCCGGGAATATTACGGCTGGATGTGCCCCAACTGCGGGGGCTTCCGGATGTCGCTCAACCCCGACACCCTGGAGCTGACCGTGCTGGAGGAGTACAAGGGATGAGCTGGGGCGTGCGTCATCTGCTGGCCCTGCTCATCGGCTTCTGCCTGGATTTGCTGCTGGGGGACCCCCACTGGGCCCCCCACCCGGTGCGGGCCATCGGGAGCCTCATTTCCGCCCTGGAAAAGGGGCTGCGCGGGCTCTTTCCCAAATCCCCCGGCGGGGAGCTGGCGGGGGGCGCGGTGCTGGTGGCGCTCACCCTGGCTATCCCCACCGCCCTGACGGCGGCTCTGCTGTGGGTCTGCGGCCAGGTGAGCCCCTGGCTGGCCCTGGGGGCGGAGAGTGTGCTGAGCTACCAGCTGCTGGCCGCCAAGTCCCTGGCCGACGAGAGCCGAAAGGTGTACGAGGCTCTGAAGGCCGGGGACCTGCCGGGGGCCCGGCGGGCCGTGTCCATGATTGTGGGGCGGGACACCGCCTGCCTGGATGAGGCGGGGGTGGCCCGGGCGGCGGTGGAGACGGTGGCGGAGAACGCCTCTGACGGCGTGATCGCCCCCCTCCTCTTTCTAGCCATCGGCGGGGCCCCCCTGGGCATGTTTTACAAGGCGGCCAACACCATGGACTCCATGGTGGGCTACCAAAACGACAAGTATCTGTACTTTGGCCGGGCTGCGGCCAAATTCGACGATATCCTGAACTTTTTCCCCGCCCGCATTGCCGGGGTGCTCCTGTGCCTGGGGAGCACCGCCGCCGGGTATGACGGGAAAAACGCCTGGCGGGTGTTCAAGCGGGACCGGAAAAACCACAAGTCCCCCAACTCCGCCCATACCGAGGCCGCCTGTGCCGGTGCCCTCCAGCTGCGGCTGGCGGGGCCTAACTACTACTTCGGCAGGCTGGTGGAAAAGCCCTATATCGGAGACGATCAGCGGCCCATTGAGCCCCTGGACATCCTGCGCTCGGGGCGCATCCTGTACGCCGCCGCCTTTTTCGCCCTGCTGCTCTTCTGCGGCGTGCCGCTGCTGATTCTGCTGTTCCCGTCGTAAAGGAGGGGGAAAACCATGCTTCCATACACCCACGGCGGGGACATCCTCACCGCCCAGACCGTCTGCGGCGGGCCGGTGCTGGATTTTTCCACCAACCTCAATCCCCTGGGGATGCCCCCGGCGGTGCGCCGGGCGGCGGCGGAGGCCGACGCCGCCCCCTATCCGGACCCCCTGTGCCGGGCCCTGGTCCAGGCCATCGCCGCCCACGACGGCGTAGGGCCGGAGCAGGTGCTGTGCGGCGGCGGGGCGGCCGAGCTCATCTTCCGCCTGGCCTTTGCCCTCCGCCCCCGGCGGGCCCTGGTCGCCGCCCCTACCTTTTCCGAGTATGAGGCGGCCATGAACTGCGTAGGCTGTCAGGTGGAGCGGTACGCCCTGGACGGCGCCGCCTCCTTCGATTTGGACGAGGGGATTTTGCAGGCGGTGGTTCCCGGGGTGGAGCTGGTGTTTTTGTGTACCCCCAACAATCCCACCGGGCGGCTTATCTCCCCCGGCCTGCTGCGGCGGATTGCCCGGAGGTGTGAGGATACGGGAGCCCGGCTGGTGGTGGACGAGTGCTTTCTCCCCCTTTCCGACGGGGGCGGGGCGGGGCTGGCCCCCGCTTTGGCGGAGTTTCCCCACCTGGTTCTCCTGCGGGCCTTTACCAAGAGCTACGCCATGGCGGGGCTGCGGCTGGGCTACGGCCTGTCGTCGGATGGGGTGCTGCTGGAGACCCTGGGCCGGTTTGGCCAGCCCTGGAGCGGGTCCGCCCCCGCCCAGGCGGCGGGAACGGCGGCCCTCACCTGCTGCCCGGACTGGCCGGAGCGGGCCCGGACCCTGGTGGCCCGGGAGCGGCCCGCCCTGGCGGCGGGGCTGGAGACCCTGGGGTGCGCCGTGGTGCCCTCCCAGGCCAATTACCTGCTCTTTCAGGCGGAGCAGGCCGGGGATTTGAAGAAAAAACTGCTGGGCAAAGGCATTTTAATCCGCTCCTGCGCCAACTACCATAATCTGGGCTCCCGGTGGTACCGGGTGTGCGTGAGGGACGGGGAAGAAAACCGGCGGCTGCTGGCCGCCCTGAAAGAGGTGCTGTGATGGCAAAGGCGATTATGCTCCAGGGCACCGCCTCCAACGCGGGCAAGTCCCTGCTGGCGGCGGGACTGTGCCGCATCTTCCGGCAGGACGGCTACCGGGTGGCCCCCTTCAAGTCCCAGAATATGGCCCTCAACTCCGCCATCACCGCCGACGGGCTGGAGATGGGCCGGGCCCAGGTGATGCAGGCCCAGGCCGCCGGGGTGGAGCCCGACGTGCGGATGAACCCCATCCTCCTCAAGCCCACCAGCGACGTGGGCTCCCAGGTGATTGTCCGGGGGATTCCAAGAGGTACTATGCGGGCGGGAGATTACTTTCAGTATAAGAAAAACCTGATTTCCGACGTGATGGAGGCCTACGAATCCCTGGCGGCGGAGTACGATATCATTGTGATTGAGGGGGCGGGCAGCCCGGCGGAAATCAACCTGAAGGAGGACGACCTGGTCAACATGGGCATGGCCCGCCGGGCCGGAGCCCCGGTGCTGCTGTGCGGGGACATTGACCGGGGGGGCGTGTTTGCCTCCCTCTACGGCACGGTGAAGCTGCTGGAGCCGGAGGAGCAGGCCAGGATCAAGGGCCTCATCATCAACAAATTCCGGGGGGATGTGGACATCCTCCGCCCCGGCCTGGGCCAGCTGGAGGCACTCACCGGCAAACCGGTGCTGGGGGTGGTGCCCATGCTGGACGTGGATGTGGACGATGAGGATTCCCTGTCCGCCCGCCTGTCCGGGCGGGGCCGGGTGGGGCTGGTGGACATTGCCGTCATCCGCCTGCCCCGGCTCTCCAACTTCACCGACTTCAACCCCCTGGAACGGATGGAGGAGGTCACCCTGCGGTATGTGGGGAGCGTCAAGGAGCTGGGAAAACCGGACCTCATCCTCCTTCCCGGCACCAAAAACACCATGGACGACCTGCGCTGGCTGCGGGAGAGCGGCCTGGAGGGAGCCATTCTCAAGCACGCCGCGTCGGGCGGCGGGGTGGTGGGCATCTGCGGCGGCTACCAGATGCTGGGCCGGACCGTCTCCGACCCGGAGGGGGTGGAGAGCGGCGGCACCCTGAAGGGGCTGGGCCTGCTGCCCGCCGAGACCGTCTTTCAGGGGGAAAAGACCCGTACCCAGGTGACGGGGGTGTTCCGAGCCCCCGCCGGCCTGTTTGCCGCCATGGACGGCGTGCCCTTCCAGGGCTATGAAATCCACATGGGCCGCACCGTGAGCGCCGGGGACCCTCTGGTGGCCTTTTCCACCCAGACCGGGGAGGAGCGGACCGACGGCCTGGCCGCGGGAAACGTGTGGGGCTGCTACGTCCATGGCCTCTTCGACCGGGGGGAGACCGCCGCCGCCCTGGTGAACTGCCTGCTGAAGGCCAAGGGCCTGGAGCGGGAGGCGGCCAGCGTGGACTGGCAGGCCTATGCCCAGCTCCAGTACGACAAGCTGGCCGACGGCCTGCGCTCCAGCCTGGATATGGAAGAGATTTACCGCATCCTGAACGGGGAGAGATAACATGAGAAAAGTGGAATTGCAGCGGGTGGCCCCCGCCGAGATTGAGGCCAGGAGCATGGAGCTGATTGCCCGGGAGCTGGGGGAGCGGACCTTTCCGGCGGACCAGCTGCCAATCGTCAAGCGGGTCATCCACACCACCGCCGACTTTGACTATGCCGACAACCTGGTGTTTTCCCCCGGCGCGGCGGCGGCGGGCCTTGCCGCCCTCCGGGCGGGCTGCACCATCGTCACCGATACCCAGATGGCCTTTTCCGGCGTCAACAAGCGTGTGCTGGAGAAGTTGGGCGGACGGGCGGTATGCTTCATGTCCGATTCGGAGGTGGCCGCCCAGGCCAAGGCCCGGGGGGAGACCCGTGCCGCCGTGTCCATGGAGCGGGCGGCGGAGCTGACCGGTCCGCTGATTCTGGCCATCGGCAACGCCCCCACCGCCCTGGTGCGGGCCTGTGAGCTGATGGAGGAGGGGCGGCTGCGCCCCGCCCTGGTTGTGGGGGTGCCGGTGGGCTTTGTCAACGTGGTGGAGAGCAAGCAGCTGCTGCTGGAGATGGACGTGCCCCACATTGTGGCCCGGGGCCGCAAGGGGGGGAGCAACGTGGCCGCCGCCATCTGCAACGCCCTGCTCTACCAGGCCAGCGGCAACGTCCGGGAATGAACACAGGAGGAGAGCCCATGAATGGAAAAGCCCTGCTGGCGGTGTCCTTCGGCACCAGCTATGCCGATACCCTGGAGAAAAACATCGCCGCGATTGAGGCGGATTTGGCTGCCGCCTTCCCGGAGCGCACCCTGCGCCGGGCCTTCACCAGCGGCATGATTCTCCGCCGGTGGAAGAGAGAGCGGGGGGTGGACATGGACGATGTCCCCGGCGCTCTGGAGCGGCTGGAGCGGGAGGGGTACACCGACGTGCTCCTGCAGCCCACCCATGTGATGAACGGGGAGGAATACCACAAGCTGGCCGCCCAGGCGGAGGACTTCCGGGACCGGTTTGTCCGGCTGGCGGTGGGAGCGCCCCTGCTCACGGCGGCGGAGGACTATCTGGCCCTGGGCCGGGCGCTGCTGGAGGTACTCCCCCCCCGGGCGGAGGGGCGGGCGGTGCTCTATATGGGCCACGGCTCAGAGCATCAGGCCAATTCCGCCTATGCCCTGATGGAATATGCGTTTCGGGATTTGGGCCGGCCAGACGTCCTGGTGGGCACCGTGGAGGGCTACCCGGACTTTGCCGCCGTGCTCCGGCGCCTGAAGGAGCTGCCCCGGGTGCGGGAGGTGGAGCTGCGGCCCCTGATGACGGTGGCCGGGGACCACGCCAAGCACGATTTGGCGGGAGAGGGGCCAGACTCCTGGAAGGGGGTCCTGGAGGGCCTGGGATACACCGCCCGGCCCGTGCTCACCGGCCTGGGGGAGTATCCCCAGGTGCGGGACCTGTTTGTCAAGCACGCCAGACAAGCCCAGGCGTAAGCCTGTTAAGATAGATGAGAGGACCGGGAAAAGGGAAGCCGGGTGCAAATCCCGCGCAGTCCCGCTGCCGTAAGAGAAGAGCCGCCGCGCACCATGTCACTGGGGAAACCCGGGAAGACGCCCGGCGGCAGAGAGGCTCAAGCCGGAAAACCTTGCCCGGTCCGGCAATCCAACGACCTACGAGCGATAGGAAAGGATGAAACAACCATGAGACATTCCAGACGAAATCGAATCCTCCTTACCGGAGGGGTGCTGGCGGGCCTTCTGGGCCTGCTCACCATCAACGCCGGGGCCATGCACATTGCCGAGGGCTATCTGCCGGTGAACTGGTGCCTGCTGTGGGGGGCGGTGTGCATTCCCTTTGTGGCGGCGGGCTTTTTGTCCATCAAGCGGCGGATTGACGCGGCCCCCCGGGCCAAAATCCTGCTGGCCATGTGCGGAGCCTTCGCCTTCGTGCTCTCCGCCCTGAAGCTCCCCTCCTTCAACGGCTCCTGCTCCCACCCCACCGGGGTGGGCCTGGGCGCCATCCTCTTCGGGCCCCTCACCATGGCGGTGCTGGGCCTCATCGTGCTGCTGTTCCAGGCTCTGCTGCTGGCCCACGGCGGCCTCACCACCCTGGGGGCCAACACCTTCTCCATGGCCATTGCCGGGCCGATTGTGTCCTGGCTGGTGTACTGGCTGCTGCGGAAGGCCAAGGCCCCGGCCTCCGTGGCGGTGTTTGCCGCCGCTGCTCTGGGGGATTTGTTTACCTACGTGGTTACCGCCCTCCAGCTGGGGCTGGTAAACGGGGGAATGGTAAAATTCCTTGCCATTTTTGCCGTGACCCAGGTGCCCCTGGCCATTGCCGAGGGCCTGCTTACGGTGGTGATTTTCAACGTGCTGGAGAAGTACAGCCGCGCCCAGCTCCAGGAGCTGCGGGTGCTGTGAGGAGGGAGCGTATATGAAAGTCTGGCAGAAGAATCTGATTTTAATTCTCCTGGTCATCGCCATTGCCGCCATCCCCCTGTGGATGCTGCCCGATGCCGAGTTCGGCGGAGCGGACGGCGCGGCGGCGGAGGCCGTTGAGGAGCTCAATCCCGGCTACGAGCCCTGGTTTGAGCCCATTCTGGAGCCGGCCAGCGGGGAGGTGGAGTCCCTGCTCTTCGCCCTCCAGGCCGCCATCGGCGCGGGCATCGTGGGCTTTGTGCTGGGCCGGGTAACCAAATCAGACAAGAGTAAGGGAGAGAACTAGTCATGGGCACCGACCGCTACGCCTACCAGTCCCGGCTGCGCCGGGTTTCCCCCCTGCCCAAGCTGGCGCTGACGGCGGCGGCGCTGCTGGTCTGCCTGTGCTGCAACAGCGTGTGGGTGGGTCTGGCCACCGTACTGGTGATGGGGGTGCTCATCACCGCCCTGGGGGGGCTGCCGGCGCGGGTCTACCTCCACTTTCTGAAAATTCCCCTGGCCTTCCTGGCCGTGGGCGGACTTACCATTCTCATCCGCAGCTATCCGGCGGGGGCGGCGGTGGTGGCCGCCCTGCCGGTGGGGGGCCGGCTGTGGGGCTTTACCGCCGGGGACCTGAGACAGGCGGCCAGCCTGTTCTGCAAGGCCCTGGGGGCGGTGGGGTGCATGTACTTCCTCTCCCTCAATACCCCTGTCACCGATTTGACCATGGCCCTGGAGCGGCTCCACGTGCCCCACCTGATGGTGGAGCTGATGGAGCTCATCTACCGCTTCATTTTCGTGCTGGCGGAGACGGCGGCCAGCATCCGCGTGGCCCAGGAGTCCAGGCTGGGCTATCAGGGCTTCCGCCGCTCCCTCCGCTCCCTGGGGACCCTGTCCTCCATGGTGTTTCTCCGGGCCTGGCGGAAGGCGGAGCGCATCTGCACCGCCCTGGACGCCCGGGGTTATACCGGCAGCCTCACCACCCTGGCGGGGGATTATGCCCCCGGCCTGTGGCTGTTCCCGCTGGCGGCGGGGGTGGCGGCGGGCCAGCTGGCTGTGCTATACTTGGAAAGGATGGCGGTGGGATGAATCCGGCCATTGAGACAAAGGCCCTGTGCTACGCCTATGAGGACGGCACCGCCGCCCTGGAAAACGTCACCCTGTCCGCCCGGCGGGGGAGCATCACCGGCATCCTGGGGGCCAACGGGGCGGGGAAATCCACCCTGTTTCTCAACCTCAACGGGGTGTTTACCCCCAAAAGCGGCCAGGTGCTGCTGGACGGTGTGCCGGTGCGCTACGACAAAAAGGGACTGACCGCCCTGCGCCGGCGGGTGGGCGTCGTGTTCCAGGACCCGGACGACCAGCTCTTTTCCGCCGACGTGTACCGGGACGTGTCCTTCGGCGGGGTCAACCTGGGCCTGCCCCGGGAGGAGGTGGCCCGCCGGACGGAGGAGGCCCTCCGCCGCACGGGGGTGTGGGAGCTGCGGGACAAACCCACCCACGCCCTGTCCTACGGCCAGAAGAAGCGGGCGGCCATCGCCGGCGTGCTGGTGATGGAGCCGGAGGTGCTCATCCTGGATGAGCCCACCGCCGGACTGGACCCCCAGGGCGTCACCGAAATCCTGAGCCTGCTGGCCGGGCTGCGGGACAGCCTGGGCATGACCATCCTCATTGCCACCCACGACATGGATATCGTCCCCCTCTACTGCGACTACGCCTACCTGCTGGGAGGCGGCCGGGTGCTGCTGGAGGGGACGCCGGAGGAGCTGTTCGCCCATCCGGAGGCCCTCCGGGCCAATCATCTGCGCCTGCCCCGCATCGCCCATCTCATGGAGGTGCTGCGGCAGGCCGACGGGCTGGATACCCACGGTACCGCCGCTACCATCGGGGCGGCCCGGCGGGAAATCCTGCGCCTGCTCAAGGAGGAAGAAAGCGTATGAAACAGGGGAAACTCTACGGGGTGGGACTGGGCCCCGGGGACCCGGAGCTGCTCACCTGCAAGGCCCGGCGCATCATTCAGCAGGTGCCGGTGCTGGCGGTGCCCGACGCCGGACGGGGGGAAAAGACCGCCCTGGCCATTGCGGGAGAACTGGCGGAGGGGAAGCGGCTGCTGTACTGCGCCGCCCCCATGGTACGGGACGAGGCCGCCCTGGACGCCGCCTACGCCCGCAACGCCGACCTGGTGTGCGCCCGGCTGGACGAGGGGGAGGACGTGGCCTTTCTCACCCTGGGAGACCCCACCGTGTATTCCACCTACCTCTACCTCCACCGGAAGGTGGTTGCCAGAGGATATGAGGCGGAGATCATCCCCGGCGTCCCCTCCTTCTGCGCCGTGGCCGCCCGGCTGGGCACCGCCCTGTGTGAGAAAAGCGAGCGGCTGCTCATCGTCCCCGCCTCCCACAGGGACATGTCCGACTGCCTGGAGGCGGACGCCAACCTGGTGTTTATGAAGGCGGGAAAGGAGATCGGGGTCCTGAAGGAGGCTCTGGCGGCCCACGGTCTGCTGGACCGGGCCTCCCTGGTGGCCAACTGCGGCATGGAGGGGGAGCTGGTGTGTCCCCGGTTTGCCGACCTGGAGGAGGGCAGCGGCTACTTTTCCGTGGTGCTGGTGAAGAAGGGGGAAGAGCCGTGAACCTTATCATGGCGGGGCTGGACTGGCACCGGGCCCCCATTGATCTGCGGGAGAAGCTGTCCTTCACCCGGGGACAGGTGGTGGAGCTGAACCGGCGGCTGTGGAAGGACGCCCGGGTGGAGGGCTGCGCCCTGCTGTCCACCTGCAACCGCACCGAGCTCTATCTCTCCTGCGCCGACGGAGTGGAGGCGGACGCCGGGGCGCTGCTGTGCGCCGCCGCCGGGGTGGAGTATGCCCTTTTTGGGGAGACCTTTGTCTCCTGCCGGGGCCGGGAGGCCGCCCGGCGGCTGATGGAGGTGGCGGGGGGCCTCCGCGCCCAGATCTGGGGGGAGGACCAGATTGTCACCCAGGTGAAGGGGGCCATTCAGGCCGCCCGGGAGGCGGGGACGGCGGACAGCGTGCTGGAGACCCTCTTCCGCAACGCCGCCGCCGCCGGCAAGGAGATCAAAAGCAGGGTGCGCTTTGTGGGCGTCCCCCGCTCCGCCGCCCAGAGTGGGGTGGAAAAGCTGGAGACCGTCCTGGGGGGCCTGGCGGGAAAGAAGGGCCTGGTCATCGGCAACGGGGAGATGGGGCGGCTGGCCGCCGACCTGCTCCGGGCCGCGGGCTGTGCCGTCACAATTACCCTGCGCAGCTACCACCACGGCCAGACCGTGGTGCCCGCCGGCTGCGCCGTGGTGCCCTACGAGGGGCGGTACGACGCCATGGAGGGGCTGGATTTGGTGCTCTCCGCCACCACCAGCCCCCACTACACCGTCACCGCCTGGGAGCTGGCCCAGCTGGTCCATCCCCCCAGGGTGCTGGCGGATTTGGCCATCCCCCGGGACATTGAGCCGGCGGTGGGGGAGCTGCCCGGCTTCACCCTGTACAACGTGGACGACCTGGGGGTGGAGGTGTGCCGGAACATCCCCCCCGAGGCGGAGGAGATTGTGGAAAAATACCTCTCCCAGCTGGAGCAGTGGGAGAACTATAAAAACTGCCTGCCCGGCCTGGAGCGGGTGAAGCAGGCGGTGACCGCCCGGGTGCTGTCCACCGATTTGGAGGGCCCCGAGGCCCGGGAGCTGGTGGAGCTGGCGGTGAGCCGGGCGGTGGACCTCCTCTCCGGCGGCCTGAAGGAGAGCCTTACCCCGGAGGATCTGGACCGGGCCGCCCGGAAGATTGAGCTCCACACCGCGGCCC
Organism: uncultured Flavonifractor sp.; assembly: GCA_944383135.1. Classification (GTDB taxonomy): domain Bacteria; phylum Bacillota; class Clostridia; order Oscillospirales; family Oscillospiraceae; genus Flavonifractor. The sequence continues at coordinate 32,415 of CALWOL010000180.1, forward strand.
GCCCCAGATGGAAGCAGCCGGCGGAGAAGCCCTTCCGCTTCCCCCTGTTTGTGGAGCTGGCGGGGAAGCGGGCGGTCATCGTCGGCGGGGGCGCCGTGGCCTGCCGCCGGGCGGGGGTGCTCTCCCGCTTCGGGGTGGAGGTCCTGGTGATTGCCCCCCGGTGCAAGGGCCTGCCCTCCGGCGTGACCTGGCTCCGGCGGCCCTATGCCCCCGGGGACCTGGCGGGGGCTGAGCTGGCGGTGAGCGCCACCGACGACCGGGCGGTGAACCGGGCGGTGGGGGAGGAGGCCCGGGCCCTGGGCATCCCCGTCAGTGTGGCCGACGCGCCGGAGGAGTGCACCTTCTTTTTCCCGGCGGTGTGCACCGGGGAGAATCTTGTGGCCGGTGTGGCGGGCCGGGGGGATGACCACGACCGCACCGCCCGGGTGGCCAAGGCCATTCGGGCCGTACTGGAGGGATTGGAATGAGGACCATACGGGTGGGCAGCCGGGAGAGCCGGCTGGCGGTCATCCAGTCGGAGCTGGTGATGGAGGCCATCCGGGCCCGTCACCCGGACATCGCCCTGGAGCTGGTGACCATGAAAACCACCGGAGATAAAATCCTGGACCGCACCCTGGATAAAATCGGGGGCAAGGGCCTGTTTGTGAAGGAGCTGGACGCTGCCCTGCTGGAGGGCCGGGCGGATTTGACGGTACATAGCTGCAAGGACCTGCCCATGGAGGTGGATGCCCGCATCCCCCTGGCGGGCTTTTCCCGCCGGGAGGACCCCCGGGACGCCCTGGTGCTGCCCGCTGGGGCGGCGGAGCTGGACAGGAGCAGGCCCATCGGCTGCGCCTCCGCCCGGCGGGCGGTGCAGCTGCGGGCCCTTTTTCCGGAGATGGACATCGCTCCGGTGCGGGGCAATGTGCTCACCCGCCTGCGGAAGCTGGACGAGGGGGGGTATTCCGCCCTGGTGCTGGCCGCCGCCGGACTGAAGCGGCTGGGCCTGGAGGGCAGGATTGCCCGGTATTTCACCGTGGAGGAGCTCATCCCCGCCGCCGGACAGGGGATTCTGGCTCTCCAGAGCCGGGCGGGGGAGAACCTGGACTACCTCAGCGGGGTGGTGGATGAGGAGGGGACCCTGTGCGCCCTGGCCGAGCGGGCCTTTGTCCGGGCCCTGGACGGGGGCTGCTCGGCCCCCATTGCCGCCCACGCCCGGCTTGCGGGGGAGACGCTCACCATCACGGGCCTGTATGTGGACGGGGCGGGGAAGGTCCTCCGCCGGACCGCCGCCGGGCCCCGGGACCAGGGCGAGCGCCTGGCCGCCGCCCTGGCGGAGGAGATGAAAGGAGGGGGCCCATGGCTGGAAAGGTGACGCTGGTGGGCGCGGGGCCCGGCGACCCCGGCCTGCTCACCCGGAAGGGGCTGGAGGCCCTGGAAACTGCCCAGGTGGTGGTGTACGACCGGCTGGTGAGCCCCGCCATCCTGGCCCTGATGCCGGAGGGGGCGGAGCACATCAACGTGGGCAAGCAGGCCGCCCGCCACCCGGTGCCCCAGGAGGAGATCAACCGGATTCTGCTGGACAAGGCCCTGGAGGGGAAGCGGGTGGTGCGCCTCAAGGGGGGTGACCCCTTCCTCTTCGGCCGGGGAGGCGAGGAGCTGGAGCTGCTGGCCGCCCACGGTGTCCCCTTTGAGGAGGTGCCCGGCATCACCTCCGCCATCGCTGCCCCCGCCTATGGGGGCATCCCGGTGACCCACCGGGACTGCTGCTCCTCCCTCCACATTGTCACCGGCCACCAGCGGGCGGGAAAGGAGCTGGACATTGACTTTGAAGCCCTGGTGCGCACGAAAGGCACCCTGGTCTTTCTGATGGGGGTGTCCGCCCTGCCGGAGCTCTGCGCCGGGCTGCTCCGTGCCGGCATGGACGCCGCCACCCCCGCCGCCGTGGTGGAGCGGGGCACCACTCCCGCCCAGCGGCGGATTTCCGCCCCCCTGGGCGAGCTGCCCCGGGCGGCGGAGGAGGCGAAGGTGGTCAGCCCCGCCGTCATCGTGGTGGGGGGCGTGTGCGCCCTGGCGGAGCAGTTCGACTGGTTTGACAAGCTGCCCCTGAAGGGGAAAACCGTGGTGGTCACCCGGCCGAAGGAGCGGGCGGGCACCCTGTCCGCCCGGCTGCGGGCGCTGGGGGCGGAGGTGTGGGAGTATCCCTGCATCGCCACCCGGCCCATCGCCCCCAACCCCGCCCTGGACGGGGTCATGGAGCGGCTGGGGGTATATGAATGGCTGGTCCTCACCAGCCCCGCCGGGGCGGAGACTGTATGGCAGTGGCTGGAGGACCATGGCAGGGACGCCCGGGCCCTGGGCGGGCTTAAGCTGGCCGCCATCGGCCCCGGCACCGCCCGGGCCCTGACCGGGCACGGCCTGAGGGCCGACTACGTGCCGGAGGTGTACGACGCCGCCCACCTGGGAGCGGGTCTCCCCGCCGCCGGGCGGGTGCTCATCCTCCGGGCGGAGGAGGGCTCCCCCGCCTTGACAGAGGCGCTGGCGGGGCGTAACATGGAGTTTGACGATGTGGCCACCTACCGCACGGTGTATGACAATCCCCGTTCTCAGGCCCTGCGGGCGCTGGTGGAGGGAGAGGGAAGGACTCTAATCACCTTCACCTCCGCCTCCACCGTGAAGGGGTTTGTCTCCTCCGTGGGGGCGGATGCGGATTTTTCCCGTATGCTGGGCCTGTGCATCGGGGAGCAGACTGCCGGAGAGGCCCGGAAGCACGGCATTCCGGTACAAACAGCCAAAGCGGCCACCATGGACGCCCTGGTGGATTTGATTGTGGAAGGTGTTTAGCATGGAACTGATCCAACGCCCCCGCCGCCTGCGGGGCAATGACGCGGTGCGCCGCCTGTGCCGGGAGACCCGCCTGTCCCCCGACAGCCTCATTTATCCCATTTTTGTGGACGAGACCCTGAAGGGGGTCCGGCCCATTGAATCTCTGCCGGGTCAGAACCACTACGGACTGGACAGCGTGTGCCTGGCGGTGGAGGAGTGCCTGGCCGCCGGGGTGACCCACTGCATCCTCTTCGGCCTGCCCGCCGGGAAGGACGCCGTGGGCTCCTCCGCCTGGGCGGAAAACGGCGTGGTGCAGCAGGCCATCCGGGCCATCAAGGCCAACTATCCCGACTTCTATGTGATTACCGACGTGTGCATGTGCGAGTACACCGACCACGGCCACTGCGGCATCCTCCGGGGCCATGAGGTGGACAACGACAAGACCCTGGAGGTGCTGGCCAAGACCGCCCTGTCCCATGTGCAGGCGGGGGCGGACATGGTGGCCCCCTCCGACATGATGGATGGCCGGGTGGCCGCCATCCGGACCATCCTGGACGAGCACGGCTATGAGACCACCCCCATCATGGCCTATTCCGCCAAATACGCCTCCGCCTTTTACGGCCCCTTCCGCTCCGCCGCCGGCTCCGCCCCCGCCTTCGGGGACCGGAAGGGCTGCCAGATGGACCCCCACAACCGGAAGGAGGCCCTGAAGGAGTGCGCCCTGGACGTGGAGGAAGGGGCGGACATCCTCATGGTCAAGCCCGCCCTCAGCTACCTGGACGTGATTCGGGAGTGCTCCGACGCCTTCGACCTGCCCATGTGCGCCTACCAGGTGTCCGGGGAGTACGCCATGATCAAGGCGGCGGCCGCCGCCGGGCTCATCGACGAGTACCGGATTTTGTGCGAGGCCGCCCTCAGCGTGTTCCGGGCGGGGGCCAACATGCTCATCACCTACTATGCCAAGGAGCTGGCGGGGGCCATCCGGAAGGGGGACATCGGCTGATGGGACGCTCGGAAGAACTGTATGAGCAGGCGGTTCAGGTCCTCCCCGGCGGGGTCAACTCCCCGGTGCGGGCCTACCGGGCGGTGGGCATGGCCCCCCGCTTCATCACCCGGGGGGAGGGCCCCTTCCTCTGGGACGAGGACGGAAAGCGGTACATCGACTACGTCTGCTCCTGGGGCCCCATGATTCTGGGCCACAACCACCCGGTCATCCGGGAGGCGGTGGAGAAAGCGGTGAAGGACGGCCTCTCCTTCGGGGCCCCCACCCGCCGGGAGGTGGAGATTGCCCGGCTGATGGTGGAGCTGGTGCCCCATATTGAAATGGTGCGGATGGTCAACTCCGGCACCGAGGCGGTGATGAGCGCCGTCCGCCTGGCCCGGGGTGCCACCGGCCGGGACAAGATCATCAAGTTTGAGGGCTGCTACCACGGGCACTCCGACTGCCTGCTGGTGAACGCCGGTTCCTCCGCTCTGGCGGGAGGCCACCCCTCTTCCGCCGGTGTGCCGGAGGATATCGTCAAGCACACCCTCACCGCCCAGTTCAACGACCTCAAGTCGGTGGAGGCTCTGCTGGATGCCTGGCCCGGCCAGGTGGCCTGCATCCTGGTGGAGCCGGTGGCCGCCAACATGGGCGTGGTCAGCCCCGCCCCCGGCTTTTTGGAGGGCCTGCGGAAGCTGTGCGACCGGACGGGCGCCCTGCTCGTCTTTGACGAGGTCATCACCGGCTTCCGCCTGGCCCTGGGGGGCGCCCAGGCATATTTTGGGGTGAAGGCCGACCTGGTCACCTTCGGCAAGATTATCGGCGGCGGCATGCCGGTGGGGGCCTACTGCGGCAGCCGGGAGCTGATGGAGCAGGTGGCCCCCTGCGGTCCCGTCTATCAGGCGGGCACCCTCAGCGGCAATCCGGTGGCCATGGCCGCCGGCTTGGCCCAGCTCACCTATCTGAAGGAGCACCCGGAGGTCTATGACGACATCGCCGCCAAGGCCGAATGGCTGGCGTGCGGCATGCGGCGGGCGGCGGAGGAGGCAGGGGTGCCGGTGGCGGTGAACCAGATCGGCTCCCTCCTCTCTCCCTTCTTTACCCCCACCGCCGTCACCGCCTTTGTGGACGCGAAGGGCAGCGACGTGGGCCGCTACGCCAGGTATTTTCAGGGGATGGTGGAGCGGGGGGTGGCCCTGGCCCCCGCCCAGTTTGAAGCCATGTTCCTCTCCACCGCCCACACCCAGGCGGAGCTGGAGGCCACGCTGGAGGCGGTGCAGGCCGTCTTTCCCACACTGTGAACTGCAAAAAACGGGACCGCCGCAGGCGGTCCCGTTTTTTGTCGCGCTCTGGAGACATTCAATTGGCCGGGCGAGCCCGGGTGAGGATGAGGGAGGCCAGCAGGGAGACCAGGGGGACGGTGAGCAGAATCCCCACCGAGCCGGCCACACTCTGAATCAGCTCAATGGCCATGGCGTCGCTGTTGATGATTTGGATGAGCGGGTAGCCATATACCTGGAAGAGGAGCAGTACGTTGAAGGAGGCGCCGGCAAAGGCCAGAATCAGGGTGTTGGCCATGGTGCCCATGGCATCCCGGCCGATGTTCATCCCGGAGCGGAGCAGCTCCCCCGCCGTGAGCCGGGGATTGACCGCCCGCAGCTCGCTGCACGCCGAGGAGATGGACATGGCCACGTCCATTACCGCGCCCAGGGCGGCGATGAGGATGCCGCTCACCAGCAGACCCCGGATTTCCAGGGGGCTGTCATAGGCCCGAAGCACCAGCTCCTCCGCCTCCGACATGTTGAATCCGCTGATGGGGGTAATCTGCCCCACCAGCCAGGCGAACAGCCCCGCCGCCGCCACGCCCCCCACGCAGCCCAGACCGGCGCACAGGGTTTTGCGGGTGAAGCCGGTGAGCATCAGCAGGGAGGCGGCAGCCGTCAGGGCGGCAATGGCGATGGCGGCGGGAATGGGGGGCGCGCCCCGGAGGACCAGGGGGATGAGCAGCAGCCAGATGCCCGCCAGGGTGTAGGCCAGGCCCAGCAGGGCCATCAGTCCCTTTTTCCCGCCGATGACCACCAGCAGCAGGGCGAATACGGCAATCATCCCCACAAGCACCGGCCCCCGGTCATAGTTGGGGATGGAGACGATGTAGGGCGCGCCGCTGTCGTCGGTGTCCAGCCGGACGATGACCCGGGTACCCAGGGAGCAGTCCACGTTGGCGTAGGCGGTGAGGTAGTTGGTGCCCTCCAGGACGGCCCCCTTGTACGCCCCGGTGAGAATCTCCAGCTCCAGCAGCTGGGAGCCCACCCGCAGCCCCTCGGTCCAGTCCTGGGGCTGGGCGTCGTCGGCCACCACGTCGGTGACCCGGGCCGCGGCAAAAGAGCGCTTTTGGGCGGCGGTCAGCTCCCGGTTCTCCTCCGGCAGCAGCAGGCAGCCCCCAGCCAGGACGAGAAACAGCAGCAGGCCTGTGATCAGCCCGGCCAGGCGGCGGCGGGTCCACAGGGGGGCGGATGGGACAGCGGTTTTTCGGCCCATAAAAGCGGGTCCTCCTCTCTGAAACAGAGGCGGGCCGCCCGCGCCGGGGCGGCCCGCTTGTGCTGTGGTTGGAAGCTCAGAACTGTGGGGCGAAGCGGGCGAAGAGCGCGGCCACTTCGGCGCGGGAGGCGGTGTTCTGGGGGGCCAGGCGGTTCTCGCCCACGCCCTCCACCAGCTCCAGGCTCACGGCCCAGACCATGGCGTCATAGGCCCAGCCGCTGACGGAGGCGGCGTCGGCAAAGGCACTCAGATCGCCCTCCGCCGCCGGGCTGCCCAGGTAGCGGTACAGCATGGTGACCAGCTGTTCCCGGGTGAGGGGATTCTCCGGATTGGTGCCGTCGGAAACAGCCTGCTCCATGGACCAGGTCCGGCCGGCCGCGTACCAGGTGTCTCCGGTAGAGGTATCCACCCCGGCGTACCGGGCCAGCAGGGTCCAGCCCATGGCGCGGGTCATGGCGCCGGCGGGGGTGAAGGTGGAGGCGCTGGTGCCCTCAAACAGCTCCCGGCTGGTGACATAGTCGATGACCGGCTTGGCCCAGTGGGTGTCGGACACGTCGGTAAAGCGCTTGGCGTTGTCCACAATCTTGATGGTGTCTCCGTCCGACAGGGTGACTGTGATGCCCTTGTCCGTCAGAGCGGTGTCCTTCAGGATTTCCTCGGTGCCGTCCTCCTTTACCAGGACGGCCACCGTGCCGGTGGAGGCCTCCTTCACCGGGATTTCCACCTTGACCTCCTCCTTGCCCGCCAGATTCATGGTAATGCTGGGGGCGGAGGAGGCGGAGGAGGCGGGTACCTGCTCCGGCATGGACACCAGGAAGGAGTCCCCGGTCTGCGCCGTGCCGGTGAGGAGCTTCTCCGGCACCTTCACGGTGGTGTCGGCGTTGCCGTCCTTGTCGGTGTTGGTGACGGTGGTGGTGTCGTCAGGGTACTTGGTGGTGTCGGTGGTGGAGCCGTCGGGCTTGGTCACCGTGGTGGTGGTGGAGCCGTCGGGGTTGGTGACGGTCTCGGTCTTGTTACCGGAGGAGGAGCCGCCGCCGGAGCCGCCGCTGTACGCGGGCGGGATGTCCACCTCTTCGGTGCCGCAGACGATGTCGGCCCGGTCCCGGATGCGGATGCGGGGGGCGGGTCCGTCGAAGCTGTTGTCGTAGGAGGACAGGCCCACCACGGTAATCTCATGGCCCACCGCCAGATTTTCAATGGTCTTGTTCTGGGTGATGTAGCCGTCGATGAATACCCGGGCGTCGTAGCCGCTGGTATCCCGGACCATGATGGTCTGGATGGAGCCCTCCGCCTCAGCGAAGCTCACTACCACGCCCTGAATCTGCACCAGGCTGCCCAGGTAGGTGGACTGGGCCGCCTCTCTGGTGGTGATGGACTTGGGCGCAAGGGGCTCGCCCTCGCCAATCTTCTCAATGCTGGTCACATTGAGCTGCCGCTCCCCCTGGTAGGAGGAGGTGGTGCCGGTGATGCGGACCTTGTCGCCCAGCTTATAGTTCCCGGCCACGGGGAAGGCGTTGATGCCGGCGGTGTCGTCCTGCACGTAGATACAGTCGAAGAAGGCGGTATCCTTGTCATAGCCGGAGGCGTTGGAGGTGACCACGCCCTCCACCACGTACTTGATGCCCTCCTGCTGCTGGGCCTGCACGTCGGCAATCTTGGAAATGGTGGTGGGGTTGAGATAGCTGACCAGATTCTCACAAATCTTGTAGTTGGAGTAGTTCTTCTCGGCGCCGGAGTCGCTGATGGTGGCCTGCACCTCGAAGTTGGACAGGAAGGCCGCGCCGGAGACCACAATCAGGCCCTTACCGCCGCCCAAATCCTCGGTGGCCAGCGCCAGCAGGCGGTCGGTGCCGTCGTCGTAGGCATATTCGGGGATGGTGCCCAGGCCGCCCCGGTTGTCCTTGTCGTCGTCGGCGGAGTAGCTAGTGTCGAAGGCGTACACCACCGGGGTTACGGTGTCGGGGATGGCGGTGGTGGGCTGGCCGTCGGCGTCCACCACGTGGATGGAGGCGCCGCCATACTGGCTGAACAGCTCGGTATACAGGTTGTTGTGGGGATTGTCCGGGTCAAACTCCACCCGGTCCAGCAGGAAGGAGTCGAAGTTGTAGCTGCTCAGGTAGAGACGCTGGGGCTGGCCGCCGTTGTAGGAGTCGTCCTTGAGCTCATCGTCGCTGATGCGCAGATGGGAACCCAGAGCCTCCAGAATCAGGTTCTGCTGGGCGGCCATGTGGTCCTCCGCGGGGAAGTCCTGATAGCTCTCATAGAAGTCGCCCCAGCCGGCCACGATTACCGTACCGCCGGCGGCGTTGAAGTCGGCGATGGCCTGAATTTCCTGCTGGGAGTAGCACACATAGGGGTCCCGCAGCTTGTCGCCGTCCCGGCGGGAGGGCGCGGTGAGCACCAGGGCCACGTACTTGCCGTTTGCGTTCTCACAGGCGGCAATGAGCTCGGCGCTGGTATTCAGCTGCACCGTGCGCACTGAATAGCCCGCGGCCAGGGTGCCGAAGTTGCCCATGGAATCCTTGTAGTTGCCGTTGACGTACTCATTGTAGTGGGAGGCGTCAATGCCGATATACACCAGCTGCCTGGCGTCCAGGATATCCAGGGTCACGCTCTTGGAATAGCTGTACTCGATGCCGCCCTCCTCAATGACGGCGGTGACGGTGATGGTCATCACCCGGGCCGTGGTGGGGATGTAGCTCCAATCCACCGCCAGAGTGCCGGAGGCGGGAATGGTCCGGACGGTGCTGTCGGTGAACAGAGTCTGGCTGCCGCTGGCATAGGTGATGGATTTGACGGTGGCCTCAGCCGTCTCACTGTTGAAGAGGGTGGTGGTGAGGGTGAGGGCCTCGTCGGTGACGGGAGTGGAGGTACCGCACACCACGGAGGAGACGCCCAGCTTCACCACTTCGCCCACCCACACCGGGGCGGTCACGGCGATGTCGCCGTCGCCCTGGGTGACCCGGATGAAGTAATAGCTGTAATCGGCGGGAATGGTGCAGCTCAGCTCGCCGGAGGCCAGCTGTGTGGGATCGTCCCAGGCATAGGCCACCGCGCCGGAGTTGACCACCACTTCCACCTTGGAGATGGAGTCGGAGGCGTCGGGGTCGTACACGCTGACCTGGATGGCGGCGGTCTCCGGGACCTCCGCGATGATGGAGCCCAGCATCTGGCCGTTGAGGGTGTAGCTGATCTCCAGGTTCTTGTCCTCAGTGGCGTAGACGCGGTAGTTGCGGATGGCCTCGTAGATGCCCTCCTCGGTGAAATCATCGGTGAGGATGACGTCCCGGGCGTCGTTGGCGTTGCCCCACTTGCCCTTGTGGTTGTCCTGGTTGTTGGTGGG